>JBALWM010000167.1:0-2460 GCA_036960905.1 Porticoccus sp.
AGAAGTCTCCACCTCACTGTCGGATCAAGTGTTACAAAGCAACAATATTGAATTGTTTGAAAATCATGTCATTGTTGACCTAATCACCCAGGCGGATAAAAATTCAAGCCGCATTCGATGCACAGGTGCCTATGTACTGAATACCCAGAGTGACCGTGTCTGTGTGTTTCAAGCGAAAGTTGTAATACTGGCAACCGGCGGGGCCAGCAAGGCTTACCTTTACACAAGCAACCCCGATGGGGCCACAGGTGACGGTATCGCTGTCGCCTGGCGCCGTGGTTGCCGGGTGGCCAATATGGAATTCAATCAATTCCATCCCACCTGTCTGTACCACCCCAATGCCAAGGCTTTTTTAATGACCGAAGCGCTCCGGGGTGAAGGCGCTTACTTGAGGCTGCCTAATGGTGAGCGCTTCATGGAGAAGTTCCACCCTAAAGCTGAACTCGCACCCCGAGACATCGTCGCTCGAGCCATTGACCATGAAATGAAACGGCTAGGTAGTGACTGCGTCTATTTGGACATTACCCATAAGCCTGCTGAGTTTATTGAGAGCCATTTCCCCACGGTCAAAGCCCAATGCTTGGCTTACGGCATTGATATCACCAAGGAACCCATACCTGTGGTACCCGCAGCCCATTACACCTGTGGTGGCATCATGGTCAATAACGTGGGACAGACGGATCTATGGAACCTATACGCTATAGGAGAAACAGCATTCACAGGCTTGCATGGCGCAAATCGTATGGCCAGCAACTCCCTAGTGGAATGTATTGTTTATGGGCTCTCTGCAGCAGCTGCCATTGATCAGGCAATTGAAACTATCCCCGAGCCCGAATCAGCCAGGCCGTGGGATGAAAGTCGCGTCACCCATTCTGATGAAGATGTCGTGATCTCCCACAACTGGGATGAGCTACGGCGATTCATGTGGGACTACGTAGGGATTGTTCGTACTCAAAAACGTCTGGAACGAGCTAAGCATCGCGTTGAATTATTACAAAAGGAAATTCAGGATTATTACAGCAACTACAAAATCAGCCGCGATCTATTGGAGCTTCGCAACCTGGTATTGGTAGCAGAACTCATTATTCGCTGCGCCAAACAACGCAAGGAAAGTAGAGGTCTTCATTACACGCTCGATTACCCCAGCACCTCACCAATTGCCAAAGACACGATCATGGTACCCATTAACTATGCCGGGCAAAATATTGTCGTCAGTAAAGACTAGTGAGAGCGTGTAGGCGTCACCAATAGTAGGACCTGCCGAAGCTGCCTTAACTGCTCAGCGCTAACAGCATCAGGAAACAATGAAAGTGTCACCTTTCCATGTTTGCCAACCTGAAAACCTAAGACGATCAATTGACCAAAACGATAAAACCAGCAAAGACTGGCCTCCTGGGCATCCTCTTCACCCTTTAAAACCCAACAACTTTTATCACAGGTGACCATTTTCCAGGCAGGTTTACACCATCGTCGAAAAGAGAAGTAAAACCCCACGAAAATGATCATCAACGGAGAAATAAGAAATAAATTGGGCAGTCCCAGTGATATGAGCGCTACTGAGGAAAAACAATGGATAGCAATTATCCAGAGTAAAAGAAGCCTTGATCGTTGAAGAGTTATCTCAACGGGTTTGTGATCGCGTGTCACGTATAATCTGCACTATCCTTTGCAAGTCTGAATCTTCAGGGTCTTCTCGGCGAAGAAACCAGCCAAACATATCCTGATCCTCTGAATCGAGAAGACGCCAATAACGCTCTTTGTCTTCCTGTTCCAGCGTTGGGTAGATTTTCTCCAGAAAAGGCAGCAATACCAGATCCAATTCAAGCATACCCCGTCGGCTCGCCCAAAAAAGTCGGTTCCTATCCATCAATGCTACCTATCTTCTCATGCTAAAAAGGACGGCCATTATAGTGGAACTGACCAAGTTTACCCACTAAGATATCCTGCTTCTTTAGACTGAGTTAGATATGAACAACTGGCATTCTTTTTTGCACCAACAGGGTGCCTTTATGATAGAACAAAACGCCCTCTCTTTTGGTGAAAAACCCAACGATTACCCAGACCTGGAACACAAAACAACCATCACGCCACTGACCCACCTAGGGCTATTATCGATTAAAGGGCCAGATTCAGCTCGCTTCCTGCAGGGCCAGGTGACCTGTGACGTTCAGCAACTGAACGAGAGTCGCAGCCTGACTGGTGCCCGCTGCAACCCCAAGGGACGAACACTCGCCGACTTCCTGTTGTGTCAGCCCAATGGAGATCAGTTGTTCTTGGTCATGGATCGCTCACTCGTTCAGCAAAACATTGATGAACTCTCCAAGTTTGCAGCCTTCTTCAAAACCCAGTTACTTGATGCTAGCGAGGACTATCAACTGATTGGCCTTTGCGGAAAAGAGGCTGAAATACTCACCAGCAGCATCCCAACCATCTATAACTATCCATTCAGTGATGGCCGTC
>JBALWM010000016.1:0-4987 GCA_036960905.1 Porticoccus sp.
AAGGCTGGATGTCGAAAGCTCTGCACAAAGATTGGCCACATTTTTTGACTCATCTATTGAATTGATGAAGGTGATGGCCCGAGCATGTGGACATTCACATCTCAACGAATTTTCTCGGGATGACCTTGCGACCTTTGATGCTGAATTGGCGAAATTATCTGGGATTGAATTTTCTGGATTTGATTTAGAAAGAAGATAAGAGCGGAGACTAAGATGTTTACGTTACAGAAACTTCTTGGGATTGAATGGCCGATTATTCAAGCACCTATGGCTGGTGTGCAGGGCAGTGCTTTGACGGTGGCAGTATCTGATGCAGGTGGGTTGGGCTCTTTGCCCTGTGCAATGCTTAGCTTGGATACGTTGCGTGATGAATTAGTGGCGATTAAGTCCCAGACAAATCGACCTTTTAATGTGAATTTCTTTTGCCATCAAGCGCCTGAATCTCGCCAAAGTCTGGACATGGCTTGGCATCAGGCGCTGACACCATTTTATATTGAGCATGGTATTGACCCCGATGTTATTCCTGTTGGAGCAGAGCGTGTACCGTTCAATTCGAAAGCCGTTGATATACTGGAAGAGTTTAAGCCGCCCGTGGTGAGTTTTCATTTTGGTTTGCCATCGGATGAATTGTTGGCACGGGTAAAGGCTTTTGATGCCAAGGTGATTTGTTCTGCGACGACGCTTGAAGAAGCGCTTTGGTTGGAAGAGTATGGCGCGGATGTGATTATTGCTCAGGGAGTTGAAGCCGGTGGACATCGGGGGATGTTCTTATCGCATGACCTTAATTCTCAGGAAGGTACGTTTGCATTGCTTCCTCAAATTGTTCGGGAGGTAAGCATTCCTGTCGTTGCCGCTGGCGGTATTGCTGATGCCAAGGGTGTTGCTGCTGCCATGGCGCTTGGCGCCTCTGGTGTTCAGGTGGGGACGGCGTATTTACTTTGTCATGAAACCCTGACAAGCCCAGTACATCGTGCAGCACTTAAAAGTGAGAGAGCGAGACATACCGCGTTGACTAATATTTTTACAGGGCGGCCTGCTCGAGCCATCATCAATTTAGCGATGAAAGAGCTTGGTCCAATGCGTCATGGAATCCCTGAATTTCCATCGGCAGCAACTGCTATTGCACCCTTGCGTTCGGCATTGGAGGCTCAGGGCTCCGGGGATTTCTCTCCCCTTTGGTCAGGTCAGAATGCGACGGGTTGCAAAGCAATACCCGCAGCTGATTTGACGCGTGAGTTAGCGGCTGGTCTATAATCGACTAGGCTTTTTTAAGAGCATCCTTTATTAATAATTAAAAATAAATATTTTTTGGAGAGTGAATCTAGCTATGAAACTTGAATCTCTAGCATTGCATCATGGGTATAAATCGGAATCGACAACAAAAGCGGCAGCCGTCCCCATTTATCAAACCACCTCATATACCTTTGATGACACTCAGCACGGTGCAGATTTATTCGATTTGAAAGTACCGGGAAATATTTACACCCGAATCATGAATCCAACAACCGATGTGCTTGAACAACGGGTAGCGGCCATGGAAGGTGGTATAGGTGCTCTGGCTGTCGCCTCGGGTATGGCGGCGATTACTTACGCCATTCAGTGTATTTGCTCCGTGGGTGACAATATTGTCAGTACCAGTCAGCTGTATGGCGGCACCTATAACCTGTTTGCCCACACGTTACCCAAGCAGGGTATCGAAGCACGGATGGTGTCAGCGGATGATTTTGATGCTCTAGAAAAGGCTATTGATGAGAATACCAAGCTGGTTTTTTGTGAGTCCATTGGTAACCCTGCAGGCAATATTGTTGATCTTGAAAAGTTTGCTGAAATTGCACACAAACATGGTGTGCCTTTGATTGTAGATAGTACGGTTGCTACACCATTTTTATGTCGCCCCTTTGAGTTGGGTGCGGATATCGTTATTCACTCGCTAACCAAATATATCGGCGGGCATGGCACATCCCTTGGCGGTGTCATTATTGATTCAGGAAAGTTTGATTGGGTAGCGAACAAAGAGCGGTTCCCCATCTTAAATGAGCCTGATCCTTCCTATCACGGTGTTGTTTATACGGAAGCATTGGGCGCGGCTGCTTACATAGGTCGTTGTCGGGTTGTCCCGCTTCGTAGCACAGGTGCTGCCATTTCCCCCACGAACTCATTCCAAATTTTACAGGGTCTGGAGACGCTAGGTCTGCGCATGGAGCGGCATTGTGAAAATGCAGAAAAACTGGCCAATTACTTGAACAATCATGAGAAGGTGGCATGGGTAAACTATGCGGCCTTGCCAGAAAGCCCCTATTACCAGAATTGTCAGAAAATCACTGGTGGTAAGGCTTCCGGTATCCTGAGCTTTGGAATAAAGAGTGGTTCAGGTTCAGGTAAAGAGGCTGGCACACAATTTATTGATGCGCTGGAGATGATTTTACGGCTAGTTAATATCGGTGACGCTAAATCACTAGCCTGTCATCCGGCATCCACCACTCACCGACAATTGAATGATGATGAGTTGGCTGCAGCAGGTGTCAGTGCCGATCTCGTCCGTATTTCTGTGGGTATTGAAAATATTGACGATATTATTGCGGATGTCAGTCAGGCTCTCGATAGTGTGTCATGACGCTTTCCCTATAAAAGTACAATAGTTGGTGTTGAGGTTTCTTCGGGAGGCATAATGGCATCACCCCGCTTTGTGACGGGATCACTGCATCGACATATTGCGGTGATGACGTCAACAGCCGCACTTGGTCTGATGGCCATTTTTCTTGTCGACCTTGCAGATATTTATTTCTTGAGCTTGCTCGGAGAAACTGAGCTTGCAGCGGCAGTAGGTTATGCGGGTTCAATACTCTTTTTTACCACGACGATCTGTATCGGTATTTCCATTGCCATGGCTGCATTGGTGGCCAGAGCAGCCGGTAGAGGAGAGATGTCATCCGCAAAGCGCTATATAGCGAGTGTCTCGGTATTTGCTGTTTTGGTCACAGTGCCCAGCGCACTCATTGTCTGGCTGAATATCCCCTTTTTCCTTGAGTTACTAGGTGCAACAGGACGTGCGCACCAGCTCGCAGCGTTGTATCTTCGTATTATCGTACCTTCAATGCCTATTTTAGCTTTGGGTATCAGTATGGGAGGTGTTTTACGCGCTTTGGGTGATCCCAAACACGCGATGGTTGCTACCATTGCGGGCAGCATGGTAAATCTTGTACTTGACCCTATATTGATTTTTGGCTTGGACATGAGTGTTGCTGGTGCCGCTGTTGCTTCTGTTGTTGCACGAATTTCCGTTTTAGTTATTGGCGTAAGGTATGTGATTAACCGTCAATACATGCCAAATGGGCTTGGGGTGGGTGAGTTTCGTGGTGACCTTGGGTCTATTGTAAAAATTGCAGTGCCAGCGATGTTGACCAATGTTGCAACGCCAATTGGCAATGCTTATGTGACAGCCAGCATGTCAATATTTGGAGATGGTTCTGTTGCTGGGTTTTCGATTGTTGGCCGCATCATGCCCGTTGCATTTGGTATTATTTTTGCCCTTTCGGGTGCAGTGGGCCCTATTATTGGCCAAAATTTTGGGGCTGGTCGTATGGACAGAGTTCATCATACATTGATTAGATCACTGATCTTCTCGACAGCGGTGGTAATGGCTGTATCACTACTGTTGCTATTGATGCAAAGTTATATCGTGGAAGCATTTCGTGCCCAGCCGGCCGCTGCGGCATTAATTCAATTTTTTTGTACATTTGTTGCCATCAGTTTTATATTTAGTGGAGCGCAATTTATATCTAATGCAGCATTCAATAATTTGGGGCGCCCCCTATGGTCAACGTGGACTAATTGGGGTAAAGCAACCCTTGGAACCTTTCCATTTGTTTGGCTTGGCGCGAAGCTGTACGGTGCCGAAGGTATTTTGGCAGGACAAGCAGTGGGGGGAGTTTTGTTTGGTGTGTTGAGTGTTGTCTTGGCACTGTACTTGACGCGACGACTGATGAAGGAAAAGGCCATGAAGAATTTTCCATTAACCCCGGGTCTTACTTTTCGTGTTCCGTTGTCCGCCCATACAAGTTGTAACGGTTGGGTGGGCGTATATCGTCGAGACTAATGATATACAACAAGGTTTTAGGGCATTATTTCAGTATCCTTGTTAGTAGGCTTTAATAGGTGCGGAACTAGCTGAAAGTTATAGATAGGGTGGCATTAAATACTTGGTGGTTTTTTACATTATATAAACAAGATAATTTATGAATAATATTATAAAAAACATCATTGATATTGGTCGTATTAAAGTAGTTTCATTAATTACCTTATTCTCCATTGTTGCGTCATTGATAATTTCGATTTCATTTATGGCGTTGTTTGGTGATGGTGTTGTATTTGTTGGTGTATTAATTGCTGTTGTGGCGCCACTCATCATTGCGCCAGTGATTAGTTGGTATTTAGTTGGGTTGATAATAAAAAGTCATCAGCTAGAGGAAGAAATGCGAACACTGGCTACATTTGATGCCCTCACAGGCGTAATGACCAGAAGAGCCTTTCTAACCCATTGCGAAACAGTTTATCAGGTCGCTATGCGAGGCCAGTCAACACTGGCTGTGATCTATATCGATATGGATGATTTTAAAAAAATCAATGATACCTACGGACATGCTGCTGGTGACGAGGTCTTGAAATCATTCGGTTCTGTTGTGAACAGATGTAAACGAAAAAGTGATTTGATTGGCCGTATTGGTGGTGAAGAATTTGCGATGGTATTACATAAAACAGACGTGGATGGTGCTTTAAAACTTTCTAATAAAATTAGAGCCATAGCAAAAATCGAAACGGTGATTTTTGAGGGACAAACGATTGATTACAATATGAGTATTGGTGTGGCTGTTTTAGATAAGGCTAACCCAGTGTCATTGGATCAACTGATGAGGCGTGCAGACAGTGCCCTTTATCAAGCCAAAGCTTTAGGCAAGGATCGTGTTGTGTGTTATGAAAAGGATAAAAC
>JBALWM010000016.1:5087-20408 GCA_036960905.1 Porticoccus sp.
GTTAAAGCAATAGGACTCACACATTAGCGGTCTAATATCTATTCACCGGCCGTTCAAAAATATACTGACAGCTTTATTGAAAGTTTCCGGTTTTTCCACGTGCAGCCAATGGCCGGTATTTGCTATAACTTTAAGTTTGGTGTTGGGGAATAGCCGGAGTACTTTGCTGCGATGTTTATCCTGAATATAGGCAGAATTCTCACCTTTTATAAATAGGGCGGGGCCAGAAAATGGCTCGCCGGTAGGGGCTAGTGTTAGCCTGTCATAGTAGTTGGCAATAATCCCTTCCATATAAAGTAGCAGGTCAAACCTTCCATCCTCTGCGCGAATAAGGTTTTTTAATAAAAATGCCCGTACAGAGGGTTCGTCGACATAGGTTGCTAGCAGTTGATCTGCTTCCTTGCGAGAGGTTGGTCTTGTTGTTGCCAGAGAGGTAAGTCCTTCCAGTACGCCGCCATGACGATCAGGTTTATAGTCTACGGGGGCTATATCGGCAATAACCAATTTATTTACACGTTCCGGATGGCTCATGGCAACCTGCATAGCAACTTTGCCGCCCATGGAGTGGCCGATCAGAGTTGCCTGGTCAAAATCAAGGTTATCCATTAGCTCGATGATGTCATCTGCCATGGAGGGGTAGTCCATCACCAAATTGTGGGGAGATTCTCCGTGGTTTCTCATATCAACAGAAATCACTGAGTAGCTATCTGACAATGCTCGCCCCAGCAGCCCAAGGTTGCTTAGTGAGCCGAACATACCGTGCATTAAAATCACCGGCTGCCCTGATCCCTGTATGGAGTAATTTAATTTCACGGTGATGGTGTATACCTAACCAATTTATGGCTCATTATAAAGTTTGTATGGGCTTTGTCTCGGTCTTGTCTGTTTCTGTGGCATTGATGGCAGAAGTCAATGTTTATGGATACAGCCCGGATTAGTCCGCCGTATTTGATAGCTTGGATTTACTCAGTTGAACAATATATTCACAGATTTCATTCCTCTGCGAGTCTGATAATAAGAGCCAGGCTTCGGATAATGACCTGCCATCAAAAAAGGCAGCATTTGAGCCTTGGTGGGAATTGTCACCCTCTCCTAGCCATAGCCAATAGGCAGATACACCCAACGCTTTTCCAATGGCAAAAATAGCTGATGTGGACTGGGATCGGCCATTCTCTAATTTGGATATCATCTGTTGAGTTAAATCTGTTTGCACGGAAAGTTCGGCCTGAGAAAGACCTGATTTTAAACGAGTTACCTTGATTCGATCTGCCATCGTTTTCATGCACATTAATATTACAATATTTGTTGTAATTGGGGTAGACAACTTTAGTTGTAACTAGAGCCAAGTCTCGTTACTATTTTAGGTAGATGTAAACCAAGGAGTGGAGAATGACCCCTGAAGAGGCCCTGCTGAAAGTTGTGAATGTTGTGGGGGGGCAGACAGCCTTAGCAAATGCGGTATCAGAAAAAACCGGCCGCATCATCAGACAACAACATGTATGGAATTGGATCAACCGTGATGGTGGTATTCCCGCTGCCTACGCACCATTTGTTGAAGCATTATGTCGTGAATATGGTGAAGAAATATCCTGTAGCCGTTTATGCCCGGACTTCTATCCTGCTCAATAATTGAGTCATATCACCATATCTTTTTTCAGGTTTGAACATTCCTTGTTTGTGTTGATCTTTACTAAGTCATCATCCCCAGTGGATTAAGCCTGTCAGCAGTCCAGCGATGTCCATGCTGGTGAATTCATAAAACGGTATAGTTCCGGTTGCAAAGGAGCACTGTTATGAGACTTTATACTTATCCCCCAGCACCCAATCCCATGCGCCTCGATATTTTTTTGTCTGAAAAAGGTATTGAGATAGAGACTGAATATGTGGATCTCATGGCAAGAGAACAGTTTAGTGAGTCATTTTGTGCCGTTAATAGTTGGGGTACTGTGCCTGCATTGGTGCTGGATGACGGCGAGGTGCTGACAGAGGTGGTGGGTATGTACAGTTACCTTGATGATATTTACCCCCAGAAGCCCCTGTTGGGTACTAACCCACTGTCCCGTGCATTAATTTTGAGTTGGGATCACCGCTGTTTTACGGACGGTTTTCAGGCGGTAGCTGAAGTGCTTCGTAATTCAGCCCCAGGCTTTGCCGGGCGCGCATTACCAGGGCCAGTATCTTATGAACAAATTTCTGAGCTGGCGGACAGGGGTAATGAGCGAATCCAAGCTTTTTATCGTGTATTGAATAAGCATCTTGAGGGACGTGAGTTTATGGTTGGAGATGATTTTACTATTGCTGATATCTCAGCCTACGTTTTTGTGAAATTCAGTGGTTGGGTAAAAGCGACCATTCCTGATGAATGTGTTCATCTTAGTGCTTGGTATCAACAGGTTTCTACCCGAGACAGTGTGCAGTCTTGATTAGTGCGGTGCAGAAAAAGACATGAGTAAATTGGCAGGAAAAGTAGCTCTAGTGAGTGGTTCTGGTCGCGGTATCGGGCGGGAAATTGCGCTTAAGTTAGCGGCTGAAGGTGCTCAGGTGGTGGTCAACGATCTGGATGCTGACCTAGCTAATCAATTGGTCGAGGATATTCACGCAATAGGTTCGGAGGCCGTTGCTTGTATTGGTAGTGTCACAGAGCAAGATTTTGGTGAGCGTTTTGTGAACATGGCGGTCGATGCTTTTGGTGGTCTGGACATCATTATTAACAATGCTGGCTACACTTGGGATAACGTTGTTCAGAAAATGGATGACGAGCAGTGGTATGCGATGGTTGATGTGCATATGACGGCACCGTATCGAATATTAAAAGCTGCTCAGCCCTACATTAAAAAATTTCATCTTCAAGATGAAGATGCCGGCAATGAGGTTTTTAGGAAGGTGGTCAATATTTCATCGGTTTCTGGACTCAATGGCAACCCCGGCCAGTTGGCCTACTCAGCAGCAAAAGCCGGAGTTGTTGGCATGACGAAAACGCTGTGTAAGGAGTGGGGGCGTTATAACGTCAATGTGAATGCAGTTGCCTTTGGTTTTATCCAGACACGCCTCACTGCCGCTGTAAGTGATGAAAACACCATCAATGTTCAGGGGCACGACATCAAAGTTGGTATCAGTGATCAGGTCTTGCAGATGGTTGAGACAATGATACCCCTTGGACGCCCGGGTACGCCGAAGGAGGCGGCCGATGCCGTGTATCTATTCTGCCTTCCCGAGGCTAATTACATCAGTGGCCAGACGGTAGTGGTGGGAGGGGGATTTGACCTGTAAGGTTATTCAATAACCTAAGGTCATTACCTGACTTTATGATATTTACAGTAATTTCTTGGTGACAGCCCTGTCCAGTGTTTAAACGCTCTGGTGAATGATCGGGATTCGGCAAAGCCAACTATCTCTGAGACCTGATCAACTGAAAGCCTCTCCTTGACCAGCTTGTTAATGGCAACTTCTCTACGGATGTTGTCTTTGATTTTTTGGTAGCTGGTACCTTCCTGTAACAGTCGCCTATATAGCGTGAGAGCGCTGATGTTCAGTTCCTCGGCAAGGTCTTCTGTCTTGGGGAACATCAGCTGATCATTACTGAGGTTCAAAATAGTTCGTTCAATCTGTGCTTCCAGGCTATTGTCTTCACCGGGAATTGTCATGATATCGGCCGGGTGGTTAGCCAGGAAGATTTCCAGTTCACGGTCTGTACGAACCAGTGGTTTCTCCAGGTACTGGGTATCAAAAAAAAGGCTGTTACTTGGTTGTTGAAATAACAGGTTGCTAGGAAACATGACTCGCAGTTCATCCTGATGAGCGGGGGTGGCATGGATAAAGTGTGTTTCTCGCAGGCGAATTGTCTCCCCAATATACCAACTGGGGAAGCGGTGCCAGATTACCATCAGAAACTCGGTCAAAAAATGCCCTTGGTCTAATGCGGGTTGTTGTAAATTAAAACGGAGTTCAGCGGTACCTCCTTCTATCAGGAGTTGTATCTGTAGAGTATCGGTAATCAGGCTGTAAAAATGAGCGGTTTTTTCTAGCAGCTCTCTCAGTGTCTTACCGTGGCGGAGCAATTCACAGAGTGTTGCAAAAACACCGTATTTGCAGGGCTGAGAAGTAAACCCCATAAACTCATCATTCAGTGCCTGCTGAACCAGTCGAAATAGTCGTGCTACCTGATCTGTATGAACTCTATCGGTTGTTTGTTCAATCACCGCCGGGTTGATGCCTGCGCGGGCCAATAGTACTTGGTGATCTAGCTGGTGCTGGTGGATACCGTGAAGGCAGCTGGCTACATGATAGTGTGAGATGGTGGCGATGTGCGGCCCCTGTTATGAATTGGTGAGTTTGGTTTAAATGCTAGCATATTAATGGGTGGTATTTATATATTTGTGAAGTATTTAGTGAGTTTCGGGGTGTAAATCGGCCCTTGTTTCTATCTGAAAGCTGCCTCATAGTGCATTGATCAAAGAGGAGAGTGAATGGCTGCTTAATATTGCCTTCCCTCCCAAGTAATAGCCGCAGTAGCCTATAGTGTGATGAGAGACATCCTCTAGCTTGATAGTATTAGATCTATTAATGGGCCACACCGGGCAGAATTTATTTGAGGTAGCGTTCAATGACCGATATTTCCAAACCCTCTTATGCTGATTGGGTTGATTTGGCCACCAAAGAAACCAGGGGTAAGTCGCCGGATGACTTGGTATGGCAGACACCCGAAGGCATTGCTGTTAAGCCGCTTTATACCAAAGAAGATGTGGCTGGTCTTGAGTATCAGGACAGCCTTCCTGGTTTTGCTCCGTTTACGCGTGGCCCTAAAGCGACGATGTACGCTGGCCGACCCTGGACGGTTCGACAGTATGCCGGCTTTTCTACGGCTGAAAAATCCAATGAGTTTTATCGACGAAACCTGGCCGCTGGGCAGCAGGGGTTGTCGGTTGCCTTCGACTTGGCGACACACCGTGGTTATGACTCTGATCACGAGCGAGTGGTGGGTGATGTGGGTAAAGCTGGTGTTGCTATCGACTCGGTGGAGGATATGAAAATCCTCTTTAATGAGATCCCCTTGGATAAGGTTTCTGTCTCTATGACCATGAACGGTGCTGTGTTGCCAGTCATGGCCAGCTATATTGTGGCTGCCGAAGAGCAGGGAGTAGCACCTGAGCAGCTGGCGGGGACTTTGCAGAACGATATCCTCAAGGAATTTATGGTTCGTAACACCTACATCTACCCTCCCGTGCCCTCAATGCGAATTGTCTCCGATATTATTGGCTATACCGCGGAGCACATGCCCAAGTTCAATTCCATTTCTATCTCTGGTTATCATATGCAAGAGGCCGGAGCCACCAACGTACAGGAGCTGGCATTCACCATCGCCGATGGCATTGAGTATGTTCGAACCGCCATTGACAGCGGTCTGGATGTGGATAAATTTGCGCCCCGGTTGTCATTCTTTTTTGCTATCGGCATGAATTTTTTTATGGAGATAGCCAAACTGCGTGCAGCACGAATTTTGTGGGCAACGCTGATGAAAGAGAAGTTTGATCCTCAGAATGAAAAGTCATTAATGTTGCGAACTCACTGCCAAACATCGGGTGTGAGTTTGACGAGTAAAGACCCCTACAATAATGTGATGCGAACAACGATTGAGGCCATGTCAGCAGTATTGGGCGGCACGCAATCGTTGCACACCAATGCATTGGATGAGGCGCTGGCGTTGCCTACCGAGTTCTCTGCCCGCATTGCCAGAAATACCCAGTTGGTGATTCAGGAAGAAACAGGTATTACCAATGTGGTCGATCCCCTTGCGGGATCCTATTATGTGGAAACCCTAACCGATCAGCTGGTGAAGGAAGCGCGTGTGTTGATCGATGAAGTGGAAGAGCTGGGTGGTATGACCAAGGCGGTGGAGTCCGGCATGCCTAAATTACGGATTGAACAGGCAGCGGCATTACGTCAAGCTCGAATTGACCGTGGGGAAGAAGTGATTGTTGGTGTGAATAAATACCAACTGGCTGAAGAACCAGATATAGACATTCTGGATATCGATAATACGGTGGTGCGTGAATCACAGGTGGCACGATTGAAAAACATTCGTACAGAGCGTGATGATGAGGCATGTCAGAAGGCACTGGATGCGCTGACTGAAGCAGCTAAAACGGGTCGGGGAAATCTTTTGACCTTGGCGGTAGATGCTGCCAGAGCTCGAGCCACAGTGGGTGAAATTTCGTCCGCACTGGAAAAAGAGTGGGGCCGCCATCAAGCGGTAACCCGTACCATTAGTGGTGTGTATGGTTCTGCTTACGAGGGGGATGAAGACTTTGCTGCTATACAGGCTGGAGTGGAAGCCTTCGCGGCAGAAGCAGGGCGCCGGCCACGTATGTTGGTGGCCAAGATGGGGCAGGATGGCCACGATCGCGGTGCCAAGGTAATTGCCACCGCCTTTGCCGATATCGGTTTTGATGTGGACATTAGCCCAATGTTTCAGACCCCGGATGAGGCTGCTCGTATGGCCGTCGAAAATGATGTCCATGTGGTCGGTGTTTCTTCCCAGGCGGCAGGGCACAAAACATTGGTTCCACAGCTAATTGATGCACTTAAAAAGGAAGGTGGTGCTGATATCAAGGTGGTTTGTGGGGGAGTGATTCCACCTCAGGACTATCAGATGCTTTACGATGCTGGTGTGGCGGCAGTGTATGGTCCGGGGACCAATATTCCAGTAGCCGCTGCAGAGGTGCTTGAGCTACTGAGAAAGGGTTGATGTGGAGTTGACAGATAGCCGTTAATTCAAGACTAACCCGTGTACTGAAAGACAAGTTTAGAGACAGAATGATAAAAACTGCCCGGCTATTTAGTCGTGAAAGTCGGACATAGCGGTCGGCAGTAAAAAAACAGGAGAACACAATGCACGAAATTATCGAGCAGCTGGAAGAAAAGCGTGAAAAGGCGCGCCTTGGCGGTGGTCAAAAACGTATTGATGCACAACATGCCAAGGGAAAATTGACTGCCCGAGAACGGATTGAATTGTTGCTCGATCCCGACACGTTTGAAGAGTGGGATATGTTTGTCGAGCACCGTTGCACTGATTTTGGTATGGATCAGGATCATATCCCGGGCGATGGCGTTGTTATTGGTTATGGGACCATCAATGGCCGACTGGTATTTGTATACAGCCAGGACTTCACCGTTTTTGGTGGTTCTCTGTCTGAGACCCACGCGGAAAAAATCTGCAAGGTCATGGAGCAAGCCATGAAAGTAGGTGCGCCCATTATTGGTCTAAATGATTCAGGTGGTGCTCGTATTCAGGAGGGTATTGCCTCTTTGGGTGGGTATGCTGACGTGTTCCAGCAAAATGTCATGGCCTCTGGTGTGATTCCACAAATCTCCATGATTATGGGCCCTTGTGCCGGTGGTGCGGTGTATTCCCCTGCCATCACAGACTTTATCTTTATGGTTAAAGATAGCTCTTATATGTTTGTCACTGGCCCCGATGTGGTGAAAACCGTGACACACGAAACGGTAACAGCCGAAGAATTGGGTGGTGCAGTTACCCACTCCAGTAAATCAGGGGTGTCTGATTTAGCCTTTGAGTCTGATGTTGATGCACTTATAAAACTACGCCGTTTCGTCAGTTATCTCCCTGCCAACAATCAGGAAAAGCCACCGGTTTGGCCCACTGATGACCCCGCCGATCGTGTGGAAATGTCTCTGGATACACTGATTCCTGATGACCCCAATAAGCCTTACGATATGAAAGAGCTGATTGTTAAAGTGGCTGATGAGGGTGATTTCTTTGAGGTGCAGCCTGATTATGCCGCGAACCTGGTGATTGGTTTTATTCGTATAGAGGGTTCAACCGTCGGCGTGGTTGCAAACCAACCCATGGTGTTGGCAGGTTGCCTCGATATAGATGCTTCCAAAAAAGGCGCCCGCTTTATCCGCTTCTGTGATGCCTTCAATATTCCCGTACTGACATTTGTCGATGTCCCTGGTTTTATGCCGGGGACCAGCCAGGAATACGGAGGCATTATTAAGCATGGTGCCAAATTGCTCTATGCCTATGCCGAATGTACGGTACCAAAAGTGACGGTGATTACCCGCAAGGCCTACGGTGGTGCTTATGACGTGATGTCGTCCAAACACCTGCGTGGTGATGTGAACTTTGCTTGGCCCACAGCAGAAATTGCGGTTATGGGTCCGAAGGGCGCCGTTGAAATTATTTTCCGTAAAGACATCGGTGATCCGGAAAAAATTGCAGCGAAAGAAACTGAGTATCGTGAGAAATTTGCCAATCCCTTTATTGCGGGGAAACGCGGTTTTATTGATGATGTGATCAAGCCGCACAGTACACGTAAGCGGGTGGCTCGCTCACTGGCCATGTTGCGTGATAAGGATGTGGAAAATCCGTGGCGTAAACACGGCAACATCCCGCTGTAAGCTACTGTGCTCGACGCTTACAGTTGTAGTGGCAGAATAAGTGACAAACAATCGAATTTATAAAAGAAGATAAGGCTATGTTTAAAAAGATTCTGGTAGCTAATAGAGGTGAAATTGCCTGCCGTGTATTTCGTACGGCAAAGGCTATGGGTATTGGTACCGTTGCAGTTTATTCCGATGCAGATCGAGATGCATTGCATGTGACCATGGCAGATGAAGCGGTGCACATTGGCCCTGCGACCTCGGCTGAAAGCTATTTGGTTATCGATAAAATTATCGATGCTTGCAGACAGACTGGTGCAGATGCAGTACACCCGGGCTACGGTTTTTTATCTGAAAATAAAGCATTTTGTGAAGCGTTGGATGCAGCTGGGATTGCCTTTATAGGCCCAGGTGTTAAAGCCATCGAATCCATGGGTGACAAAATCACCTCCAAGTTGATTGCCGAAAAAGCCGGTGTGAATACCATTCCCGGTTACACCGATGTAGTAAAAGATGCAGATCAAGCTGTTGCGATTTCAACGGACATTGGCTTTCCTGTAATGCTGAAAGCCTCGGCCGGTGGCGGTGGCAAGGGGATGCGCGTCGCCTGGAATGAGGAAGAGTGTCGCGATGGTTTTGAGCGTGCGACCAACGAAGCTCGTTCCAGCTTTGGTGATGACCGTATTTTTATTGAAAAATTTATTCAGGAACCCCGTCACATTGAAATTCAGGTGATGGCGGATAGTCATGGTAATGCCATTTATCTGGGAGAGCGCGAATGCTCTATTCAGCGTCGCCACCAAAAGGTCATTGAAGAGGCTCCATCTCCATTTTTAACGGAAGAAGTCCGCAAGAAAATGGGTGAGCAGTCAATTATGTTGGCCAAAGCAGTGGACTATAAATCAGCGGGTACGGTGGAATTTATCGCTGATGCAGATATGAATTTCTACTTTCTGGAAATGAATACCCGGTTGCAGGTAGAGCATCCAGTGACGGAGTATGTCACTGGGCAAGATTTGGTTGAATTAATGATTAAGGTCGCAGCCGGGGAGAAGCTGCCCTTAACCCAGGAAGATGTGACCTTGATAGGCTGGGCGATGGAAACCCGTGTCTATGCTGAAGATCCATTCCGGAACTTCATGCCATCTACGGGCCGGTTGGTTCGTTATATTCCACCGCAAGGTGAGGGCGTTCGCGTCGATACGGGTGTCTATGAAGGTGGCGAAGTGTCCATGTACTACGACCCCATGATCGCCAAACTGATCACCTATGGCCAGGATCGTAAAGAAGCGATCGATCGGATGGTAGAGGCACTGGATGCCTATTACATTCGCGGTGTGAGTCACAATATTAGTTTTTTGAATGCATTAATGGTGCACCCACGTTTTGTGGCGGGAAATATAACCACCAATTTTATTGCTGAGGAATACCCGGACGGCTTTAATTCTGATCTGGTGCCCCAGGATGACCCTGCAATTTGCGTCGTTGTCGCCGCCGCTATCAATAAGAAATACCGGGACCGTTGCGCCATGATTTCCGGTCAGTTACCGGGCCATGAATATGAACCATCTTCTGATTGGGTGGTGATCATGGATGGTGGTGATGCTGAGTATGACGTTTCCGTCGAAAATGGTGGACAGACCATTGGTGTTGAATTGGCAGGCAAGCACTACCAAATTGATACTCAATGGACCTTTGGTGAGCCGTTGTTCAATGCAAAAATTAATGGTCTGCCTGTGTGTGTTCAGGTAGATGTGGTGGGTTCATCACTGCGGATGTTCTATCGAGGTGCTCAGAAAGAGGCTTTTGTGGTCACTGCAAGGGCTGCAGAACTCAATGGACATATGCTGTATAAAGAGCCAGCAGACATGTCCAAGTACCTCCTGTCCCCCATGCCTGGTTTGTTAGTGAAACTCTCAGTGCAAGAAGGTGATACCGTGAAAGAAGGTGAAGAGCTGGCAGTGGTTGAAGCCATGAAAATGGAAAATAGCCTGCGCGCGTTAGCCGATGGGGTGGTCAAGAAAATTTCTGCCGTACAGGGTGATAGCCTAGTAGTGGATCAGCCGATTGTGGAATTTGAGTAAAAAAGAAATCTATTATTCGCGATCGCTGGGTTCAAGGGCTGACCCTTGTTCAATGTGGAAGGTACAATGTTCTCAGCCATGACTCGATCGCTGGAGATAGACAATTCAAATGAGCGTACCGCAGATGACACCAGAGGAACTCGCAGAGAGTATCCTGTGCGGTGACCGCCGGGCCTTGGCCAAGGGTATTACCTTGGTTGAATCTACCAGTCCAGGTCATCGAGAGCAGGCGTCCCAGTTACTTGAACTCATCATGCCTCATACTGGAAATTCCATAAGACTGGGTATTTCCGGTGTGCCAGGAGTGGGGAAGTCAACCTTTATTGAATCTTTTGGTAACCACGTGATAGATCAGGGCCACCGTGTGGCTGTGTTGGCGGTTGACCCCACCTCTGCGGTCAGTGGGGGATCTATTCTCGGCGATAAAACCCGGATGGAAACCCTTTCGCGTAATGATAATGCATTTATTCGTCCATCACCTGCGGGAAAAACTCTGGGTGGTGTGACCCGTCGGACTCGGGAGACATTGCTGCTTTGTGAGGCTGCAGGCTTCGATGTGATTATTGTAGAAACTGTTGGTGTGGGGCAGTCGGAAACGGCTGTGGCAGAGATGACTGATATGTTTTTACTGTTATTACTGCCGGGAGGTGGAGATGAATTGCAGGGCATTAAGCGCGGCATTATGGAGTTGGCCGACCTGATATTGGTTAATAAATCTGATGGTGATCAGCAGGCAGCAGCCAACCGTACTGTGGCAGATTACGGTATGGCGTTGCATTTCCTCCATCCTCGGAGCCGGCACTGGCAAGCCAAAGTTCAGGCGTTGTCAGCACTTAAGAATCAGGGCGTCTATGAAGTTTGGCAATCGGTAGAAGAATTTCGTGAGGCACTGGGTAATACTGGTGAAATAGATTCACGTCGTGCCGCACAGTCTCGAGCCTGGATGTGGAGTGAGACAGCCGATGCACTCCTGACTGAACTGAAAGAAAGTGATGCTGTGAAATCATTGGTTGTCAGCTTGGAAAATGATGTTACCCAAGGTCGAATACCTCCGACCACCGCCGCCAGAATGCTCATTGATACATTTCGAAAATAGTGTGGCAATGCGAATTGTTTCGCGCCCACATGACACAGATATTGATTGAATCAAAGGTAACAGAATGATTGGAAACTTGAACCATGTCGCTATTGTCGTCCCCGATTTAGATAAGGCAGTGTCAACCTACCGCGATGCTCTGGGTGCAAAAATATCCGCCTCAAATGATTTACCTGAACATGGTGTGCGAGTGGTGTTTGTGGAATTGCCCAATACCAAAATCGAATTATTATTACCCATTGGTGACAACTCGCCGGTGGCAAAATTTCTCGATCGCAACCCCGATGGTGGTATGCATCATATCTGTTATGAAGTAGAAGACATTCAGGCTGCACGGGATAAACTGATTTCGGAAGGTGCACGTGTTTTGGGTAACGGCGAGCCTAAAATCGGAGCCCATGGCAAGCCGGTACTCTTTCTTCACCCCAAGGATTTTTGTGGCACATTAGTTGAGTTAGAGCAGGTGTGAACTGAACATATCTAGTCGGTTATGGAGGGGGCTTGGTAAAAAATGCGGTTGTTGCGGTGCCCTTAAATAACCTTGCCGTTATTTAAAATATTTTTTGGATCAAACAGTTGCTTCAACTGTTGCATCACCTCAATTTCAACTTTATTTCGACTGAAGTGCAGGTAAGGTTTTTTCTCCAGACCAATACCGTGTTCCCCCGATATGGAGCCCCCTCGGTTTTGTAGGGGTGCGTAGACTGCGTGTTCGACAGCTTCTTTTCTTGCGGTGGAGTCGTCACTGAGTTGTACGGCTACATGTAGGTTGCCATCACCCAGATGCCCCAGAATGCCTAAAAACAAGTTATTGTTAATGGCGTTTAAGTTTTTCTGCATGTCTTCCAGATAACTTTCCATTTCACTGATCGGTAGGCTGATGTCAAACAACACCATGGGCTGGTAGGACATCAATGCCGGGATATTATCCCGAATGGCCCACATGGCTTGCTGTTGTTTTCCCGATTCAGCAAGTACAGCATCAGTTATCAGACCTTCCGATAGCGCTGTGTCCAGAGCTTGCAGAAACTGTTCGCTATCGGATTCCTGATGAGCACCTGTCGATTCAATCAGGATATAAAGAGGGTAGTTATCAGGTAATGGCAGCTTGCCCATATCGTTGCTCATATGATGACTCATATGGTTACTACGGCAGGCGATGGCATAGTAGCTATGCCACATGGTTTCGAAGGCACTGAGTTTGCCTCCTAGGGATTTTTCCATGTGGTTTAGCAGTTTGGCCATGTTAGAAAACTGATCAGTGACGACTAATGCTGAGGTGCAAACTGGCATTTTCGGTCGCAGCCGCAATACGGCACGGGTAATAATTCCAAGTGTTCCTTCGCTGCCAATAAACAAATGTTTTAAATCGTACCCAGCATTGTTTTTTAACATCTGATTCATCGAGCTCAGAACGCGCCCGTCTGCCAGCACGACTTCCAGCCCAAGTACCTGTTCACGCGCCATGCCATAGCGGATAACTTGGTTTCCACCGGCATTGGTGGCGATATTGCCACCGATAGTGGCGGTGCCGCGTGCACCCAAATCTAGAGCGAAAAATAAATCATTGGCATCAGCATTTTCTTGTATGACTTGAAGGGGGACCCCAGCTTGAACGGTCATGGTTCTGTTGGTGGTATCAATGGCCTCAATAGTGGTCATTCTTTCCAGTGAAATGACTAGCTCATCTTCTCCAGCAGCACAGCCTCGTGTCATATTGGTACAGCCACCATGAGTGACCACTTTCTGCCCTGACGCATGGCAGAGTTTCATGATCTCGCTGAGTTCATCAGTATTTGCTGGGCGGATAATGGCCGGAGCCAAGCATTCCTGCGCGCCCCAGCCATCGGTAGCCCTAGTACTACTTCCCTCAATGAAAACACCTTCAGGGCCTAGCAGCGCCCGTATTTTATCTAGTATCTGGGGCATTATTTCCTCTTCTCGATAATAGCTTGCATGGCGGTCACCGCCACATCGGAGAACAGGCGCTCATGGAAAAGGTTTGCCTCACGAGTAATTCGTTCATTCAATGGTTCGATATCTTGTCGGAGTAGCATCTTGGTTTGTTGTAGGGCTTTGGCCGGTTTCACCGCCAGTTTCTCGGCAATGATTTTGGCGTGTTGCTGTAATTGTTCTGGTTCGCAGATGTCGTTAATTAGTCCAGCTCTCAGGGCTTTCGCTGCATTAAAGGGTTCGCCAAGCATGAGTAATTCCGCAGCCAATTGGTTGCCAGCCAAGCTAGGCAGTAACAAGGTAGAGCCAAATTCTGGCACTAAGCCAAGATTCACAAATGGCAGCATAAACGTGGTGCGGTCCGTGCAGTAAACAAGATCACAGTGCAGTAGCATGGTGGTGCCGATGCCCACAGCAAAGCCGTCTACCGCAGCAACAACCGGTTTGGTGCAGCTGGCCAGCGCCTGAATAAAATCACCTAAAGGGCTAGTGAGAATCTCAGTGGGATTTTTTAGGAAATCATTGAGATCATTTCCGGCAGAAAAATCATTGCCGCCAGTAATAAGTACCGCTCGGATGCTGCCGTCATTGGTGGCTTTGTTAAATGCATTGGCCAGTACGGTATACATTTCCTGAGTCAGGGCATTTTTCTTGTCCGGGCGGTTGAGGAAAATGCTCAGAATACGATCTGTTAACTCAAGCCTTACATGTTCAGTCATGGTCGTTTCCAAGCCTAGAAAGGTATAAGGTAAACAGTATCCTTCGCTGGTCGTGGTGGCAACTGGTGATGATATGAAGTGTTTTTTTAACAGGATGGAGCGTAGCTTTCCTCAAATGCTTTGATAAAGTCATTGAGCAAATGATTGGGTAAATCGTTAATGCCTGCGGCGGCCTCTCTGCCACCGCCGGTCGGGAATTTTCGGCAAAGGTCAGCAGCACCTTTCTTGTTGTTCAAGGGTGCACGTACGCTCACCAAATAGTTACCATTGCTCTTTTCAGTTAATACGGCGTGGGCACGATTTGGGTGATCGTTGGTGAGATCATTACTGAAAACGCCACTGACGCGCCTGGCCCAGGGCTTATCTGGCAGGGTAAATACCGCTGTTTGTGTTGTAGGTTTTTCAGGCTTAGTATTTTTGGCAGATGACATATCGGAGTGATAGCCACTTTCGAGCTTTTCAAAATGCTCCTGGCCGTCACGGATGAAGTCTAGGGGATTGGTGTAGGTGCTGACTAGCCGAAATAGTTTATCGGGTTTGAAATGCAGATCACCAAGGTCTGATCCGTAGCCATTATAGTTAATATAGATGCCGAGATTTTTTAGCTGTTCTAGTTGGGTTTCATTGAGATCCAGATTTTTGGCGAGACCTTGAGCGCTTTTGTTCAGGTTGTCACCATAGGCACCGACCACGGCCCAGGCCGTATGGGCACTCTTGAGGTAAGTATTGACCAGTAGACTGGTGCAGACATCAGGCGCTTCATTGATGATGCTGGTCAGCTTGGGTGATACCGGAATATCTCCGGGAAAGTGATGATCCACATAAAGAATATCTGTACCAGCGGCCAATAGTCGGGTCAGATCAGCCTGATTTTTGTCCATGGAGACATCGAGCACGGTGATGCGGTCACCGCTTTTAGCCTCAACACGTTTTAACAGGTTGATATCCCGTTTCACACCGGTAATGAGTGTGGCTTCACGGGGTTTGGCAAGCCTGAGCTGGGTGAGTGCACAGATGCCATCGGCATCACCGTTAAACACATCGAAATTGGCCATGGTGCTACCGA
>JBALWM010000017.1:0-20232 GCA_036960905.1 Porticoccus sp.
CTCAGGTATTCAATGATTTCCTCTAGCTTTTCCTGGTATTCAGCAAGTAGCTTATCGTGCTCCATACCCGTAAGGCGGTGTAAACGTAACTCAAGAATAGCCTGGGCTTGTGCCGGCGATAAATAATATTGCCCGTCACGCATACCATAACCGGGCTCTAAATCTTCAGGGCGGCTGGCATCACTACCCGCACGCTCCAAAAGCTGAGCTGCATTACTGGCATCCCAGCCTCTCGCAATCAAACCTTCTTTTGCCTCAGCAGGAGACGGAGAAGATTTAATTAACTCAATAATTTTATCAATGTTGGCAATGGCAACTGCCAAACCTTCCAGAATATGCCCTCGTTCACGGGCCTTACGGAGTAGATAAACGGTACGACGTGTCACCACCTCACGGCGATGGCGGACAAAGGCCTCCAGCATTTCTTTCAGATTAAGGGTTCGTGGCTGACCATCCACCAATGCGACAACATTGATGCCAAATACGTTTTGCAATTGAGTTTGGGCATAGAGGTTGTTGAGAATAACCTCACCCACCTCACCTCTTTTCAGCTCTATCACTACGCGCAAGCCATCTTTATCCGACTCATCACGTAGCTCTGATATACCTTCAATTTTCTTTTCTTTCACCAACTCAGCGATGCGCTCAATCAACCGAGCTTTATTCAACTGATAGGGAAGCTCAGTAATGATGATCGTCTCTCGACTGGTCTTTTCATTAACTTCCACCGTCGCCCTAGCCCGAACATAGATACGACCACGACCAGTACGATAGGCCTGAATAATTCCCGCTCTACCGTTAATAATCGCAGCAGTGGGAAAATCAGGGCCAGGAATGTATTCCATCAACTCATCGATGGAAATATCGGCATTGTCAATCAATGCCAAGCAGCCGCTGACCACTTCAGTCAGATTGTGAGGGGGAATATTGGTTGCCATTCCCACCGCAATACCCGAAGAGCCATTAACCAAAAGGTTAGGCACCCGTGTAGGCATAACTTCCGGGATTAGCTCGGTGCCATCGTAGTTTTCCACATAATCAACGGTTTCTTTATCCAGATCCGCTAACAATGAGTGGGCAATCTTGGCCATCCGAATTTCGGTGTAACGCATGGCAGCTGCGGAATCACCATCCACAGAACCAAAGTTACCCTGCCCATCCACCAGCATATATCGAAGAGAGAACGGTTGAGCCATTCGAACGATAGTGTCATACACAGCTGAATCGCCATGGGGGTGATACTTACCAATCACATCACCGACCACACGCGCAGATTTTTTGTAGGATTTATTCCAGTCGTTATTAAGCACACTCATCGCGAATAGCACACGACGATGTACTGGCTTAAGGCCATCTCTGACATCTGGCAGTGCCCGCCCAACAATAACGCTCATGGCGTAGTCAAGGTAGGACTGACGTAATTCGTCTTCGATATTAACGGGTAGGATTTCTTTGGCTAACTCACCCATACTACTGCTTATCCCTCTTATGCCCATCAACGGTCAAGCCGTTAAATCAAGCGCGGGATCATACCACAAAATGTCCTATTTTCGTCCCCGTATGTCTTTGTTTAATGATCTTTTTTGTGAGGGTATACTGCCCGTCTTATTTGTCGTCCAAGGAATAACCCTACAATGGCAGCCATATCTGTCGATCTACTCATTTCCGCTCGGTGGACTATTCCCGTAATCCCAAAGGGCGCGGTATTTGAGGACTGCTCTGTCGTAATAGACCAGAGCAATATCGTGGCAATTCTTCCCACCACCGAGGCGACTAGAAAATATATACCCATAGAGCATGTTGAGCTGCCCAATCACGCGCTTACCCCTGGGCTTATCAACACTCACGGTCATGCAGCCATGACACTTCTCCGTGGTTATGCTGATGATCAGCCACTACAAACCTGGATGGAGAAACATATATGGCCGGCAGAAGGGCAATGGGTAAGTGAAGACTTTGTTCGTGATGGTACGGAGCTCGCCATCGCAGAGATGATTCGCAGTGGTACCAGCTGTTTCTCAGATATGTATTTCTTCCCCGATTGTGCGGCGGAAATTGCAAGCCATAGCGGGATTCGCAGCCAGATCGCCTTCCCTGTTTTTGACTTCCCTTCTGCCTGGGGTCGCGGCCCAGAAGACTATATTCATAAAGGCCTCCAGTTGCGCGATGACTACAAGGATCGAGCGCTAACTCGCATTGCTTTTGGACCTCATTCCCCCTATACCCTCTCGAATGGGCCACTGGAAACAATAGCCACCTATGCTGAAGAGCTTGATAGCTACGTACAAATTCACCTGCATGAAACGGCGAAAGAAATTGCGGATAGCCTTCAAGAGCATGGAGTGAGACCCATACAACGGCTGGTTGAATTAGGTCTTCTATCCCCTCTAACCCAATGTGTTCATATGACACAACTCGATGATCAAGATATCACCACTCTGGTCGAGCATAATGCCCACGTCATTCACTGCCCCGAGTCCAACTTGAAGCTGGCCAGCGGGTTCTGCCCGGTGACAACGTTACTAGATAACGGTATTAACGTAGCCTTAGGCACTGACGGTGCGGCCAGCAACAATAACCTTGATATGTTTGGTGAGATGTCCACGGCAGCACTTGTAGCCAAGGCCGTATCAGGGGATGCCGGTGCCGTTGACGCCCATACCGCTCTGCAAATGGCCACCATCAATGGAGCCAAAGCGATGGGCTGGGACGATCAAATTGGTAGTATTGAAGTCGGCAAAAGTGCCGACCTAGCAGCCATAGCACTTGGCACAATTGAATCAGAACCACTGTATAATCCGGCCTCTCAGTTAGTTTATACCAATGCGGGCAGCCGAGTTAGCCACCTGTGGGTAAACGGAATAGCCCTCATGGTAGAGCGGCAACTAATGACATTAAATGAACAAGAAGTACTTATTAAGGCGCAACAGTGGCAACGGAAAATAGCCAATAATTAGCAATACCAAAATGCAGGTAGAGATATTAAAAACCTCTCTCTGATCAACAGAGCCAACCTGGAAAACCAAACACTCAAGTAACTAATATCGGAATTTATTAATGCCAGAACTCAATGTCGACAGCGCTGAAATTGCCAAGTTTGAAGCCCTAGCCAGCCGCTGGTGGGATCAGGAAAGTGAATTCAAACCGCTGCATGATATAAATCCACTGAGAGCAAACTGGATAGACGAGCACTCCCCCGTCGTCGAATGCAAACTGCTCGATGTTGGTTGTGGTGGCGGCATCCTGGCAGAATCCATGTCACACAGAGGAGCCGATGTTACCGGCATTGATATGGGTGAAGCGCCACTGGCTGTCGCCAAGCTTCACAGCCTGGAATCAGGTGTATCCGTCAATTATCAACAGTGCACTGCCGAGGAGATGGCAGCACAACACCCTGGTGAGTTTGATATCGTGACCTGCCTGGAAATGTTGGAACATGTTCCAGACCCACGCTCTGTCATTGATGCCTGTGCGAAATTGGTCAAGCCAGGGGGGTACCTGTATTTCTCTACAATCAATCGCAGCCCCAAAGCTTATCTTTTCGCTATTATTGGGGCTGAGTACTTACTAAAACTACTTCCGAAAGGCACCCATGATTACGGTAAATTTATTCGCCCCTCTGAACTCTGCAACTGGGTTAGGGAATGTGGCCTTGAACTACAAACAATGACCGGCATGACCTACAATCCGCTAACCAAGCATTACCGCCTCGATGATCAGGATGTAGATGTAAACTACTTAATCTACGCCCGCAAACCAGATTGATGCCAACGGCTACAACACACCCTATGACACATCCCTCCAGACACACTCCTACACGATTTCAGGCTGTATTATTCGATCTGGACGGAACTCTACTCGATACTGCCCCTGACTTTCTAACAGCCACCAATCGGCTGCTAGCACGAAAAGGAATGTCACTGTTACCAGCAGAAAGCATTCGCCGACTGGTCACCCATGGCTCAGCTGGTATTATAAAAAAGGTCTTTGAATTGGATGAACAGCACCCGGATTTTGAGCCATTTCGCCAGGAGCTGCTGGCGCTATACATGGGTAACCTAGCCGATCAAACCCATCCTTTTAAGGGGATTACAGAACTACTCTCGATCCTAGGGCAGCAACAAATCCCTTGGGGAATTGTGACCAACAAGCCTGAGAGCTATACCCTTGCCATCCTACAGCAATTACCACTTTCACCCGCACCCGCCACCATTATCTGTCCAGATCATGTCACCAAAACCAAACCCGACCCTGAATCAGTTCTGCTAGCCTGCAAACAACTGGGGGTAAGCTCAGATAAAACCGTATATATCGGTGATCACCAGCGTGATATTGAAGCGGGGCTGCGAGCTGGAACTACCACCATTGCTGCAGCCTATGGATACATTGACGAGAACGAAGACCCTGCACTCTGGGGCGCTCACTATACCGTCAATTGTGCCACCCAACTGCTAGAACTAATACTTTGAGGAAAGCCAACAACCATGGATTCACAGAATTATATCGCCCCACAAGACCTGCTCACTGGAAAAGTTATTGCTGTTACTGGGGCCAGTGATGGTATTGGTGCTGTTGCCGCCAAAACGTTTGCCTCTTTTGGTGCAACCATCATCTTGATGGGCCGCACCGTGCCCAAGCTGGAGAAAGTATACGATGAGATCGAGTCGGCTGGAGGGCCACAACCCGCCATCTACCCGATATGCCTTGAAGGTGCGTCAGAAAAGGATTACGAAGACATGCACGACCGCCTCGAAGAAACCTTTGGCAAGCTCGATGGCCTATTACATAACGCCGGCCAACTCGGCCAGCGCACACCCATCGCTAACTATAAATTGAGCACTTGGCAAAAGGTAATGCAGGTTAACGTAACAGCAGAGTTCATGATGACAAAGGCACTACTGCCATTATTGGAAAAATCTGACAGCGCCTCCATCATCTTTACTACATCAGGTGTTGGCAGGGTCGGCAAACCGTTCTGGGGCGCCTATGCCATTTCAAAGTTTGCCACTGAAGGGATGTCACAGGTACTTGCCAATGAACTAGAGGGTATTAGTCATATCCGAGTTAACTGTATCAACCCGGGGGCCACGAGAACTCGCATGAGAGCTACGGCCTTCCCTGCAGAAGACCCCTCTACCGTCAAAACGCCTGAAGACATCATGCCGCTCTATTTATACCTCATGGGTAAAGACAGCGAAGGGGTTACAGGGCAATCCATAGATGCGCAATGACGGGTTCACAGAAAGATAAGCGCACAATAAACCATCGGGGTTTATTTACTTAAGCCTTTTTTATTTGGAATTATTTTTATTATTTAGATGCGGGCCCTTTAGAACGGAGTCGCTTTAACTGCCTATCCCTGCGCACCTTATCATCCGGCAAGAGTCGCTTTTGTTTTTTTCCTACCCGCATATCTACACTAATCAAAAGGTCATTGAGTGCTTTTTCATCAAGCTCAACCCACTGCCCTCGACGTGTATAAGAAGGCATAAAAATAGGTCCAAACCGTACCCGCTTAAGGCGATTAACTTCAACATTCTGGGATTCCCACAACCGCCTAACCTCACGGTTTCGGCCTTCCATCAGTGCTACGGTATACCAACCGTTAGTACCGACTCGCTCACCAGGCACAACATCGCTAAACTTTGCCATGCCATCTTCTAGCAGAACACCCTCACGAAGCCGCTTCAACATATCATCATCAACAGCACCATGTATCCGAACCAGATACTCGCGATCTATTCTGGAAGACGGATGCATTAATTTATTGGCCAACTCCCCGTTGTTAGTGAAGAGAAGTAATCCGGTGGTGTTGATATCCAAACGACCCACCGCAACCCACCGCTCACCTTTTAATCGTGGCAAGTGTTCAAATACTGTTTTGCGTCCTTCAGGGTCAGAACGAGTACACACTTCTCCTTCAGGCTTGTTGTACAGCAACACACGTATTCGCTGATCTTTGGCAGGAAGTTTAGCGCGCTTACCATCTACGATAACGATATCATCAAGCGATGTTCTATCACCAAGTTTTGCCACCTTGCCATTAACAGAGACACGACCATCCGCGATCCACTTTTCTAGCTCACGACGTGAACCATAACCAGCAGAAGCCAGTATTTTTTGTAGTTTTTCAGACATTGGAGTTACAGATTCTCTTCATGGGTTTCAGGGGCTTTAGGGTTGTCATCCAAGTCAGAATCCGTCGTCTCAGAACTGACTCTCTCATCAACGGAAACCAACTCTCCTTGTTCTTCTGTTTCTGACAATTCCCCTTGAACATCAGATGTCACTTGAGCTTCTTCCCCTGCCATTTTCTGTGCGAGCTCCAAGGCAAGCTCAGGGTTAATCTCTTCAATATCCCTAATATCATTGAGTGTTGGTAGCTCTTCAAGGTTTTTAAGGCTGAAGTAGTCCAGAAACTGCCGAGTCGTGGCATAAAGTGCTGGTCGACCCGGGACATCCCGGTGTCCAACTACACGTGCCCACTCTCGCTCAAGCAGGGTTTTAATGATTTCTGAGCTGACTGACACACCCCTAATCTCTTCAATATCGCCACGAGTAATTGGCTGGCGATAAGCAATCAGCGCCAATGTTTCCAAAAGTGCACGGGAATATTTTTTTGGCTTTTCTTCCCATAAACGATTGACCCACTCTGAAAGTTCCTGACGTACTTGAAAACGATAGCCGCTACCCGTCCGTTTGAGCTCAAATCCACGTCCAGAACAATCCGCCTCGATTTCTTCAAGTGCAGCTAATATCTGATCACGAGGCGGAACCTGAAACTCATCAAACAGTTTTTCCAGATGCCCAATGTCCAGAGAACGCCCCGCTGCTAGCAGCGCACCTTCAAGAATTTTTCTCAGTTGATCACTTTCCATTTTTCTTTGCTATCTAGCCTCTGTGCTCACATCAGGATGAACGTGCTTTAACATGGATTGCTCCATAAGCTTCATTCTGAACAATTTCTACGAGTGATTCTTTGATTAATTCCATGATAGCCAAAAAGGTCACTACCACACCGATTTTTCCTTCGCTCAGTCTGAACAGGCTAACAAAAGGTACGAATTGCTTTCCTGACAACGCGTCTAGGACCTGTGACATTCGCTCTCTTGTAGAAAGGCGCTCTAGCTGAATCTTATGGCTCTCGAACATGTCTACTCTCAGGAGAACTTCTGATAGGGCCAGTAGGACTTCTTGCATGTCCACGTCCGGCTGCGGACGCTCCTTGCTACGATCTGGTTCTCTTGCGGTGGCCACAAATACATCTCGACCCAGGCGCGGCAAACTATCAATATCTTCAGCGGCTTTCTTAAAGCGCTCATACTCTTGTAGACGACGAACCAGTTCAGCACGAGGATCTTCTTCTTCCTCTTCCACAGTTTGCCGAGGAAGTAACATGCGAGACTTAATTTCAGCCAACATCGCTGCCATCAACAAGTATTCTGCCGCCAATTCAAAATGCATGGATTTCATCATCTCGATATACCCCATGTACTGACGGGTAATTTCAGCGACATTGATTTCCAGAATATCCAAATTCTGACGCTTGATCATATAGAGCAGCAGGTCTAAGGGCCCCTCAAAAGCCTCAAGGAAGACTTCTAGTGCTTCAGGTGGAATATAGAGGTCTTTGGGGAGAGCTGTAATTTCTTTCCCCAGCACCACAGCAAATGGCATTTCCTCCTGCTGAGGGTGAGAAGTGGCGCCCATAGCTGTCGGCATTTGACTAGCCTCTTCAGACCCGCTGGGAATAACTTCCGTGGACATAGACGTTCATCAGTACTCAATAAAGAGCACCATTATACTGCGATTCATTAAGACAACCAGTGTGATTCCCCCTAGACAACCAGTAAGAATCCATTATGGCTGCTAGGTTAAACTTAGGCATTGACTCTCTGAACTATAAGGTTAGAGATAATGTTTATTACGTGTTTAACGAGTTAATAACTATAAAAAATCATCAAACTGTCCCACACCTTGACGAGTCACCTCAGGCGTCTCACCGGTGAGATCCACCACAGTGGTAGGCTCAAGGCCGCAGTAGCCGCCTTCAACAATTAGATCTACATGATGCTCCAACAAATCTCGAATATCGTATGGATCAGTCAGAGGGTACTCGTCTCCCGGCATAATCAAGGTGACACTCATAATGGGTTCACCCAGATCTTCCAACAATGCCAGTGCGATCGCATTCTCTGGCACCCGCAAACCAATAGTTTTTCGCTTGGCATGCATAAGCCTGCGAGGCACTTCAGAGGTTGCCTCTAAAATAAAGGTATAGGGTCCAGGCGTGTGCGCCTTTAGTGAACGGTACACTTGATTGTCTACCTTGGCATAAACTGACAGCTCAGATAGATCACGACACATCAGTGTAAAATTGTGATTTTTATCTAACTGCCTAATCTGACGAATTTTATCCAGTGCCTTTTTATCACCGATATGACACCCAAGTGCATAGGCCGAATCTGTTGGGTAAACGATGATTCCACCCTTGCGAATAATTTCAACTGCCTGACGAACAAGTCTTGCCTGTGGGTTTTCAGGGTGTATAGAGAAAAACTGACTCATGATGCGACTACAATGATGGTAAAAGCTGATTATCTCATACAAGGCACTAAAGAGAGGAGAAAAACTAAAGGCTTCCGGTCACAGAACCCATGACGGAAGCAAGGGTAGACTTAGAGAATCACTTCCTGTTTAAGGAACTTCTCTTCAAAATCAGAAACCGGTATTGGTTTACTAAAGTAGTAGCCTTGGCAAGTATCGCAACCTAGCTTTTGGAGGAGGTGGTATTGATATTCAGTTTCAACCCCCTCAGCCACAGTGCCAAGTCCCATACTACTAGCCAATGCAATGATACCTGTGACAATCGCCCTATCACTTTCATCTTCTTCTAGATCTCGGATAAACATTCTGTCAATTTTCAACACATCAACAGGTAGCCGTTTCAAGTAATTAAGCGAAGAAAAACCGCTGCCAAAATCATCGATCGCCAGGGTCAGCCCCATATCCCTCATGGCATTCAATTCGCCTTCAAGCTCTTCCGGATTCTCCATCAAGGTACTTTCAGTAATCTCCAGCTCTAATCTATTAGGTTTAATATCATACTGCTCTAGCACTCGGCTCAGTTTGTCATTAAAACCCTCTGATTGAATATCCTTGCTGGACATATTCACGGCGACCTTTAAAAACTCATTGCCGCTATTACCCCAGGCCTGCAATTGCCGACAAGCCTCTTCCAGCACCCAGTCACTGACCTGATTAATAAGCCCAGACTCCTCAGCTAGAGGTATGAATGTGTCCGGCATAACTAGGCCGTGTTTTGGATGATTCCAACGGATTAGCGCTTCCGCACCCATTAAGTCGCCCGTTGCCAAGTCAATTTGAGGCTGATAGTAAAGTACTAATTCATTGGCACCAATCGCATTACGTAACTCTCTATCTAGCTCCATACGCCGAGCTATTTCATCTTCCATCCCTTGTACATAGAAACAATAGTCATTTCTCTGTTCTTTGGCGCGGAACATGGCTGAATCTGCGTGCTTCATGAGAGTGCTTATATCCCCCCCATCATCTGGAAACATGGATATACCGATACTCGTAGTAACAAACATTTCTTGCTGTAGGAACACAAAGGGCTGACTCAAGGTATCGCAGATTTTAGCTGCAATTTTAGACACAATTTCTTGGTCAGTAATACCCTCAAGCACGACGGTAAATTCATCGCCACCTAAACGGGCAATAAAGTCTTGATTACGAACACAGCGACGAATCCGATCGGATACTGCTTTAAGCAGTAGGTCACCCGCATCATGCCCAAGGGTGTCATTGATTAATTTAAACCGGTCTAAATCAAGAAATAGTATCGCTACTTTTTTCTCTTCCAACTGGGCGCGATTCACCATTACCCGAAGCTGCTGCATCAAGTTTGTTCGGTTGGGAAGCCCTGTCAACTGATCGTGGTATGCGAGCTGCTTAACATGTTTTTCTACCTTGTTTGCCTGAATAAGACGAGACACACGCTGCTTCATTACGGCAAAATGAATTGGCTTGGGAATAAAATCAGTCGCCCCAGCAGCAAAAGCTTTTACGATGGACTCCTCATTATCAAGGGCAGTAATCATTAGCACAGGGGTATCGGCGCCATTTGGTAACTCTCTAATGCGCTCACAGGCTGTAAAACCATCAACTTCCGGCATCATTGCATCCATGAGTACCAAATCTGGCATTCTTCGCTGGCATATTGAAATAGCATGCATCCCGTTGCTGGCTTCTTCTATGACATAATCTTCTGACTTAAACACATTTTTCAATGCAAGCCGCATAGAGCGATCATCATCTACAATTAGCAGGTGGTGCCCCTTCTCACGTCCCTCAGTACTGTCGCTAGCCTCCAGAATATACTCTTCCAAATCTCTCCCTAGCTTGGTATATGCCTCCACTAAGCTCTCATATAATTTTTCTGAACCCGACAACTCTGCCGCAGCACCTTTTTCTTCCAGCAATCGAGAAAGCTCAACGACCTGATATGCACCATAATTTGATGCACTCCCTTTAACGGTATGAGCCAACTCCCGAACTTGTTTAGTATCCGTTTGAGCAATTGCTGCTTTTAATGACTGCAAATAAACAGGCGTATCCTCAAGAAAGGCCTCGATCATCGAAACAACAACTTCCCCAATAGCATTTTTTAGCTCCTGAATAACCAAGGGATCGTAACTGGCACCGCTGTGCACTATGGCCAACTTATCAGGGCTCAATTCACCTAACTGACTATCACTGTCAGTAGAGGTTTCAGGTAAATCCCTGGGCACCCATTTGACCAAGGTATTTGCTAGCGCATCAATACGCAGGGGCTTGGAGAGGAAATCATCCATCCCTACATCCATACAACGATCCACCTCAACTTGCGTATTATTTGCTGTCATGGCGATGATAGGTACACGGTTATCTGCTTTCTCCCCGCCCTCATACATTCTGATTTGGCGAGTAGCATCGTAGCCGTTCACAACCGGCATATAACAGTCCATCAAAACAGCATCAAATTGGTTGCGAATAATTGCTTCAACAGCCTCCTTACCAGTAGACGCCAGTTCACACCGACACCCCATTCGCTCAAGCATACCGATAGCTACTTGCTGATTTGCACGGTTATCATCAACCACTAGAATTTTCTTGGGCCGACTGTAGAGCCTCTCTATTGTCCTCGGATGTGACTCTAATTTTTCAGTCTCACCTTGACCCAATAGTTGCTTCTCAAGACAGGTATTTATCTCTTTCGGACGCAACGGCTTGTTCAGACGGGTCATACTATAATCATTATGCACGTCCCCCATCATCCAGGGATTACTCAGCATTAGAATGGCGGTGTTTTTAAGGGAGGGCTCCTCCCGTGTCAGTTTGAGGAAGTCCATTCCCTTGAGCCCAGGCATATCTTCATCAACAATTAGAATATCAAGGCTACTGCCATTTGCTGACATATTACGAATCACATCAAGCGCCTTAATACCTGTATCCAGAGTGGTACAGTCAATACCCTTTTGTTCGAGCTGCTGGGCGCCAAATTCTCGGACTATCTCGCTATCATCTACCAATAGTGCATTTAGACCAGAAAAAGCCGGTACAGCCGCTTCATCAGGTTTACTGACATCTAACCTCGGCGTCGGTACGGTGAACCAGAATGAGCTCCCCATCCCTGGTTGACTGGAGACCGAGATATCGCCACCCATCAACTCGACTATCTGCTTACTAATCGCTAACCCAAGGCCTGTTCCCTCATATTCCTTAGTACTGGATGAATCTGCCTGAGTAAATGCATCAAAGATGCGCTGTTGGTCTTCTGCAGTAATTCCAATACCAGAATCACGAACCTCAAACCGAACCAGTAATTCATTCTCAGAGGATGGGGCTTCCACATCGAGAACATCCATGTGGATTGATACTTCCCCAACATCGGCAAACTTAATGGCGTTACCAACCAGGTTGATCAATACCTGCCGGAGACGTGAAGAATCTGAGTGAATCATCCTGGGCACGTCATCACTAATGACGTAACCAAAGTCTAAATTTTTCTTCAGCGCCTGATTAGCAAGTAAGTTAATAACATCATCTAACAATTCCTGGATGTAACAATCATCTTTAACAATAGAAAGATTATTAGAATCTATTTGGGAAAAATTAAGAATTTCATCAATGAGTTGCAGTAGGCTTTCACCCGAAGTTTTTGCCGTTTCAACATATTCAAGCTGTTTAGCACTGAGCCCCATGGTCATGAGCAAATCAAGCATCCCCAACACAGCATTCATGGGAGTGCGTAGCTCATGAGTAACATTGGCGGCAAACTCACCTTTAACACGAGCAGACTCCAAGGCGGCCGACATAGCGCGCATCAACTCCTTTTGCCGGTTTTCCAGTGCTTCCATCATAGAATTAAAGGCGAGTTGCATATCGGTGATATCAACGGGACCACCCACATCAGCCCGAATGATCGAGTCGCCCTCTTCTGCCTGCTTCATGGTAGCAGCAAGCTTTTCTAGAGGCTTTGTCAATCGACGTGAAATACCTAATAACAACAGTAGGAGGACAACAGCAACCAGTAGAGATATCAGGAGATTACCCCTGAGAATACTCCGCTCCATCAGGACAACGGTATCCTTCCCCATTAGTACCGTTATATAACCTAGAGAGACTTCTTTCTCTACATCTTCACCATAAAGCTCGCCCCAGACGCTGTCTTGTGAAGCGCCAGCTACTACGGGAGATGTAAATGACCAATAATCATTATCTTCGTGAACCATTTTTGCTGCAGTGGGCTTGTAGAAGGGAGTCTGGGTAACAACCTCACCCCCTGTGTGCAATATATTGCCCGTTTCGGTGACAATAGATACCGCCTTAACACCAGGGAAATTCAACGCTGTATCTACGATATCTTTGGCGCTTTCCTTACTGTGATAAAGCAAAGCGAGCTCACTCTGCTTCGCCAGTGAATCAGTCACCTGTAAGCCTTGTTGAATCTCACGGTCACGCACAATCTGGCTAGAAATATTACTTACTGCAATAGAGGTTGTTACCGCCATAACAAAAATACCGACGACAAAAATCAAACTGAGTTGATTTCTGAACTTCATCCCCGGCGCTTTCGTGTTTGGTTTAGGCTCCACCTGTTTTACCTCGCAGGCAACAGCAAGTCGATGTTATCTTTTACTTCCGCTGTCAACGCAAGGCCAAGGTGGTTACCGGTTCTCTCATTAACGGCAACAAAAACATCTCTCAAGGGTTGCAAGCCTGGCTTTACATCATTACTAAGCACTTTATTTGCTAATTCACCAAGGCTTTTCCCCATATTCCTATTATTAGGGTACACAGCGAATAATGCGCCACGCTTTACATGTATAGGGTTTGATGAAAAGACAACCAGATTCTTGCTCCATGCAGCATCTAGTAACAGTGAAAAAATGGCACTATTAACATAGGAGCCATCTTGTAATATCCAAATTGAATCGCCAGCATTCGCTTGTTCTATTAATTCCGCATAGATAGTGGCCGCCTGACGTATATCTTCACTCTCATGAACATGCAGTGTTTTGCCGTGTTTCGATAGATACTCACTAGCGCCTTCCAGTTGCACATCTATACCAATGGATTTTTTTACCACATGAACCTGCTTGACAGCAGGAGACAACAATATCAACTTATCCAATATCACTTCAGGATCTGGCACCATCGATATTCCTGAATATTCATACTGCTCTTCGTTCACCGCACCCAGTATGGCAAGTACATTCTTATTTGAGGCCTTAAGGCTTGATACACTTCGCTTTCCAAGTGCTAGTACTACATCAGGATTCTTACGGGTTAGAAGTGAGCCCACTTCTTCACCTTCTCTAATAGCTACCGAGCTAGTATCACCTACAAAACCCTCTTCAGCACCCGTGGAGATATCTTCAAAAATCTTTGAAAATGGAGCTCTAACCTCTGGGTACATTACCAGCAACTCGGCACTCTGGCCTATTGTGCTAATGCCGCATAGCGATAGAATGACGAAGAACAAAGCAGGCAAAGAAATACTACCGCTTAGCCGCCTAGCTCTATATGAAAAATGCTGTTTCATCCGTGTTTTCCCTCACCGTTCTTCATCGGCGACACTTCATTCCTAAAAGTTATAGCGAATCTCACCCAATACTGTCTGTCCAGGCAAAGGTAAATCATCTTGGATTGGAGGAGGCCCCACCACTCCGCCTGCAAGGCTGGGTTCGCGAGCATCTTCATCAAAGAGGTTTTTTACCATCAGAGCCATGTCAACATGCTCCCACAACGATTTACGCCGTAGGGTTAAGTCCACCAAGAGATAATTATCTATATCTGAACGTAAGTCTCCCGCATCAGATGCTCTATTGCGATCCATCACCCAGTTGGCTTGCATATTCAAATTCCACGATTCAGCCATACGCCAATTAGCGCTGACATAGAACTGTTTCTCAGGAGCATATGCCGCATCTGCATCCAAATTTTCATCCGTAGATTTTTGCCAAGAAAAATTACTTGTTATATCAATCTCGCGTGTTGCTTGCCAGCTCGCTTCAAACTCAAGGCCATGGCCTGTTTGCTCCCCAGCATTTTGTGCTACAGCACCTCCTGGACCTGGGATAAACTGAATAATATCCTCCCATTTATAATAAAAAGCGTTTAAATTAAATGAGAGGTCATGCTGAGGCCGATAATCAAATGCTATTTCATAACTCTTCATTTCTTCCGGGTCTAATTCAGGGTCCCCTAGAGCCAGAGGATTGTTAATGGCTCGAGTTTGCGCAAAGGACGGTGCTCTAAATGCTTCGCCATAAATAAACTTCGTTGTCAGGTTCCTGCTGGTTGACCAAACTAGTGCCAATCTTGGATTTACCGTGTCACCAAAGTCTGAATAATGATCATAACGAACACCTGCTGTCAGCTCCCAATCATTAAACAGCTGCCATACATCTTGGATGAAAACATAAGTGTTCTCGCGACCACCTTCGGTTATAAAAACATACTCAGTATCAGTTACATCAACCACCGGGTCACCAGGGGGAATAGGTAAACCCGTAGAAGGATCAATACCAAAGTTTTTAGACTCTTCTACTTCATAAAGCTCGCCATGGTAATAGCCCGTTCCAAAAGCGATTTTATGCCTATTTATGCCTGAATAGAGGCTAGAAAAATTAAACCTTGTATGCCTCTCCTTAAGCTCAGGCGTGCCGATAATACCTTCAGTGTAGACGCCAAAACCACCGATAGGCGGCACGACTGTTCCCTCAGGATAAAGCACTAAGTCACCTTCGACCTCTTGTGTAGTATGTAAATAACTTGTCTGAACTTTTATTGCCAAGTCATCTAAAAACTCTTCGTTTTCATAGGTTAAATCTACATTCAATCTATCACTTGAGAATTCATTGTCAGCTGACAATGCCTGTGCTGCTCCGGCATAATCCCCCGCATCTTCTCTAATCTGTGCTCCACCCCTTAACCTAAAGTTTTTATAGGCCAGCTCCACACGTGCATCTATATTTTCTCTCTCCATATTCACCGAACCGGGAGCCAATGATGCGTTAGTTCCAAGACCAGAATCGAAGTTTGACTGCTGGTCCGATCTTATTTTTTCATCAAAACCATCTGTTTCATGGCTCTCTACAACGCCATAGTACTTGAGGTCACCTACTGACCCACCACCACGCAACCAATAGTCCTTTGTATTATGTGTCCCATACCTCACCCCAGTTTTTAATTCAGATACTCCATCAGCCTCATGAGTGACGACATTAATAACCCCTGCAAATGCATCTGCACCATATAGTGCAGAACCTGGACCTCTTATCACCTCTATTCTTGAGATTGCCTGAACCGGCATCCCGCCCCAGACCAGATTTCTATCACCTTGGAATAAATTTGTTATGGGTATGCCATTAATCAACATCAAAACCTGTGGGTTATACCCTGCATAGATACCACGAAATGTATAAATCGGGTTATAACCAGCAGCATCTCTTGCAACATGCAACCCGGGGATTGTTTCCAGGACTTCATCAATATCAGTAGCCCCCATTTGTTCAATTTGTTTTTCAGTAACGACAGAGGCTACTGCGGGGGCCTTATGAATAGGTTGCTCCGAACCAGTCGCAATACTGATAAATTCTTCGCCACCATACAGAGACATTAATTCCATCTCTGAGGCATCACTCGCTTCATCAGCCCAGGAAGCCAACGGTGACAACAGTAAAACGGCAACAGAAAAACGTAGAGTTAGTTTCATTTTTTATTTACCCCAAACTCTTGGTTCCGCAGTCCCTTCGGAATTTATACGAGAAACACGAAGTGGAAAAAAGGCACCTTCAGGCTTTTTTAACGCATCGATATAGCAAGGAAAAACACCGGCAGTGAATGTTAATGTTGCAATATGATAAAGCTCTTTTGGTTTAATACCTTCATCCGCCAATAAGCCCGCAACAACGCCAGATGCATTAATACGGTATTTATATCTGGAAGTACTTAAGTACTTGTCTACCTCAAATGCCAGGTTAGTATAATGGCCATCATCCGCATCCATTGATTTGGCAAAATCCATTAAGGGGGCCACTCTTTCGTCTTGATCAACTACTGGCCTTCCGTAACCATAAATCCCCCTATACTTCTTTACCTCAGACTTCACAACGTCTTCGAGAAGAGCTCCTTTTTCGATCTTTTCTGAAGTCCGGTATAAAAAATCCATAACTCCCTGGATAGGTTTTAATCCATATATTGTGGCCTCGGAAACAGCCAGGGCACCTGCAGAACCAAGTACCCCTGTAGCTCTTGTCGTTGCTGCCAACGCAGCAATACGGTTATTCCATAACCGAGGATCAGGGAAACTGGTGCAGATCACCCACATCCCTTCGATTAAGCGCGCGACGCGGGGGGAGTGCCTACCAGTAATACCAAACAACAAATACTCAAGCCAACGGTATTCATTCAATTCCGTCAGAACATCTTTTCCTCTGAGAATAACCTTTTCACCGGGAAACCACCCACCCATAGATGTTTCCCAGTTGTCCTCATATTTTTCGTAAACTTCTTGCCTACTCAAAAATCACTCCTCGCTCTCAGTTGAGTGATACTCCTGCAATTTCAAACCATCACCAAAAAATGGATACCGTCGCCACCCGAGGCCTTCTTGCTCTAAAGCATGTACCGCAGCACCAGGTAATCGCAATAACATAAACAGCATTTCTGACTGATCAGGCGTCAACTCCAGATCATGCATTACCGCAGCCGCCACACCTGACATTGCCAAGGGTGCACAGGCATAGTCCTCAAGAATTTCTCTGTTCTGATGTAGCCAGTTTAGTTTTTCACTACAACCGATATCTGCTAGATAGGACAAGGACTGTCTGACTGGCGTTGCACAATCAGTACCATTGGGATCAAACCCAGGAGCATGCTCCATAGGCATCCAGACATCGATACGTTCCTCAACGGGTGGGTTTTTTATCACCTCTTCCCATGTCGAAAGCTGCATTCCGCACTGCTCCCAATAATGAACAGCATTGTAAACTTCACGTCCCCCACCTAAATTACCTGCACCAACAGCCACTGCCGCCATCAAAGCTGAAGCACGGGTTGACCCCCCCACTCCTGCATTCATAGCAGCACGAACACTGTGATCACGGGGCCCTGGGTTAGCCAAGGCTATCGCTAAACCTTCAAGCAATTTTTTTTGTTGCTCTGTTGGTGGTTCGAGCTTGAATAACAGGTATAGGTATTCGATATAGCTCGCCTTCCCCAATAGGTCTCCATAGACATCAAAACCCGAGCAGTAGCAAGCTGCAGCCGCAAAGGGATTACCCTCCTCTGCAACCTCATTCCAAATCTTTGTGGTTATTTGTTCTTTCTTCTTGGGTTCAGTCATAAGTCTGAGCTAATAGCTGTGTGCGAACCCCAATTGGAGGAACCTCATCTGCGTCGATGCGCACATCAAGAAGTGTTGGGCCATTACGGTTACAGATTTCGCTCACATCGAGGGCCAGCAAGTCTTCAGGCGAATGAATAACATAGCCTTCTGCACCCATTGCCCGGGCAAAAGTGGCAAAATTTGTTTTAGGTATCTCTGTACCAATTTCCTCGGCACCCGTCATACGCTGTCCATGTTTTACCATGCCGTAGCCATTGTCGTTAAGAACCACGAAAACAACCGGTAGCCCTTCTTGAATGGCCACGGTGATTTCCTGACCATTCATCAACATACTGCCGTCACCAGTGATGCATACCACCGGACAACCTTTCTGTGCCAAGGCAGTACCTACGGCACTACCAATTGCCCAACCCATGGAGGCGAAGTCCAAGGCTGCACGGAACAAGCCACCTCGCGCATTACGCTTGCCCGCCATACGCCGATCGTAAGGATGAAGGTAATGTGTTGCCCAAGCGAAGCTAGCACCCGTATCGGCAAGATAACGTGTATTTGGAGGGAATATTTTTGGTAATTCACGCATTAAGCGCTGAGGCTTAATTGGCGTAGCATCTGAGCAATAACCTTCCGGATCATCAAAAGTAAAATGACGTTTTAGCTCTGTATCAGGTGAGCCATCTTTTGACGAGGAGCTTTCACCCACAGCATATATATGTGTTCTGGGATCTTCTTCATAGCGCTTCACCAAACGCTCAAAAATTGCAGATAAACGACCACGCACATGCAGCTTGGCCATTGGTGTACGAGTGAAATTTACCTCTGCTGATTCAACATGAACCATACGCTTAGTCAGTAGTGTATGGGTATCCCAGCCATCGCTAGCCCATTCACCCAAATTGGCACCGATGGCAACAACCAAATCAACAGAAGGATCAATCAATACATCTCGAGCACTTTGGTGCCCGGCAAAACCAACAACACCACGAAAATTCGGGTGATATGGACTAACCAGCCCCTTACCATGTGGCGTCACCAGGATTTTTCCATCAATATCGACGGCTAAACTAAGAATACTCCCAACGGCCTCACTCGCCTCATCACCAATGAGAAAAACAGGATTTTTAGCGGTTATTAACTCTTCATAAAGCTTATCAACGGCCACATCATCAACCAATGAAGGCTTATCGAGCAAGCTACTAAGATTGAAGCTAGGCTCTCCTCCACCAAGTCCCTTGGCACGCATGACATCCAGAGGAACACTAAGGTGCACAGGACCCGCTGGTGACTGAAATGCCGTCATAATGGCAGAAGCTAACTTGCTCTCAAACTGGGCTTCATGAGAAATAAGCGTGTTATAGCGGGTGCAGTGTTCGAAAAGGCCAACTGTATTGATACCAGTGCAAGAGGATTCCTGAAATGCCCCACGGCCGAAAGTAGAAAGGGCGGTCTGGGCCGTGATCACCAACATTGGGATATTATTTTCGTAGGCAGACGCAACGCCAGTAATAAGGTTAGTCGCTCCCGGACCTGTCGTGGCACAACAAACACCCAACTTCCCGGTATTACGGGCATAACCGTCTGCCATAAAGGCAGCACCTGTCTCATGCCGAGCAATTACCGCACGAGGACCGCCCCTACGCTCACTACGAGCTAATGCGTTGTATAGCGGCTCAATAGCTCCGCCTGGAATACCAAACACATACTCCACACCAAGTTGCTCTAAATAAGAGACTAACAAGTCCCCCAGTTCAGCCGCGTCTTCAGCCTGTTGCTTCAGCTCTTTGCCAGCCTGCATAACACCCATAATTATTTTCCTTATTTTTCAGAAAGTTATGGCGCTTTGTTAAATCTGTTGTACCGGTTTCCGCATTATGACCTTATTTTCACAGTAATTTCAACTTTTTGGTTTTATAACTGTGAAGTAGTACAAAATTATAAAATTAGAATCTAGCGTTACCAGATACTCTCGATTACTGATGCTCATTCCCTTACAATAAGCGCCCTATACCCTCACACAGACAGCTGTACAGCCCGATGGACTCATCAACACCTCCAAAACAGAATTGTGCAAAAAATAACCAAAGTGAAAACTTACTGTTAAACCTTGCATTCAATATTATTATTCCCACCCTTATTCTGACGAAGCTCAGTGGTGATGAATACTTAGGAACCCGTGTAGCTATTGTGGTTGCCCTGTCATTCCCAATGGTCTACGGGCTTAAAGATTTCGTGACGCTAAGGCGGCTTAATTTTTTCTCAGCCTTAGGTGTCATCAGTATCCTACTCACTGGTGGCATCAGCCTTATGGAGCTAGA
>JBALWM010000018.1:0-20072 GCA_036960905.1 Porticoccus sp.
AACACAACGATCAGGATGAGAAAGAGGGTGGCAATCATATTGACTCATCTACATAAATGGTGTGTTCGTCATGCGCTGGTTTTGATTCATATGTGCTCAGCGGTTAACTTCATGGCAGTTGACACAACCACCAGCAACTCGACCTGCGCGATAATAGCTAGCTGGGTCCCTAGAGGCGGCTGTGCGTGCTTTTCTCACATCGGTCACGAAATCTTGCATAAAGTCTTGTAGAAAAGGATGGCTCGAACCAGCCTCACCAGCTTTCAGGCTAGACCCTATTCGTTCGATATCACGCAGCGCATCCAGTACCTGCTGCTGTTGAATGGATGGTTTGGGATTGATTGTAACTAGCGCGTTATCCAATAGCTGTAATTGGAATGCCAGTTGATCCATCCGTGAGCGAAACTCTTGTTCACTGACGTAGTTGAAATCCGGTGGATACGTGACTTTACGAGCCATAGTCGCGATATCGTTGCATCCGCTAATCACAAAAACTGCTGATAGTAATAAAATTATGCACAGGGCGGATAGAGGTCGTTGTATTTTCATTGAGATAAGCTCCTCAAGATGGGCGGTGGATGCTCATTCCACTCTCCTTAGATGTTAATTACAGCAATATGATGCCATAGATCCTGTATGAACTTTCTAGTCTTGGTTTAGAGAACATTTCCCAGAAATTCTTACCTGGCGTCCCATATGTCCACCTCCAGATACGCTAAAACCTGAACCGGCATCAATACCGGCATTAACATGAAAAGCATTAGAACCTTTATTGTAAAAAAATTGCATAGAGCTACTGAGGGCTACAATTTGAAAACCTAATTTGTTCTTCAAGGTTAAATTATGGGTACCAGCCATTTCTTTGCTACTGCTTTTGATGACTAAGCTGTCCCCATTGATGGTCACCACCATGTCGCCGCCTTCAGTTTCCATCGATTTTCCTCGACCTGTCCAATACACGTTGTCATAGGAACATTCATAAACTACTACTTCTTCATTCGCGTAGCTATTGCTTGTTAGAAATAGAGAAACAACTATCGTCATTAACAGACTTTTTTTCATAAAGAGAGAACCTGACCGTTGGTCTTGATCGTTTGTATGTGACTCCAGTCTACTTACTTCCTGTTCTCAATACTATGTTACCTATTCATTACCCGGTGGTGTCTAATCTGTATCAGTAGTGACCCCATAGAGAACCGAATTTAATCGGTGTAAGGACTGGTTTCCGTAACCATCAGGGCTTTCTGTATAATGACCGCCCCTTCTTGATTGCTCGATAACTATGGTGCAAACGATTACACCGCTTTACTCCCATCGGAAATACTGGGCTGAGTGCTATGGTACTGCGCCATTTCTACCCATGTCTCGGGCAGAAATGGATGAGCTGGGCTGGGATAGCTGCGACATTATTATCGTTACCGGTGATGCCTATGTAGATCACCCCAGCTTTGGGATGGCCGTTATTGGTCGCAGTCTGGAAGCTCAGGGTTATCGAGTGGGGATCATAGCTCAGCCAGATTGGACTTCTAAAGATGCTTTTATGGCGTTGGGTGAGCCTAATCTGTTCTTTGGTGTTACTGCGGGCAATATGGATTCGATGATTAATCGTTATACGGCGGATCGCCGTATGCGTCACGATGATGCCTATACGCCCCATAATGAAGGCGGTAAACGTCCGGATCGTGCCGTCACGGTCTATTCCCAGCGTTGTAAAGAAGCCTATAAGCATGTGCCACTGATTATTGGCAGTATCGAAGCCAGTTTGCGTCGTCTGGCACATTACGACTATTGGTCTGATTCTGTTCGCCGTTCTGTGTTGGTGGATTCCACCGCAGATATTTTGCTCTACGGTAATGCTGAGCGGGCGATTATAGATATTGCTCACCGTATTGCGGGCGGTGAGCAGGTCTCCGATATTAACGATATTCGCGGTACCGCGTTTATCCGAAAAACGATTCCCGATGGCTGGCGAGAAATCGATTCCACCCGAATGGATGCACCAGGGAAAATAGATACACTGCAAAACCCCTATCAGCGAACCGATCAAACAGACCCGGCAACCTGCTCTTCAAATACACAAGCGTCAGCGGCTGATGACGTTCAAGTGGTGACCATTCTACCCAGCTCAGATACGCAGGCTTCTGAGGCCAAGTTAACCCGTAATGAACGGACCTATATTCGGTTGCCATCTTATGAAAAACTTAGAAATGACCCGGTACTTTATGCCCATGCATCGCGGGTATTTCACAAGGAAACTAACCCGGGTAATGCACGGGTATTAGTTCAACGTCACGGTATTCACGAGCTATGGGTCAATCCCCCGCCGATTCCGCTGGAAACAGATGAGATGGATTGGGTGTTTGATCATGCCTATCAGCGTGTGCCTCACCCGACATATGGGGATGCAAACATTCCCGCCTACGAAATGATTCGGTTTTCCATCAATATTATGCGGGGTTGTTTTGGTGGTTGTACGTTTTGCTCTATTACCGAGCATGAAGGTCGTATTATTCAGAGTCGCTCTGAAGATTCCATTATCAGTGAAGTGGAAAAAATCCGGGATATGGTCCCCGGCTTTACCGGAACGATTTCGGATCTGGGTGGCCCTACCGCTAATATGTACAACCTTACCTGCAATAGTAAAGAAATTGAAGAAAGCTGCCGTCGTCCTTCCTGTGTATTCCCTGGTATCTGTAAAAATCTGATTACTGATCATAGTCCCACAACACAACTATATCGCCGTGCTAGAGCTGTTCCGGGCGTCAAGCGGGTGGCGATAGCCTCAGGCTTACGGTATGACTTGGCTGTAGAAGATCCAGAATATGTGAAGGAGTTAGTGACTCACCATGTGGGTGGATATCTAAAAATTGCACCAGAACATACTGAAGATGGGCCATTGTCGATGATGATGAAGCCGGGTATGAGTACCTATGACCGGTTCAAGAAAATGTTCGATAAGTATTCCAGAGAGGCCGGAAAAGAGCAGTATTTAATTCCCTATTTTATTTCAGCGCACCCCGGCACTACCAATGAAGATATGATCAACCTCGCCCTATGGCTAAAAGAGAAAGACTTTCGGGTTGATCAGGTACAGAATTTTTATCCATCACCGATGTGTTCAGCCACTGCGATGTATCACGGTGAGAAGAACCCTCTCAAACGGGTGAAATACAAAAGCGATAAAGTTTTCAGCGCAAAAACCAAAGCGCAACGTACCCTGCATAAAGCCTTACTTCGTTACCATGACCCAGACAACTGGGCTCTTGTTCGCGCTGCCTTGAAGAAAGTGGGTTTGGCTAGACTGATTGGTAGTGGTAAACACCAGTTAGTGCCTTCGGAAGAGACCGAAGAAAAAAGCAAAGGGAAGCCAATGCAGGGTGGCCGCCGTGCGCTTACGCAGCATACGGGTTTGCCACCCAGGGGGCAGGCTCCTAAGAATAAATCACCTAAAAGTAAGGCATCTAAGAAAGCGCGCAGAAGAACTCGGCTTTGAATAAGGGTACGGATATTTCTTGAAGATACATGTGTGGTGATTAGCTAGCATGAACTTTCTTTTTAAGCAAAATGAGACTACGTTTAAAATACCTAGTATAGGGCAGGGGCTCTGCCTAGAGGGTGGAAAACCAATTAAATCAATGTATAAGGGAAATAAAATGAAACAGCTTAGATTGTCTCCTTCAAAATACCTTTCATTTATCTTTATTCTTGCCTTTTTTTGCTTATCGTTAAATGTGAGTGCAGAAACTCCTAGTGGTGTTCCTAATAAGGCCCTTGATGGCGATATTCATGCTGCAATACAGCACTTGATGGATACGTCACCCGAGGCAAGAAAGCTGGCCTCAAGTGCTAAAGGTGCGCTTATTTTCCCAAATGTAGTTAAAGCTGGGTTCTTGGTTGGCGGGCTGTACGGCAACGGTGCCCTTGTCAGAAGTAAAGCGGGTGGTGGGTACTATATTGCTAACTATTACACACTTGCTGCTGCATCATATGGGATGCAAGCGGGGGTTCAAACGTTTGGTTACATGCTGGCATTAATGACAGATGCGGCGGTAGAACATGTTGAGACAAGCAGTGGGTGGGAGTTAAGTATGGGTCCCTCTATAGTAGTTGTTGATAAAGGTACTGCTGGAACGCTAGCATCAACGCGACTAACCAAAAATACTGATGTGTATGCCTTCACTTTTGGCCAGAAGGGGTTAATGGCAGGTATGGGTATGCAGGGGTCAAAGATCACTAGGCTTAATAAATAACACTAATTTTCAGCGCTAAAAGTAAGGTACAACGAGGCATCCATAAAGGCTTACTCCGCTACCGCAACCCGGATAACTGGGCATTGGTTCGAAAGGCCTTGAGAAAAGTAAAGAAAAGTCAATTCAGGGTGAACTCCGTATGCTTACACAGCATACGGGGTTGCCACCGAAGGGTAGAGTTTCTAAGGGCAGAACACCTAAGAAAGCTCGTAGAAGAACTCGACTTTAACGAATTGTTAGGCTCATACAGTCAAGGATGATACGCCTCTTAAAAGGTAGAACCTGCCACACATACTTCTTCCTGAAAAAAAGCAGCATTCCTTTTCCCTTTGTTCTTGGCTAGATACATGGCGCTATCAGCATCACTGAATAGTTGGTCTATCGTGGCGCTTTTCTCATAATCTAAAAAGCGTATTCCAATACTGGCACTGACTTCTAATTGCTTACCATCGAAATCAAGTGGCTTGTTGATGGTATGGATAAGCCTGTTGGCGATGAGTTCCGCTCTATTGAGGGCTTCCTGTTTATCTGCATTAAGGTCACTCATGATGACAATAAACTCATCTCCGCCTAGACGACCGACAATATCCTCAGTACGGGTGATGGATACCAAACGTTTTGCGATCTCTACAAGCATTGCGTCTCCAGCCTCATGACCATGGATGTCGTTTATCGGCTTGAAGTCATCCAGGTCAAGCATCATCACGGCTCCATAGACTTTATGCCTTATGGCACTGGATAGGGTTTTTTCCATATGACGCAATATGAGTCGTCGATTAGCGAGTTGTGTCAACGGGTCGATCCATGACAGCTGTTGAATTTGATCAATGGCCATATGGTGAGCGAGAACAAAAGGTTTGATGACCCAGAAGTAGATTATGGGCGTCGTTAAAATAACCAGTGAGAATATTTTGAGAACGGCTTCCTGAAATAAGGTTAATTCGAGGGTGGTGCTTGCATAAGCCGCCAGAACTAAAAACCCTGATGCAGATATAACACCAGTTATACGAATGGATACCTGTGCTTTAGTCGGAAGCTCTATCATGCTGTATTGGTAGCCTGCGGGCGAGGGCTTTGGTCTCGGAAGCAATCATCATATTTGATAGCAGTTTATCTAGTTGTTTTTCAACAAGATAGGCTTAGTGGTGTTTGGGGTCTATAAATTGTACTACCTGAACTCCAGCTTCCCGCTGTTTTCCTGCCTCATGTAGGGCTGTGAGGTAATTCTGCCAGTGCTTGCTGTGGTTGGTGGCTAGGTCGTAGAGGTAGCCCCAACGGTAAATGCCGGTATCGTGCCCGTCGCTGAAAGTGAGTTGTAGGGCGTAGTTGCCAGAGGGTTCCAGACCGGTGATTTTGATGTCTTTTTTACCATGTTGAAGAACTTCCTGGCCTTTTCCATGACCACGCACTTCGGCGCTGGGGGAGTGAATACGCAGATATTCACCGGTTAGGGTGAAGTGGTTGCCATTGCTGTATTCCAATGAAAGGCTACCGTCTTCTTTGTGGAGTTTTATCTTAGTGGGTACCATATGCGTAGTCACTATGCTCCTGAGGCCAAGTTTTTTAAAGACAAGGATGGCATTAAATAGAGACCAACCTTGTCGTCATTATTAAAGAATAAACCTCGAAAGGTCTTCATCCTGTGAGATGTGGTTAAGTTGCTCATCCACATAGGTCTGGTTGATATCGATTTTCTCGCCTTTAGCGGCAAGATCGGCGGCTTCAAAGGAAATTTCTTCCAGTAGTCTCTCCATGATGGTGTGAAGACGTCGAGCGCCGATGTTTTCAGTGCGTGCGTTCACCTCAAAGGCGATTTCAGCAATCCGTTTAACCCCGTCAGGGTGAAAGGTGACCCCCAGGCTTTCAGTGGCCAATAATTCCCGGTACTGTTCGGTGAGTGAGGCGCTGGGTTCAGTGAGAATGCGTTCAAAATCTTCACTGCTTAGAGAGTTTAGTTCCACCCTAATCGGCAGACGACCCTGCATTTCAGGAATTAAGTCAGATGGTTTGGAAAAGTGGAATGCACCGGAAGCAATAAACAAAATATGGTCTGTTTTGACCATCCCGTATTTGGTCGTCACAGTGCAGCCTTCGATCAGCGGAAGTAAATCGCGCTGAACACCCTCACGAGATACATCGGTACCAGAGGTCTCACCTCGTTTGGCCACTTTGTCAATTTCATCGATAAACACGATGCCGTTTTGTTCAGCAGATTCCACAGCACGGATTTTTAGCTCTTCTTCATTGACCAGTTTGGCCGCCTCTTCTTCACTGATTTGAGCCATGGCTTGGGCTACAGTCATTTTGCGCTTGCTGGTTTTATCTTTGCCCATATTGGAGAACATGCCCTGAAGCTGGTTGGTCATCTCTTCCATACCAGGAGGCGCCATGATTTCTACCCCCATGGGGGCATCACTGATATCTATCTCAACTTCTTTGTCATCCAGCTCTCCTTCACGGAGTTTTTTACGGAATAATTGACGGGTGGTGGATTCGGCGGGTTCTTCTTCAACCCCGCGAGCGGGTGGAAGTAAGGCATCCAGTACGCGTTCTTCGGCAGCATCTATGGCGCGTTGGTGTACCTTGTGCATGTCCTGTTCACGCAATTGTTTGATGGAGGTTTCTACCAGGTCACGGATAATGGATTCTACATCCTTGCCCACATAGCCGACCTCAGTAAATTTGGTCGCTTCTACTTTGACAAAAGGTGCGTTGGAGAGTCGTGCCAGACGGCGGGCAATTTCAGTTTTACCCACACCGGTAGGGCCAATCATCAAGATATTTTTTGGCGTCACTTCGTTGCGTAGTTCCGGTTCGAGTTGCATGCGACGCCAGCGGTTGCGCAGGGCAATAGCTACGGCACGTTTGGCCGCATCTTGCCCGATGATATGGGTATCCAGTTCGTGGACAATTTCTCGGGGTGTCATATTGGACATATCAATAAACCTTTCATTTAGGTGTGTCTGAAAGTGTTGTGAGAGGAACAGCTTTCAGTCATCGAATTCTTCTAGTCATTCGTCAAGTAGTCGAGAGTTGCTAGTACTCGAGTTCTTCTTTTTAGTACTCAAGTTCCTCGATGGTGCGATTGTGGTTGGTGTAGATACAGATATCACCCGCTATTTCGAGTCCTTTTTCTACGATGGTTTTTGCATCGAGATCCGTGTTATCCAATAACGCGCGTGCACCAGATTGTGCAAAGGGTCCACCAGAACCAATAGCAATCAGGTCATCTTCTGGCTGAATCACATCACCGTTACCGGTAATTATTAGTGAGGCATCCTTATTGGCGACGGCCAATAGTGCTTCCAGTTTTCTCAGAATTCGGTCTGAACGCCAGTCTTTAGCCAGCTCAACGGCAGCTCGAGTAAGGTTGCCGCGGTGTTCTTCCAGTTTGGCTTCGAAGCGCTCAAATAGAGTGAAGGCATCGGCAGTACCACCGGCAAATCCGGCAATAACTTCGTCGTTATAGAGGCGACGTACTTTCCGAGCATTACCCTTCATAACAGTGTTGCCAAGCGTTACTTGTCCGTCACCGCCGATCACAACTTTGCCGTTGCGGCGTACGGAGAGAATAGTGGTGCCACGATATTGTTCCAAGGGTAGTCTCCTGTGGGAATTTTCATTAAATGGCTTGGAGGTTAAATGGGGCCGGGGTTCAATATTTCAATGCTTGCCTCTGACTAATTCATTTTCATATGCCAGAGGTTTGACTAAGCGTATTAGGCTGAGGGTTTTAGAGAGATTTCTGATAACAAGACGGCCCCTTTGACTATCTCGCAGGTCAATGGTTGTAGTGATTTCCCCTGACAGGGACCGGCTATACATAAGCCAGTATTTATTTTAAACAGTGCACCGTGACTGGTGCACTGTATATAACGTTTGTCGTAATCCAGAAACTGATCGGGCATCAGGTCCAGAGGTAGTCCTAGATGAGGGCAGACATTACGGTAGAGATAGACAGCCTGGCCTTGGCGAACAGCGAAGCAGGCTTCACCATTCAGCTCCAGCGACTTACTGCCATTGTCAGGCAGTTCATCTAGCATACAGATGTGTTGGGCTGTCATTTAGACATCCCTGTGTCTCATGACCGAATGACGGAGGCCGTAAGTCATGTTTTTACAGCCCATATTTATAGCCCACGGCGTAGCGCATCAATACGCTCTTCGAGAGGAGGGTGTGACATAAACAGACGGCTTGTATGTTGTTTCCAGCCACTGGAGATACCGAAGGCAGTAAGAGTGTCTGGCATTTGATTGGGCACATGAGCCTGTGTCTCGGCCTGGAGTTTTTGGAGCGCTCCAATCATGGCGCCTCGTCCAGCTAATTGGGCTCCAGCGTTGTCGGCACGAAACTCTCGCCAACGGGAGAATCGCATGACAATCATGGAGGCAAAAATACCCAGTACGATTTGAAGAACAATAACAATGACGAAATAGCCAATACCGTGACCACGCTCATTTTTAAGTATAACCCGGTCGATGACAGAACCGATAATACGAGCAAAGAACATCACGAAGGTGTTTAGTACACCCTGTATGAGTGTCAGGGTGATCATGTCGCCATTGGCCACGTGGCCAATTTCATGGGCAAGTACTGCACGAACTTCTTCCTTGTCAAATCGGTGGAGTAGTCCTGCACTGACTGCTACCAGGGCATTATTTTTATTCCAGCCAGTAGCGAAGGCATTGGATTGTTGTGCGGGAAAGATACCGACTTCTGGCATCTCAATACCAGCCTTTTTGGCCAAGTCACCCACCGTTTCCAGCAGCCAGCGTTCTTCCGGGGTGCTGGGGGTTTCGATAATTTGGGTGCCGGAGCTGCGTTTGGCCATCCATTTTGATATCAGTAAGGAGATGAATGAGCCGCCAAAGCCGAACATGGCGCACATAATGAGCAGGCTGGTGAGGTTGGTATAGACCCCTTGTTCTGCAAGATACTGTTCTAGTCCAAGTGACTGAAATACAATGGTAAACAGTGCCAGTATGGCAATGTTAGTGGCCAGAAATAATCCAATTCGTAACACTCAGTGTCTCCTTAGTATGGTCTTTCAGTCTGATACATCAGTCTGGTGTCAGTGGTTAGCTCACTATAAGATGCGATTTGTTTCGAAAAATTCAATGGCAGGGAGCGAACCTGTGTCTAGCGGCGCTGATTCTACCAGAAGTATTCTCTATGCCCTTATAGCCAATGGTGTAATTGCTGTTGCCAAGGGGGTCGCTGCTGCGGTGACAAATTCAGGGGCGATGCTGGCTGAGGCTATTCATTCCTTGGCTGACACGGCTAATCAATTGTTGTTACTGCTGGGTATGAAGCAGGCAAAAAGACCTCCATCACCGGATTACCCGCTGGGATATGGTAAGGAAATTTATTTCTGGTCGTTTATTGTGGCGTTGTTGTTATTTTCTGTGGGGGGCGTTTTCTCGGTCTATGAGGGCTGGCATAAACTTCATTCTCCAGAGCCACTTGAATCACCTTGGATCGCTATTGGTGTGTTAGTGTTTGCCTTCGTCGCTGAGGGGCTATCACTGCTTGGTTGTCTGAAAGAAGTCAATAAAGTACGCCATGGACGCAAGTTGTGGCACTGGTTTAGAGAAACCCGACACAGTGAACTATTAGTGGTTTTTGGGGAGGATTTGGCGGCATTATTGGGGCTGACGTTTGCCTTGGTAGCACTGTCGGCCACAATAATCACCGGAAACCCGGTATATGATGCTCTTGGAAGTATCATGATTGGTTTATTATTGATCGTGATCGCTATTCTTATAGGAAGAGAGGTTAAAGCGCTGTTGGTGGGGCAGGGGGTGGAGCCATTGGTGAAAAAAGCCATGGTGAACTTTCTTCAGCAACAGTCTACAGTGTCTATTGTTTTTAACGTTGTTACCCTGCAAATGGGCGCAGATGTCATGGTTGCGGTTAAGGCAAAAATGGTTCCGGCCAGTAGTGACCGGGCGCTGATTGATCAGATTAATCTCGTGGAGTCAGCCTTTAGGTCTGAATTTCCACAGGTGATGTGGCTATTTTTTGAACCGGATGTGGATGATTAGGTGAGGAGCTGTCCATGAATGCAATAAAGGCCATGAGTATGCAAAAGGTCATGAGACCGATAAAGGGATTTGGGCTGCTTTCCCTGGTTTGGTTGTTGTCTTCGTGCGCTATGTTTTCTCCCGGTTATCAACAGCCAGAGGTTCAGTTAACCAATATTGAGCCACTTTCTCGCAAGGGGTTGGAGCAACGTTTTGCTATTAGCTTAAATATCTTAAACCCGAATAATTCAGAGCTAAACATTTCCGGGCTGTCCTATCACCTCAAACTTCAAGGGCATAAGGTAGTGAGCGGTGTTTCCTCCGGGTTACAACCGATTCCAGCCTTTGGGCAGTCAGCAATAAAACTTGAGGCATCAGCTAATCTCTTCGGTGGATTTAGGGCTGTAGAAGCACTGTTGAACAGTGATAGTGGGCTCGTTGAATTTGAGTTAGAAACCCGTATCAGCACCAGTTGGTGGCGGTGGCCCATTACGGTGGTGGAGTCCGGGTCTATTAATATCGATCAGTAATTTTTTCCTTACGAATAATTTAATCGGGGTTGGCAAAGTGCAATCCAGGGTTGTTGCTTGATGATTAGAGAGCGAATTGGCCGGTGGTTGGCGAGAAAGCTGTCAGAGCCACGCTATGTGAGTCCTGCATCATGTCGACCAGAATTGCTATCAGCCACTATTCGTCGGGGAGACGTACTTCTGGTAGAGGGCGTCAGCCGGTTTAGTCTTGCGATCAAATACCTCACGCAATCTACCTGGTCACATGCCGCATTATATGTGGGCGACTTTGAAGGTCAGCCTGACATGTTGGTGGAGGCGGATGTTCAGGAAGGTGTTCGCTTGGTTCCCCTCGATAGCTACACCAAGCTTCATACCCGTATCTGTAGGCCAATGGGGCTTGATGAGCAAGAAATAGATGCAATACTGGGTTTTGCTATCGACAGATTGGGCCATCGTTATGACCTGAAAAATATTGTGGATCTGATGCGGTATTTGATTCAGACCCCGCCAGTTCCCAATCGCTGGAAACGGCGGATGCTGGCTCTTGGTAGTGGAGATCCCACCCAGGCGATTTGCTCATCACTGATCGCCCAATCTTTTCAATCCGTTAAGTACCCCATTTTGCCGGAAGTGTCATTGGAGAAATCCATGGATCCATTATTCCAGGAGACGTATCGGGAAATTCTCCATATCCGACATCACAGCCTTTTTGCACCAAAAGATTTTGATCTGTCACCCTATTTCGAGGTGATCAAACCCACACTGGCATCTGGTTTTGACCCGCATCAGGTAGATTGGGGTGAGGGGTAGAGACAGCCTGGCGCCAATACTGACGCCAGTTGGTCTCTGCTAGCTATCTTTTCTAGTTTGTTTCGTTGAGTAGCCGTACTTCCCTTTGTGGGAATGGAATAGTAATACCCGCTACATCCAGCGCATTGTAAATGGCGTTATTGACGGCAAAACGCAGTTCGTGGAACTGTTGGGTCGGAACCCAAAAACGAACGCCAAAATTAATACCACTGTCACCAAAGCTATCGATGCCGATCAATGGTGTTCTCGTTTCTGAGACACCTTGTTGCTTCAGTACGGCATGCAACACTTCCATGACTTTTTCAGGATCGGAGCCGTAGCTGACGCCAACAACCGTTTCGGCCAGTTTATTGGCAGCAGAGTTGTGCAATATTTCACCGACAATATGACGGTTGGGGATGGTGATGCGTACATCATCTTCATCTTTCAGTACCGTGAAGGCCATATGGACTTCGTCCACCAGACCAGTTTCACCCTGTACAGTAACAGTGTCGCCAATCACAAAGGGTCGAGTGATGATAATGTTGAGCCCGGCACCATAGTTTGCCAGTAGTCCCTGAGCAGCCAACCCAGCACCCAGAGAAATTGCACCAATAGCGGCGACAAATGGGGTGACGCTGATCCCTAGTTTTCCGAGAGCGATAATCGCCACACCAACAATAATGATAATTTTTACAAAGCTGGCGATAAACCGGCTGAGGGTAATATCCAGTTCTTTCTTTTCACAAAGTCTTAAAACGCCACGGGCAACGCGGCTGGCCACAATCATTCCAATTAGCAGAACGATAACTGCGCCAAGTAACTGGAAACTATAATTGACAAAAAATTCGACGATCATGTCGTAGATAGCCTGAAACTGTTTGATTTCTTCTTGCATGGTAAGCAGCTCCCTGTTTGTGCTTCTCTGATGTTGTATGAACTGTTTTAACGGGGATAGCATAGCAAAATAACGCTGGTCATATTAAGGTGCAGAAATACCATAGGTTGCGGGTTGTCAGAAAAAGATTCTATGCAAGTAATACCAGCAATGATCAGCGGCAAGACTGAAGAGCATTTGTGCCAACTGAGCACAAATTGTTTGCTGCATAAGGCCGTCTTATCGCCATTCCAGACTCTGCAAGAGGCTGCAGTCATACAGGGGTATGATCTTCAGGTAGCCAGCGCTTTTCGCTCCTTTGAGCGGCAGCTGATGATCTGGAATGCCAAGGCCCGAGGTGAACGACCCGTGCTGGATGAGCATGGTCAACCTTTGAGTATCGAAAATCTGAGTGAGAAGGAAAAGGTTTTTGCCATCATGCGCTGGTCAGCTTTACCCGGGTGTTCACGACATCACTGGGGTACTGATATGGATATCTGGGACTCTGCAGCCGTACCTCTGGATTATGTTTTACAGTTGAGACCAGACGAGTATCAACAAGGCGGCCCTTTCCATAGCTTGAGTTGTTGGCTGGATGAGCACGCCGAAGCCTTTGGTTTTGTCAGGCCTTATGCGATAGATAGAGGTGGTGTGGCTCCTGAGCCTTGGCACTTGAGCTATACGCCCGTGGCGCGAGTATTTGAAGCTAAATTAGATACACAATATATCTGTAAAATTTTGGATAATAGTGACCTTATATTACGGGATACGATACTGGATCATCTGGATGAAATTATTTCCAGATTCATTTGCCCGGATACTTAATCAGTAGGAAGTGAGACAGTGTTGAAAGGCCCCAAGCAAGAAGTGATGAATGAGTAAGGCTAATGAGCAAACAGAAACAGGTGAGTTAGAAACCTATGGATCAGAAAGACACCGCCCAGAATAAAGACCCTTTGTGGGAAACCATTCATAGTGAAGTCACAGCGCTCTCAAAGCAGGAGCCCGTGCTGGCCAGTTTTTTTTATGATGCAGTGGTGAGCCACAAGTCACTGGAGGCGGCTCTCGCCTACCATTTGGCCGCACAAATTGATAATAGCGTGTTATCTGCTCTAACCATCCGTGAGGTATTTGTTGAGGCGTTGTCGGCAGAACCTGCCATAGGTGACAGTATGCGCAAGGATCTCACCGCGTATGTGGAGCGTGACCCTGCCTGTGATCAGTACTGCCTACCACTGCTTTATTTCAAAGGTTTTCACGCGTTACAGATATATCGTGTGGCCAACTGGTTGTGGCGAAATGGCCGACAGTCTCTGGCGCTTTATTTACAAAACAGGGTGTCTGAAATTTTTGCGGTGGATATACACCCCGGAGCCGAAATAGGTAGTGGCATTATGATTGACCATGCCACAGGGTTGGTGATCGGTGAAACAACGGTGATTGGTGATAATGTGTCTATGTTGCATTCCGTAACATTGGGAGGAACAGGCTCACACGCGGGTGACCGTCACCCAAAAATTCGTTGTGGTGTATTAATTGCGGCCGGGGCAAAAATTCTTGGCAATATCGAAGTGGGTGAAGGTGCCAAAATTGGTGCCGGTAGCCTTGTTCTGGAACCCGTGCCAGCTCACACCACTGTAGCGGGGGTGCCGGCAAAAATTGTAGGTCATCCAACAGAGGCAGAACCTGCCAGAGAGATGGACCAAAGAATTGATGGAGATAGCATTTGAACGACAAGAAACAGGCTGATTTTCTAGGGTTGATGCAGCGGCGAATCGTGGGTGGTTTTACCTATTCTTGCCAGGGGTTGAAGTCGTGCTTTAAGCACGAGGAAGCTTTTCGGGTAGAAGTAGTCGCTGCGGCAGTTTTGATACCCCTGGCTCTGATGATAGCGGAGACCCCGGTGGAACTGGTGTTGCTGATAGGCTCGGTGGTGCTGGTGTTGGTGGTGGAGCTGTTGAACTCAGCAGTAGAGGCGGTGGTTGACCGAATTGGAGAGGAGCATCATGAGCTTTCTGGTCGAGCCAAAGATCAGGGGTCGGCAGCTGTTTTACTGTCGATGGGGGTGATGCTTATCACCTGGTTAGTGATTGGATTTGGTTGAACCTGCTGAATGTCAGTGATACCCACTATTGAATGCTAATAATAACGGGTAAAGTCTAGAAAAAAGCTGTCATTAAATGATCACAGACCCGTCGTAAAATAGCGTTTATCTTCATGTGAGTGGCCTTGCTGAAAAGAAAGGATTGAATAGATGAAAAATATTCTTTTTGTTTGTGTCGAGAACTCCTGTCGTAGCCAGCTGGCAGAGGCCTTTGGGCATATCCATAAGTCTAGTGATGTCGCTGTATACAGCGCCGGATCAAATCCCTCTGGGCAGGTTAACCAGAAAGCTGTGGCGACAATGGCTGAGCTGGGATATGACATGGGCAGTCATCATTCTCAGTCATTAGATGAAATGCCAGAGATTGACTATGATGCAGTCATCACCATGGGTTGTGGTGACAATTGCCCTTGGGTGAAAGGGCGGATCAGGGAGGATTGGGGCTTGCCTGATCCCAAGCATCTGTCCGAGGATGAGTTTCGTGCTACTCGGGATGAAATTGAGAAGCTTGTCATCGACTTGCTTGGTCGACTAAATTGATAATAGGATTGTTAGCAGGCTACAATCAAATATCGGCGGTTTAACTATTTACGGCTATAGATTCGGTATCAATGACTTAACTATCAATAAGTTAACTGTCAATGGATGGTGGTGTTATGAGTGAAGAATGTTATGACGTGATCTTTCGTGGAGATGTGCTTGCAGGGCAGTCTGTCATTGAGGTTAAACAACGCCTGGCCCAGTTATTTAATGCCGATGCTAAACGTATTGACCAAATGTTTTCTGGCAAGCCTGTGGTGGTTAAGCGTAATTTGGATCTGGAGACAGCAGAGCGCTATCAGTCTACGTTGCTAAAAGCAGGTGCTTTAGTCGATATTCGCTCCGCCACCCTCGATGGGGCTGTTTCAGAAGAAAGGCCAGTTGAATCATCAAATCATGATTCCGGGTTAACTCAAGAAACTGAGCCTGAGCTGAATCAGCCGTCACAGCCGCAGGAACAAGTGCTTGAAGATGTTGACTTTGATGTGGCTCCAGTGGGGGCAGATGTACTTTCCCCTGAGGATAAGAAAGACTTTACCTCGGCTGATGTTGATACTTCGTCGTTAACGATTGCCGAAACAGGTTCTGATGTATTGACCGATGAGGACAAAAAAGAATTTGTTCCTCAGGATGTAGATACATCAAGCTTGTCCATTGATGATCCCGAGTAATTTTTATACTAGAAAAACCTCCTATTACTTGAACCAACTATGAGCTTGCCAGAGAACATTTTATGGCCGGTGAATTAGCGCAAACCAATGCCGCTTAAACTGTTGTAGGGATATAATATCGCTGCTCTTGAAGATGATGGTTAATAGGCCGATATCAGTGATAGACGATGACAAAAAATTATTCCATGAAGAGATGGGCGATGTCGAACCGTTAAATAAAACGGCTGACCGTGTTGATCTGAAAAAGACCGCGGAAAAGATTCCAGGGTTAGCAGTACGTCGTCGAGATGCTCAGCAAGTATCACAAAAAAACTGCGATGCACTGTCCTCTGAAGAATACATCGTTATGGTCAAACCTCGAGATGTACTCAGTTTCAAGCGTGATGGTGTTCAGCATGGCGTCTTCAAAAACCTTCGTCTCGGCAAGTACCCTTTAGACTTCCAGCTCGACTTGCACCGAATGACCGTCGTACAGGCTCGCCAACAGGTGTTTCAGTTTATTCGGGACTGTATCAAGCACAATATCCGTTGCGCCCTGATTACCCATGGCCGAGGGGAGAACCGTGAAAAGCCCGCTTTACTGAAAAGTTGCACGAACCATTGGCTCCAACAGCTGAATGACGTATTGGCTTTTCACAGTGCACAGTCCCAGCATGGCGGTACGGGTTCAACCTATGTGTTGTTGCGTAAAACCTCAGAGAAGAGTTCAGAGAAAAGGGAGCGGCATCAGAAGGGAAAAAATCGACCACGCTAACTTAGATGGGGGCGGTAAACATTTAACTCACCTCATTTAACTCACCTATGGCTTCTATATTAGTTATTCAGAAAGAAAGGTGCCTTTCATCTCACGTATGGCTTCATCAGGCTCCACAGGCGTAAGGAATACCAAGTGTTCCATCATAAGGCCTAACAGTTCATTGCTATCCATATCAAAACGAACCATTAATCGGAAATAATTCTTTGATTCTGATTTTACATTGATTGTTCGTTTTATTTCTCGAAATGACCAGTCCGCTTTATTCGTTGCGCCAGTGATTCGTATTTCATGCTTTCCCGCTGGGACTTCTTTCATCATATAGCCCCTAACTTTCATGACGCCCAGAGATAAGCCGTCAATGAATACTTCCGGATACTCCAATGCCTTGCCTTTATGGCCAGTATTGGGTCGGTAGAGGTAGATAACCGAGGTATTTGATCCGGATTCATCTACTTCATATTGGTTTCCCGTCGCTTGGTTGGTCGACTGGCAGCCACTGATTAGCACTGATATTGTTAACAGGAACAATAATGTTAAGAGGCTTTTGATAGAAAATGGCATAGTGCTTGTTGACATTAGCATGTGCTCAGACACCTTATTCCATAGTCAATATTGAGTATCCGGCATGAAGTTTAACGTATCAAACAGAGGTTTATACATGGCATATCGGCTAATACCGCTTTAGGTTACTTGCTGTACTCTAATGATGCCATCTTAACGGCGGTAGAGATGAGAGTAATGCCTGCGACTTTATTGATTAGGCTGATCACCCATTGTTTCAGTGTCTGCTTAGCGAGTCGGTACCCTAGGTGGCTATACACACTGTAGATCAATAGGTCGGCAAGAAAACATGAAACGCCCATGACCAGTATTTGAAAAAAGATAGGCTCACCCGGCGCTATGAATTGAGGCAGTAATGCAGAGAAGTACAACAATGCTTTTGGGTTTGCCAATTGAATGACCAGGCCCTGAGAAAAAAGTTTGGGTGCTCTACCTTGTGCCTGTTGGCGATTAATTTTGATGGCCCCGGATTGACTGAGTAGGGCGCCAAGGCCAAGGTATAACAAATACATAACACCCACCCATTTGACGGCAGAAAACATCAGGTTAGAAGCAATAATCAGTGATGCGATTCCTGTCGCTGATAAAGCAAAGAAAATAACATCTGCCGTTGCAACACCCAGAACACCAAAAAATGCTTTGTTAGATGTATTTGTTGCCCCTTGAGATGCCACTGTTATCGCAGCAGGCCCAGGCATCAGGATAAGCATCACCGTGGTGGCGAGAAAGATAAGGTAAAGGCTGAGATCCAATTTTAATTTCCGTTTTTAACGTCGCCATAAAGCGCGCTGCTTTTTTGCGTCGCATTTGATGGCGTGGTTAAGGAAATTTCTCATTTTTATATGAAAATAAATCCTCCGCCCGTAATACGTTTACTCCTTGGAACCACCAATATTTTGGTGACTTTATTTTTTTCATTATCCTCTATCCACATTCTTATGTTTTCTTCGTCAATAACCTCGCCTCTGGCAATATACCTTTTCCGGCTTTGTACGTTTAGTTCCAAGACTACTTTGGCAAATAAAGATCCTTGCTTATTGGCGATCTGGACAACATGCTTACCTGGTGAAAGCTTTATCAGGTTGTTGTAATTTTTCCACAACCGTGGCTTTACGGGAAGACCATCAATAGCAAGCACATACGATATTTCATTGCCATAAAGTAGTATGTTTTGGGTGAATACTTTTGATCCCTCTAATGTTGCCGAATCTTTTAGTGGTACTCCTGTAGGCAATGTATAGAAAGTCTGACTTTGACATGCCGATAAAATAAATATCAAAGTGGCCAAAACTATCTTTTTCATGCTGTATTCCAAAGATGTATCAAATTTAAATGTTGATAGCATGTATGCTTATGACCTTAACGCCTTAAGAAGGGGCAGCCGGTTAGGCAGTCCCGTTTACTTAACTTGTTAAATTTATATTTTCAATATCCTTGTGCATGCTGATGAGAAGCTCTCCCTTGGCTTTCCTAAATTCACTTGTGTCATAAACATCATATTTCATGACTGTTTTTTTGATAGTTCTAAGGCTTTGATAATATTTGATTTTATATCTTTGTTGGCAGCAATAAGAGCGCCATAATAACTATCCATCAAAGCACTAAGTTTTTCGAAATAATTTTTCCGTAAATTATCAACTGAGCTTAAGTATTTTGAAAATGCATCCCGCTTAACTTTCATGTGCTCGTGCTCTCTCGAGAACTCTAGCTCCAGCTTTTTAAGCTGCTCTTAAATTTTAAGTGCCAACTTCACGACGTCCTGGCCATCAACCGCCGCAGGCACGGCACAACACAGCAAGACTTCATCGTCAGCCACGGGGAATGATGGCTCACTTTGATAGCTGACGGCGCCGGCTAGCAGTGTTGTCTTGCAGGCACCGCACTGGCCGCTGCGGCAGCCAAACTCCGGTGTAAAGCCATGCGCTTCAGCAAACTCTAACAAGCTTCCTTCACCGGCAGACCAGGCTTGTTCAACGCCAGCATCAACAAATTCAACAATGGCTTCACTTGCGGCAGGTGCGGGAGTGAACTCGGCTATGGTCTGCTCTTGATACCGGTCGCGCTGTAAAGAAGCTGGGCCAAATTCTTCGGCAAAGATACGTTGGTCGCTGACTCCTAGACCACGGACAAGGTCATACATTGACTGCATAAAGCCACTGGGACCACACAAGTAAACATCGTAATCAGCCATCGGCAGTATGGCCTGCAATAGCTCCTCCGATATCCGACCAAGGTGATGATAATCACGGCCCGCTTTTAATTCGTTGGCAACAAATGGTTCTTCAATTTGGCTCAGTGCCCAAAAGCTACGAAGTTGTCCTTCCGATTGTCGAGAAAGCTCATCCAACTCTTCGAAAAACCCTCGTTGCCATTGATCGCGCGCAGCTGTAATAACAGTTACGTTGCGCATGCGCCGGGTTCGAAATCCTTCGACCAAGGCATGCTTTGCCATCGACAACATCGGCGTTATGCCAATACCTGCAGAAAGCAAAACCGCGGGACGCTCCTCGCTAGCATCAAAGGTGAAATCGCCGCGAGGGGCTTTGGCCAGCAAAATATCGCCGACCTGAATACTCTGATGTAAGTAATTAGAGGCCAGGCCTTCGGCCTCACGCTTAACACTAATACGATAATAATCATCCGATGGCGCACTCGATACGGTATACGTTCTTATCACCGGGTCGCCATTAATCTGTATTTTTATCGTCAAAAATTGCCCAGGGTAAAAATCTGCTTGCTGATGACCCTGAGCCTGTAAATAAAAAGATCGAATCACAGAGCTTTCTTCAACCACCTGCACGACTTTATAGTCCAGCCATTGGTCGTGTTGCGTTTGCGCATGCTGTAGCACCTCCACTTCATCCCACGACCCTGTTAACAATGTATTGGGTGAGTAGTCATTGAACTGCCAACGCAGTGGTAAAACATTTTTCTGGTGATGCCCGTGATCAAGATGAAACTTCCAAAGCCGCTCTGCACCGGCAAAAT
>JBALWM010000019.1:0-19888 GCA_036960905.1 Porticoccus sp.
TATTGTCATGCTCGGCAATTACTAAAATACTCATCAGATCACCTTCGCTTCATTTCTTAGTTTATCCAGTAGGTCATCTACATCGGCTACCTTGATACCCGCAGCACGCTCAGGTGGTGGTTCAACCTTCAATGTGGTGACACGGGGTGTTGTATCGATACCAAGCTCTTCAGGAGAGGTGGTATCCAAAGGCTTTTTCTTGGCCTTCATAATGTTCGGTAGTGAAGCATAGCGCGGTTCATTGAGCCGCAGGTCTGTAGTCACGATCGCGGGTAGACTTAGGCCCACTGTTTGTAGGCCACCATCAACTTCACGTGTCACTTTAGCTTTACCGCCCTCGATAATGAGTTCAGATGCAAATGTACCTTGCGGATAACCCGTTAGAGCTCCTAGCATTTGGCCCGTCTGGTTATTATCTCCATCAATTGATTGTTTGCCCATTAGAATGAGGTCAGGCTTTTCCTGGTCACAAATAGCTTTAAGGCACTTGGCTATTGCCAGTGGTTCCAGGTCAGTATCCGACTTAATCAAAATGCCTCGGTCTGCACCCAATGCCAACGAAGTACGGATTTGCTCCTGGGCCTGTTGTGGGCCAATGGAAACAGCGACAATTTCTGTAGCGGAATCCTTTTCCTTAAGACGTACAGCCTCTTCAACGGCTATCTCACAGAACGGATTAATCGACATTTTTACATTGTTCAGATCAACACCTGAGCCATCAGCTGTTGGACGTACTTTTACGTTGTAATCAACAACGCGTTTGACCGCTACAAGTACTTTCATGGAATACCCTTTAGACATGGTCCGTTATGTTGGGGAGGCTAAGATAAACCTCAGAAAGGCCGTAATGATGCAGCCCTGACGCTTTCAAATCAAGGTAACGGTATGTTTTATCGCTGACTATTGGGTACCGACTTATGGGTCACCAAATCTGCATAGCACCCACGGGTTAGACAAGCTAAACTCGGATTTTAAAGATGACCTCCGTGCCATCACCAAAATAAGTACCTGAAGGAGAATTCCGTGGAACGTGAATATATGGATTACGATGTCGTTATCGTCGGAGCGGGCCCGGCTGGCCTTTCGGCTGCCTGTCGTCTAAAGCAGATAAATGCTGAGCTATCCATCGTTGTTGTCGAAAAAGGTTCTGAAGTGGGTGCTCATATTCTATCCGGTGCTGTCTTAGAGCCTACTGCACTGAATGAACTGTTTCCAGACTGGAAAACTCAGGGGGCACCCCTGAACACCGAAGTTAAAAACGACAATATTTATGTTTTCAACAAGGCTCGCGGGTACAAGATTCCATCATTTTTTGCCCCTAAAACCATGCATAACAAGGGCAATTACATCATCAGTTTGGGCAATCTATGTCGTTGGTTGGCTGAACAAGCTGAAAACCTGGGTGTGGAAATTTTTCCAGGGTTCTCAGTCGCCGATATTCTCTATACAGAAGATGGGCGTGTTTCCGGGATTATTACTGGTGATATGGGTGTCGGTCCTGATGGAGAACATAAGGATTCCTATATGCCAGGTATGGAATTACGTGGCAAATACACATTGTTTTCTGAGGGTTGCCGGGGCCACTTGGGTAAGCTGTTAATAGAGAAATTCTCTCTTGATAAAGACTCTGAATCTCAGCACTATGGTCTTGGAATCAAGGAGTTATGGTCAATACCTACTGAAAGACATGAAGAAGGGCTTGTGGTTCACAGTGCCGGTTGGCCCCTTAATGAGAGTGACTCTTCAGGCGGTGGTTTTCTCTATCATCTGGACAATCATCAAGTGGCCGTTGGGTTAATCACCGACCTCTCCTACTCTAACCCACATGTCAGTCCTTTTGACGAATTTCAGCGCTACAAACATCACCCCGTGATTAGCCAGTATCTAGAGGGTGGAGAAAGAATTTCCTATGGTGCTCGTGCTCTGGTAAAAGGCGGTTTGCAATCACAACCCAAAATGACATTTCCTGGGGGACTATTAATTGGGGATAACGCCGGTACATTGAATTTTGCCAAGATCAAAGGAATTCACTGTGCCATGAAGTCCGGCATGATCGCAGCTGAATCGGTAGCCGCAGCGATTAGCAGTGGCCATGAACACGATGAACTAACCTCCTATACTGAAGCATACAAGGACAGCTGGGCTTACAAAGAGCTCTACCAGCAGAGAAATTTTGGCCCAGCTCAGCACAAGTGGGGAAATATTCTCGGTTCTGCCTATGCCTTTATCGATATCAATATTTTCAATGGCCAATTACCCTGGACACTTAAAGATCCAAAGCCAGACCACAGCCAGTTAAAGCCAGCATCAGAAAGTACAAAAATAGACTACCCAAAACCAGACAACAAATTGAGCTTTGATAAATTAACCTCTGTATTTCTATCGAATACCAACCATGAGGAAGCTCAGCCTTGTCACTTAACATTGAAAAACCCAGATGCACCGATTAATCACAACCTTCCATTATTCGACGAACCAGCACAACGTTACTGTCCAGCGGGTGTCTATGAAATTATTGAGCAAGGAGATGGCTCTAAGCATTTCCAGATTAACGCGCAAAACTGTGTTCACTGTAAAACCTGTGACATAAAGGACCCAACCCAGAATATTGTCTGGGTTTGCCCAGAAGGTTCTGGGGGGCCAAATTACCCTAATATGTAGTGTAGATACGCAAAATAAGCTTGGGGTTCTATAAGGTTGTGATGTGAGACAATCAGGTTCCAGCCTCTTCCGGCTATGCTTCCGTAGCGTATGACTAGGGCTTGATAAGATTGATCAGGCACTGAGGGGGGATGTCGTCTCGTAGCTGGCCGCGATTACCCATGGTAATACCAATGTTGGCAACAAAGCGTAGAAAATCTTCTTTATCTTTAACGTCCGCACCATAACTGACATTAAAATAGGCTTCTACTGCACCTTGGGCTAAGGCCCAGCAAGATAGGTAGTGGTAGTGGGGAGGAACATCCTCAAGTATGCCCTTATCAATGAGCTTTGCGATCATCACATTGAGGGCATCAATATTAGAGCGCCGCATAGTGTGCAATTCTAACATTTTATCCTCTACCTCTTCATTTCCCTGTAACTTGACTTCCAATTGCTGAACAAGCCGATCCAGTGCCGGATCTGACAATCGAGCTTGAAAATAGGAGCGTGCAGCTGCACCAGGGTCACCTGCTTTAGTTGCCTCGATACCCTTTCGTAGATTTTCAGTGATATTCCTCTCGTAGTTGAGAACAATACGCATCAAAATTTCAGTTTTGGTAAGAAAGTGTTTATAGACGGTGCCTTTGCCAACACCTGCTTCGCTAGAGATAGCAGAGACAGTCACTTTATCAATGCCATCACGGACTAACAGAAATAAAGCTTTTTCAATAATATATTCTTCTCGTGAGAGGAAGCGTTTCTTCTTTTCGCGAATCTTATCTGTGCTGTCAGGGGATCTAGACATTGAGTGCTATTTTTATTTCATCAGCGGGCACTGATTGTCTGATGAAAACCAAAATGCTGTCAATGATCATGGCTGTAGTCGTCTATTTATTTTGAAGGAGACATTCATCCGTAAAAATTGAGCATCATTAACGAAGCATTCAGTATCACTGTCAGACTTAATTTCCTTCAGAGCGGATCGACGTTCCCTATTCTACAGCCCGTATCTATTTAACCCTTATCATCTCAATGTAAATCTTGTAATACATCAGGTTCTTGGTGGCGTATTTCTGGGTCATAGCTAGAGGCTTTTGAGAAAAGCGACCGCCATATGGTTTTACTCTCACAGCGGTAATATTTTACTTTTTCTTCGAAGGCCGCTTGGTGACAGCGTTTATGAGTAATAAAGCCTGTTTCCTGTACAAAAAACTCTTCGCTAAACAGATCTGTTTTAACCTGTAAATCATAGGTTGGGTAAAACAAGGATAAACCAACCAATGTCAGGATAATAAGAACAGCTTTCATACATTCCTCCTTAATCAGCACCATTTGAATTGGCACAGTATATAGTGAGTCTCTTAACATCGGGTTGAAAAGGTTCAATTTTAAAGTATTTAAACCCCAAGCTTTAGTCTTTCATCCCTTAGCCAAAACCAGACGATGAGCATAGCGATAAAGCTGGCCAGCGCACCAAAGTTAAAGGCCAATACGGGTTGAATGTCCCAGATCAGGCCACCAAAGTACGATCCCAAGGCCCCTCCTGCCCCAAAACAAAAAGCACTGTATACAGCTTGCCCCTTCCCTTGGTTCGCGGGTTCAAATAAGCGACGAATACAATCTATCGCAGCAGCATGGAATGCACCAAAGGTGAAAGCATGGAAACATTGAGCTAACACCAGAATCAGTAGGTACTCAGTGCAATAACCAATTAATAACCAACGTAAGGTCGCAAGAGCCAAACAACTGAGCATAATGGCTCTAACATTGAACCGGAGTAGCAATCGATGCATCAGGATAAAAAGGCAGACCTCGGCAACGACACCCACTGACCACAGGGTGCCAATACCACTTCGACTGTAGCCGAAAGATTCCATATAAATACTAAAAAAACTGTAGTAAATGCCGTGGGATACCTGCATCAGCATGCCTGCGAGTAAAAAGACAATAACAACGGGTTTCTTTAGGACCGTAATAAACTGTTGAGACGCTTTTTCATGCCGTTGATGATGTGGATTTGGTACAAATAAACTGCTAAGAAAAATACCTGCCAATAGCAGCAGGCCGATAATGGGTAATGTTTGAATATCATGGGTATCGAACCAAAAGCCACTGCCCAGTACAAATATGATGAAACCAATGGATCCCCATAAACGAATTCGACTATAAGTTTCTGGTCGCTGGTCTAGGAAGCTGATGGTAATAACTTCATGCTGCGGCAGTATCGCATTCCAGAAAAAACTGTACCCCGCCAGGACTAATGCTATTGACCAAAACTGTTGGTCGATAAACATACCAATGAAACAGAGAAATGAGAGTAAAGCCCCAAGACGGATAATCAGCAGCCTTTCACCCGTGTAGTCGGCAAGCCATCCCCAAAGGTTTGGGGCGATAATTTTAGTGGCCATGGGGATGGCCAGTAGAAGGCCAATATCAGCAGATGAAAACCCTTGAGATTTTAGATACAAGGACCAATAAGGATAAAGCGCCCCAAGCAAGCCAAAAAAACAAAAATAAAAGGCTGATAAGCGCCAGTAAGGCACTGATAATGAGGTCTTCCCTTCCACAAGTGGTTAACTGGTTTTTGGCTGTGTATTCAGTACCGGACTGACATTGGTATCAGCATTCTGAGCTCTATCTCGCAAGAAATGATCCATCAAGGTAATGGCCAGCATAGCCTCTGCGATAGGTGTAGCTCGAATGCCCACACAGGGGTCGTGGCGGCCCTTGGTAATAACCTCAATAGCGTTTCCATGTACATCCACAGAGTTCCCTGGAATGCGGAGACTACTAGTTGGCTTTAACGCTATGTGAGCAACGATGGTTTGACCGGATGAAATACCGCCAAGAATGCCACCGGCATTATTCGAGAGAAAACCCTCTGGGGTAATTTCATCTCGGTGCTCCGTGCCTGTCTGGGCAACAGAATCAAACCCCGCACCAATTTCCACACCCTTGACCGCATTAATGCTCATCATCGAGTGCGCAATTTCGGCATCTAGTCGGTCAAAAATAGGTTCGCCTAGTCCCGCTGGGACATTGGTGGCTGTGACCGTAATTCTAGCGCCAATAGAATTTCCATCCTTTTGCAACTTCTGCATAAAGGCTTCCATTTCAGGTACTTTGTCAGGGTCAGGACAGAAAAATGGATTATTTTCAACTTCTTCCAGTAACACTTTCTCAGCTTTAATAGGACCCAACTGTGACAGGTACCCTTTAATCTCAACCCCCATGGTGTGCTCGAGATATTTCTTGGCGATAGCACCTGCAGCAACTCGCATAGCGGTTTCGCGGGCGGATGAACGGCCACCACCGCGGTAATCACGAAAACCATATTTCATGTGATAGGTGTAGTCGGCATGAGCGGGACGGAACTGATCTTTAATGTTGGAGTAGTCCTTAGAGCGCTGATCCGTATTTTCTATGATCAGCCCAATGGGTGTCCCTGTGGTTTTTCCTTCAAACACGCCCGAGAGTATTTTAACCACATCCCCCTCCTTGCGCTGGGTCGTATAGCGAGATTGGCCAGGCTTACGGCGGTCCAAGTCCTGTTGCATATCCGCTTCGGATAACTCAAGTCCAGGGGGGCAACCATCAACAATACAGCCAAGTGCAGGCCCGTGGCTTTCACCAAAAGTGGTCACAGTAAATAGCTTGCCGATGGTATTGCCGGACATAAACACTTCCACATTAAAAATTAGTATTTTGCCTAAGAGCTGGCTGATAACACCAAGCATAATAGGACGAGAAGGTGGATATTATACGATGATTATTCTGATGTCGTTACGACGAAATGAATTCTTCTCGGTATGTTGCGAGCTGCTCAGCTGTGATCAAGAATACACCGTGCCCTCCCCGCTCAAATTCCAGCCACATAAAGGGCACTTGTGGGAATGCCTCTTCAAGGGCCTCCCACGAATTACCGACTTCTACGATCAGTGTGCCCTGCTCATTTAAATGCTCTCCAGCTTCAAGTAATAACTGGCGGGTAAAATCGAGCCCGTCATCTCCTGATGCCAAACCTATTTCAGGTTCATGGTGGTACTCATTGGGCATAGATGCCAAGTCTTTTGCATCAACATAGGGTGGATTGGTAACAATTAAGTCGAACCGTTGTGAGTCAAGTCCAGAAAACAGGTCAGAATGGACCGAGCTGACCCGTTGATCCATTTCATGGAGTTTAATATTTTGTGCTGCCACAGCCAGAGCATCGACCGATATGTCACTCAGTGTGACAAAGGATGCAGGAAAATAATGAGCGCAGGCAATACCAATACAGCCGCTACCGCTACAGAGGTCTAAAATGCTGCTGGGATCATGGATCAGCCAAGGTTGAAATTGTGCTTCAATCAATTCAGCAATAGGTGACCGCGGCACCAACACACGCGGGTCAACACTAAATTTAAGCCCAGCAAACCAAGCTTCTCCCGTAAGGTATGCCGCTGGCAGCCGCTCTTTTATACGTCGATCAAATAACGTCGTAATAATGACCGCTTCTTCAGGAGATACTGAGTGCTCTAAGGTGCTGCTGTCAGAATCCCAGGGTAGTGATAATGCAAATAAAACCAGAGAAAGGGACTCATCCCAGGCATTGTCAGTTCCATGGCCAAAATAGAGACCGGCGTGATCAAATAAATCTGCCCCTATTTGAATATAGCCACCAACAGTTTTCGGGTTTTCTGGCGTATTTTGCATAGCGCGCATTGTACCGGCAGCGTAGATAAATGGCTTTACGTTTATAGTAGGCTGACGTACGGTTATGCACTCAAACTATTAACCATTTCTTAGAGACAAATATTGAAGACTTCTGATTGTTACACCCAAATTATTGAATCTACGGGTGAGGATGTTTCTCGTCCCGGCTTAGTAGATACACCTGAACGCGCCGCCAAAGCATTCGAGTTTCTTACCCGTGGTTACCACCAAACATTGGATGAGGTCATTAATGATGCGCTGTTTCCCTCTGAATCCAGTGAAATGGTTATTGTTAAGGATATTGAGCTCTACTCACTCTGTGAACATCACCTACTGCCCTTCATCGGCAAGTGTCATGTCGCCTATATCCCCAGCAGCAAAGTACTTGGGTTATCCAAAGTGGCGCGCATTGTCGATATGTATGCTCGCCGCCTTCAAATTCAGGAAACACTGGTATCCCAGATAGCCAAGACCATTGAAGAGGTCACGGGTGCTCAGGGTGTCGCTGTGATTATTGAAGCCAAGCATATGTGCATGATGATGCGCGGTGTTGAAAAACAGAACTCAGTGATGAAGACCTCTGCCATGCTAGGTTCATTTAGGAAGAATCAGGCTACTCGCAGTGAATTCCTCTCGCTGATCAATTGTTAGGTACCGTTTCACCTTTATACTAGCTCAGTGAGAAAGCGCCTGGGTTGAGAGATTTTTGGAGTGGTAGCGTTTCTTAGGGGTGCGTTAACCACTTCATGTCAGCACAACCCCGGCTAAAAGCAATGGTGTCCAGACAGGCAAGGGAGCTGGTGTCCATTGACCACCCAATGCCTGATTTATCCATTAGGTATTCCAATATCTGACCAATCAATGGTTGATGACTCAGAAGTAAAACTTGATCGATATCTAGCGCATCAATGCAGTGTTCCACGGCATTGAGCTGTCCTTCAGAACGCAGGGCATCTTCAAAAAGTAATTCTCCCCGATAACCTAGCGCTTCAATAAGCGTTTTAAGCGTTTGCCTAGCTCGAAGGGTTGGACTGCAAAGAATCAGTTGGAGCTGAGATAGCTCTCGACGGTGTTGTTCGACAACATGCCGGGTATTAATCTCACCCTGCACTGACAATGAGCGTTCCCCACATGATGCATCAAAGGGTGCATCGCCATGGCGCAACAGGTAAATCCGCATAGCATCAGCAACAGACGCTGTTACGCGGTTTTATTATCATCTTGAGGGTTTTGTTCATCCCCAGTATCAACAAATGTCGGGACGTCATCTAGATCTGTAGGTTCACCCGTAGTCTCAGCCTCTACAAACTCGGCCTCAATAACATCATCAGTCTGTCGCTCTTCAGTCAGTGGCACATCAACCTCAGGCCAGTCCGAAAAAGGGAATGGTTTGTCATCATTGTTAAAGGTAATAAATAAAAATGCCTGATAAACCCACTTAGAGGTCCCCTGCCCTAAATCACGCAGGTTGTCGTTCCCAGCACCTGTCACCAGTACAAGGAGAAACTGTAAGACAGCAACTACCCAGATAACCATCCGGGCCACCACAGATAACAACCCAAATACCAGCATGTAAAGTAGGCGAATCCAAGTTTCAGTATTCAGTAAGTTAGTTTTAGTTTGTTCTTCCATCATGGCCCCACAGTGAATTCAACATCAGTACTTTGTTCAGCCAGCATCAGGCTACTCAGTACTTCATGAACTGGCTTGTTGTTAAACATCGTTTCGTAAAGAGCACTGACCAATGGCATATAGATACCAAGCTGTTCTGCCTCTTCCTTGATAATTCGAGTGGTATTGATGCCTTCTGCAATCTGCCCTACTTTTTCAGTAGCCTCATCAATAGAAAGCCCTTCACCTAAAGCGTAGCCTATCTGAAAATTACGGCTCAGCGGCGAGGTACAAGTGACATACAAATCGCCCACACCACTCAGCCCAAGAAATGTCATAGGATTGGCACCTAAACTTGCGGCAAAACGACTCATTTCAGCAAGGCTACGTGTAATAAGCACACTGACCGTATTTTGTCCCATTTTCATGGCGGCCGACATACCTGCCGCAATGGCATAGATATTTTTGAGTGCACCTGCCAGTTCTACCCCAAAACGGTCATTGTTAGCATACACCCTAAAGTATTGGGAGCTGAGTAGCGCTTGGACCTCTTTACAGAGTGATTCATCAGTACTGGCTATCACTGTAGCAGTAATCGCTTTCTGGGTGATTTCCTTGGCTAAATTTGGGCCGCTAATGACGCCAACCCTGGCTTGGGGAAGCTCTTCCTCAAGGATTTCACTCATTAATTTAAAAGTATGTGCTTCAATGCCTTTAGCGGTACTAATCACTTTGGTATCAGGAGCGATATGAGCGTGTGCTTCCTGAGCCAGGTGACGAAAGGCCTTGCTGGGGACAGAAAAAAATACCGTCTGGCAGTCTTTTAGGCATTCCTCCAAGTTGGAGGAAAATTTAAGCGTTGGCTCAAGATGATAGCCGGGCAGGTATCGGGTATTCTCCCGGGTTTGAGAGCACTGCTCGGCATTTTCTTCGTCACGCATCCACAGAACAACATCATAGCCATTCGCGGCAATCATATTTGCGATGGCAGTGCCAAAGCTGCCTCCACCTAGTACTGCAATTTTATTTGGTGCTGCCATCACTGAGTTTCGATGTTGTCTGTGTGAAGATTATAGAGCTATTGATGTAGATGTGGCTACGACCTCTCCTCAAACAATAATTGATTCAGGCGCTTAACAAACAGAGAGGGGTTATCCAACTGTTCCCCAGCAGACAATACTGCTTGATCGTATAACAGCTCGGCCAACTCACCTGATTTTTCATCACCAGCCTCTTCACTGAGTTTTTCCACTAATGGGTGATTGATATTCACTTCCAGTATTGGTTTGTCTTCTGGTACTGACTGTCCGGCAGATTCCATTAACTTTTTCATCTGGGGGCTTAGAGCATGCTCAGCATAAACCAGACAAGCAGGTGAATCTGTTAACCGGCGGGTTGCACGAACACTCTCCACTCGACCATTCAGGCTGGTTTTGATCTTGTCCATCACATCCTTCGATGATTCTGTGTCGGCTTCGTCATCCTTATCAGGGCTACCGACAATGGATTCATCCAGTTCACCCTTGGTGATATCTTGAAACTGCTTGCCATCAAATTCATAGAGGTGAGAAATAGTCCATTCATCAAGGCGATCCGTAAACAACAGGACTTCGATGCCTTGTTTTTGGAAAACCTCAAGATAGGTACTGTTACGAGCTGCCGTTAAACTATCCGCGACAAGGTAATAAATTTTATCCTGGCCATCTTTCATTCGAGAGATATAGTCAGAGAAAGAAGCGGATAGCTCCTCTCCCTCGGTTTTTGTGGTGGCGAAACGGAACAGGCCACCAATACGCTCAGCATTTGTCGTGTCCTCGGGAGGACCTTCTTTAAGGACACTACCAAACTCCTTCCAGAAATCAGCATAGATGTCTGGCTTTTCCTTGGCCATTTTCTCCAATAGATCCAGTATTCGCTTCACCAGAGCACCTCGAATACTGTCAACAGCAGGGCTACCCTGAAGGATCTCACGAGAAACGTTGAGTGGCAGGTCACTAGAATCCAGAACCCCTTTAACAAAACGCAAGTACATTGGTAAAAACTGTGAAGCGTCATCCATGATAAACGTACGCTGAATGTACAGTTTTAAGCCTCGGGACACCTCACGGTTGTGTAGGTCAAATGGCGCATGGCTGGGGATATAGAGGAGACTGGTGTAGTCGAGCTTGCCTTCAACACGGTTGTGACTCCATGTTATGGGGTCTTCAAAATCATGGGAGACATGCTTGTAAAACTCTTTATATTCCTCGTCTTTAATGTCATTGCGAGGACGAGTCCAGAGTGCAGTAGCTGCATTGATAGCTTGGTATTCCTCGGCGGCGGGCTCCGCATCTTCATCATCATTCGGAGAAGCCAATTTCTTGATCTCAATGGGAACAGCTATATGATCCGAGTATTTTTTTATGATGCTGCGAACACGCAAGTCATTGGCATATTCCTCTGCATCTTCCTTCAGGTGCAGGGTGATAGAGGTACCTCTATCAGGCTTTTCAATATCTTCAATGGTGTATTCAGCTTCGCCTTCACAGGTCCAGCGAACGGCTTTGTCAGCAGCTAATCCGGCCCTGCGAGTCTCTACAACCACCTTGTCCGCCACAATGAAGGCAGAATAAAATCCTACTCCAAATTGACCAATAAGCTGGGCATCCTTCTTCTGATCTCCACTCAACCCCTCAAGAAATTGGGAGGTTCCAGATTTAGCGATGGTCCCCAAATGCTCAATGGCATCCTCGCGAGACATGCCAATACCATTGTCATGAATCGTGATAGTTCTCGCGGCAACATCTGCATCGATGCGGACACGAAGATCCGGGGCATCTTCATAGAGAGATGAATCGGCCAGGGCTTCAAAACGCAGTTTATCGACGGCATCGGAAGCATTTGAGATCAACTCTCTCAAAAAAATCTCTTTATTGCTGTAAAGCGAATGAATCATTAGATGCAGAAGCTGCTTTGCTTCTGTTTGAAAACCAAGGGTTTCAGCACTCATCGGTATTTAATCTCCAATCTCTTATTTAAACACTGGTAGGAAGGTGGGGCTAAATGAATATATTTCAAGAGCAAATGAAAGAAACTTAGGTGTTTAATTTGATTAGATACTTTTGTTTAGCCATATTCCAGACATAAAAAAGGCGACCATTAGGTCGCCTTTTTAAAGAAGGTCCCGGCCTTACCAGCCAGTAATTTCTTTCAATCCATTACCAATATCAGCCAGACTACGAACAGTTTTAACACCCGCATCTTCCAATGCGGCAAATTTCTCATCAGCTGTACCTTTACCACCAGCAATAATGGCACCAGCATGGCCCATACGTTTACCGGCAGGAGCGGTAACACCAGCAATGTAGGAAACAACAGGCTTGGAGATATTCTCCTTAATAAATGCCGCTGCTTCTTCCTCAGCAGTACCGCCAATCTCACCAATCATGACAATGGCCTCGGTGGCCGGGTCATTCTCAAACATGGCAAGAATATCGATGAAGTTAGAACCGGGGATAGGATCACCGCCAATACCTACACAAGTTGACTGACCAAAGCCATAATCCGTGGTTTGTTTAACCGCTTCATAAGTCAGTGTACCAGAGCGAGAAACGATGCCCACTTTACCTGGTAAATGAATATGGCCTGGCATGATGCCGATTTTACATTCTCCGGGTGTAATAACACCTGGGCAATTTGGTCCGATTAGACGCACACCCAACTCATCACATTTAGCTTTACACTCAAGCATATCCAGCGTTGGGATACCTTCTGTAATACAGACGATCAGCTGAATGCCCGAATTGGCCGCTTCCAAAATGGAATCCTTACAGAAAGGAGCTGGCACATAGATCACAGAAGCTTCTGCGCCTGTTTCCGCGACAGCGTCAGCAACAGTATTAAATACAGGCAAGCCTAAGTGTACGGTTCCACCTTTGCCTGGTGTAACACCACCAACCATTTTTGTGCCGTATTCGATAGCCTGCTCTGAGTGAAAGGTGCCCTGCCCCCCAGTGAAGCCTTGGCAGATTACTTTAGTGTCTTTATTAATCAGGATAGCCATTACTTGTTGCCCTCCGCTGCTTTAACCACTTGCTGAGCACCGTCGGTCAGGCTGGTTGCTGCAATAATATTCAATCCACTCTCTGCGAGAAGTTTTGTGCCAAGCTCAGCATTATTGCCTTCAAGCCTGACGACCACGGGCACTTGAACACCTACTTCTTCAACAGCACCAATCACACCTTCAGCAATCAGGTCACAACGGACGATTCCACCAAAGATATTAATGAAAACAGCTTTAACTTTCTCATCGGATAGGATGATCTTAAATGCTTCGACGACACGCTCTTTAGTTGCACCGCCACCCACATCTAGGAAGTTGGCAGGGTCGCCACCATGAAGCTTAACAATATCCATGGTACCCATAGCCAAGCCTGCACCATTAACCATGCAGCCAATGTTGCCGTCCAGAGCCACATAGTTGAGATCCCACTGGGCAGCATGTGCTTCACGAGCATCATCCTGTGATGGATCATGCATTTCACGCAGCTTGGGTTGACGGTACATTGCATTGCCATCGATATTGATCTTGCCATCAAGACAGTGGAGATCACCGTCAGTAGTAATCACCAATGGGTTGATTTCTAACAGTGCCAAATCGAAGTCATGGAACAGTTTGGCCAGACCAAGAAACAGCTTAGTGAACTGTTTGATTTGCTTTGGGTTTAAACCCAGCTTGAATGCCAGCTCACGTGCCTGGTATGGCTGTGCACCCGTTAGAGGGTCAATGGTAGCTTTGAGAATTTTTTCTGGTGTCTCTTCAGCCACTTTCTCAATTTCTACACCACCTTCCGTAGAGGCCATAAAGACAACTCTACGAGTAGACCGATCAATAACAGCACCCAGATAAAGCTCCTGATCAATGTCACTGCAGGGTTCAACCAAAATCCGGCTGACAGGCTGTCCATCGGCATCTGTTTGGTACGTCACCAAACGATTACCCAACCATTGGCGTGAAAATTCTTCAATTTCTGCTTTAGAGGTAACCAGTTTTACCCCTCCTGCTTTGCCTCGGCCACCAGCGTGCACTTGAGCCTTTACAACCCAGCGGTCTCCACCGATAACATCAGCGGCAGCAATCGCTTCTTGGACTGTTTCAGCAGCCACACCTTCTGATACAGGAAGGCCATACTCAGCAAAAAGCTGTTTTGCCTGATATTCATGTAGGTTCATAATCTTTTCCGTGTGCTGTTTTCATTGGATGGATAATAAGAAAAGTACATAGGCCAGCGATACCTATGCAATCTCTTTAGGTACAACTACTTACGTTTTTTACGATTTGGAATATGTATAGCGTGCCCGTTCACTGCTAGCGCGGCCTCGTGTACTGCTTCAGACAGCGTTGGGTGAGCAAACACAGTCATACCTATATCCTCGGCAGTGGAGCCGAACTCCATAGCAATAGCGACTTGCTGCACAAGGTCAGCAGCACTAGGGCCTATAATGTGGCAGCCAAAAATGCGGTCAGTCTTGGCATCGGCAATCATTTTTACCATACCATCAGTTTCATCGGCAGCTAACGCCCGGCCACTGGCAATAAATGGGAAAACACCTATGTTATAGGACTCACCTGCTTGCTTGAGTTGTTCTTCCGTCTTACCCACGGCAGCAATTTCTGGATGGGTATAAATGACGTTGGGGATAATATCGTAGTTCATTTGGGTTTTCTGGCCAGCGATACGCTCAGCAACCATAACGCCCTCTTCTGAACCTTTGTGAGCTAGCATGGGTCCACGAACTACATCGCCTACTGCCCAGACACCAGGGGCATTTGTTGCACACTGGTCATTGACGAAAATGAAGCCTCTCTCATCAATGTTTACACCACAATCAGGTGCTAGCAGGTTTTCTGTGTGAGGGCGTCGTCCAACGCAAACGATGAGCTTGTCGAATATCTCCTGTTCTTCTTTACCATCACTGTTCTGGTAGGTGACAACAACCTCTTTACCCTTTACCTTACTCGCCGTCACTCTACAACTTAGGCGGACATCCAGCCCCTGCTTTGTGAAAACTTTTTTTGCTTCTTTTGATATCTGGCGATCCATCATCGCCAGAAAGTCATCCATTGCCTCAAGCAGCACAACATTGCTACCCAGGCGGTTCCATACACTACCCAGTTCTAAGCCGATAACGCCAGCACCAATAATACCGAGTCGTTTGGGTGCTTCTATAAGCTCAAGTGCACCGGTGGAATCAATGATGGTATCGCCGTTGACCGGGGCAACAGGAATATCAATTGGCTGTGAGCCAGTTGCAACAATCACATTCTCGGTATCAAGTATCTGCTTATTACCATCGTGGTCGGTATATTCAACCTGACGACCCGCTAGAATCTTGCCCGTACCAAACAATGAGGTAACCCCATTACTTTTAAACAATCCCGCAATACCATCAGTAAGCTGCTTAACAATCTTTCCCTTACGGCCAATCATGGTTTTTACATCAATATCAACATTACCGACATTGATGCCATGATTGGCTAGGTCGGTTTTGGTCTCATGGTATTTGTGTGAGCTATCGAGTAACGCTTTTGAAGGAATGCAACCTACATTCAGGCAGGTACCACCATTCACACCTTTACCTTCTGCATTTTTCCACTTCTCAATACAAGCAGTTTTTAACCCAAGCTGGGCTGCACGAATAGCTGCGACATAACCGGCAGGCCCGGCACCAATTACAATAACATCATATTTATCAGGCATATCTAATTCCAATAATATCAGTATCTTATACTCTATATCTCAAGAAGAATCTTGGCTGGATGTTCAATCATTTCTTTAATCGCCAAGAGGAATTTAACCGCCTCCTTACCATCAATCAGGCGATGATCATAAGACAAAGCCAAGTTCATCATTGGGCGAATAACAATTTCACCGTTTTCTGCTACTGGGCGCTCTTTAATGGAATGCATTCCAAGAATAGCGGCCTGGGGTGGATTCAATATGGGGGTAGACAGCAAAGAACCAAAGATACCACCATTGGTAATAGTGAAAGTTCCACCAGTCATTTCCTCAATACTTAACTTTCCGTTTTGTGCTTTTTTACCAAAACCGGCAATATTGTTTTCAACTTCGGCAATGCTCATATTCTCTGCATTACGTAACACTGGTACCACTAGACCTTTGTCGGTAGATACCGCAACACCGATATCCTGATAGCCGTGGTAAACAATATCGTTGCCATCAAGGGATGCGTTCACTGCTGGGAAACGTTTCAATGCTTCTGTTGCCGCACGGACAAAGAAGCCCATATAACCCAAACGAGTGCCATTATGTGCCTTGGCAAAATCATCTTTGAATGCGGTACGCAGGCGGATGATACGGTGCATATCCACTTCATTAAATGTGGTTAGCATTGCTGTTGTCTGAGTCACTTGCAACAAGCGATCAGCAATTCGTGCACGCATACGAGTCATGGGTACACGTTTTTCAATCCGCTCTCCACCAACAGAAACCATAGGGGATTCCGCTGACGGTGAAGCTTGAGGTTCTTGAGCCGGAGCTGGTGCTGAAGTTGATTCTACAGCTGCAGCAGCCTGTGGCTTTTCCCAACCAACAATATCTTCTTTGGTGATACGACCATCTTTACCTGTGCCCGTTACTTGCTGCAAATCAACACCAAGCTCATCAGCGAGTTTGCGAGCTGCCGGGCTGGCAATCTTTTCTTCAGGATTGGTCGGTGTTTCCGCTGAGGCTGAACCCGTTTCCACCGGAGCTGTCGCAGGCGTATCACCCGCAAGAATCCGTGCAATCACCTCGTTACTGAGGACTACATCACCTTCGGCTTTTAAGACTTCTTGCAAGGTTCCATCCGCAGGAGCAACAACCTCCAAAACAACTTTATCTGTTTCGATATCAACCAACAACTCATCTCTGCTGACTGAATCACCTGCCTGTTTATGCCATGTGGCTATACTTCCTTCCTGTACGGATTCAGGAAAAGTTGGCGCCTTAATTTCAATGCTCATTTTTTGTATGTTTCCTTGATCAAGAACAACGGCATCGCCGCTACTTAAAAACTCAAAGCTTCGTTAATGAATTTTTCCTGTTCTTCCAGGTGTGCTGACATATAGCCACCAGCTGGTGCTGCGGACCCTTCTCGCCCAACATAATGCAGGAATAAACTATCGTTATATTTCGCCAGTACCTGACGCATATGATGCTGACTGCTGTACCAGGCACCTTGATTTATCGGTTCTTCCTGGCACCAGATCACATCTTCCAAATTACTGTACTCACCTAAAGCCTCAAGCAATTCTTTGTCTGGAAATGGATACAGCTGCTCAATACGAACCAGAGCAATATCCTCAATACCTTTTTCCTGGCGAGCTTCGTAGAGATGGTAATAAACCTTACCGGAACAAAGGATCAAACGGCGAGCCTTTGATTTATCAATTTCTGTATCCTGGATCAGATTCTGGAATTCACCATTTGCCAGGTCTTCCAAAGAAGAAGTTGCCAGCTTGTGACGAAGAATCCATTTAGGGCTCAGGACCACCAAAGGACGCCTCATAGGCCTAATAGCCTGACGGCGCAGCATATGGTAAACCTGTGCCGGTGTAGTGGGAATACATACCTGAATATTATGTTCCGCACACAGTTGTAGGTAACGCTCTAAACGTGCTGATGAGTGTTCAGGGCCCTGCCCCTCATAGCCGTGCGGCAACAACATGGTTAGACCACACAAGCGCCCCCATTTATGTTCACCACTGGTAATAAACTGGTCGATAACAACTTGGGCGCCATTAGCAAAATCACCAAATTGCGCTTCCCAAATAACCAAACCCTTAGGAGCGGTTGAGGAATAACCATATTCAAAACCCAAAACAGCTTCTTCAGAGAGGAAGGAGTCATAGATTTCAAAGGATGCAGGATCCTCAGGTAATGCTTTCAGGGGAATATAGCTTTCACCATCACGCTGATTATGAACAACAGCATGGCGGTGAGAGAATGTTCCACGACCAATGTCTTGGCCCGTCATACGCACGGGGTAGCCTTGTTCCAGCAGCGTCGCATAGGCAAGCAACTCTGCCATACCCCAGTTTAATGCCAATGCACCACCTGCCATTTTGCGGCGGTCATCGTAAATTTTTTCTACCTGGCGTTGCACCACAATTCCTTCAGGGATATGGGTGATTTTCTCGGCAAGCTCTTGTAGCTCAATCAATGGATAGGTTGTATCTGCTGGTGTTTTCCACCCTTTATCAATATAAGGTGTCCAGTCTACAAAAGGCGCTTCATCTGGTTCAGACACCAGTTTATTAACAACATTCTCACCGCGATCAAGGGTATCTCGATACTCAGTCAATAAACCATCTGCATCAGACTGGCTGATTATACCTTCACTCACCAGCTTCTCAGCATAGAGCGCGCGGGTAGTCTTATGCTTTTTGATAACTTGATACATCAATGGCTGGGTAGATGACGGCTCATCTGTTTCATTGTGCCCTCGTCGTCGATAACAAACGAGATCGACAACTATGTCCTTTTTAAACTGATAGCGGTAATCCATTGCCAGAAAAGTGGCAAACATCACGGCATCGGGGTCATCAGCATTGACGTGAATAATGGGCGCCTGCACCATTTTTGCAATATCGGTACAGTATTCGGTGGAACGGGCATCTTCCCTTAGGTTAGTGGTAAAACCAACCTGATTATTAATCACCAAGTGTACAGTTCCGCCAGTTTTATAACCGCGGATTTGTGACATTTGGAAGGTTTCCATCACCACACCCTGCCCGGCAAAAGCAGCATCACCATGAACGACAATAGGTACAACTTGTCTGCCGTCGGCATCTTTACGGCGATCCTGACGAGCCCTTGCAGACCCTTCTGCCACTGGTGCAGCAATTTCCAGATGGGATGGATTAAACAGCAGCGCCAAATGAATTTGCCCACCGGGGGTCATTACATTGGAAGAAAAACCCTGGTGATACTTAACATCACCGGAGGTATCAACGTGTCTTTTTCCTTCAAATTCAGCAAAGAGCTCGGCAGGGTTTTTACCCATAACATTGACGAGCAAATTAAGTCGGCCGCGGTGCGCCATGGTTAGAACAACTTCTTTAGCACCATATTCACCGGCACGCTCGATCATTCCGTCGAACATGGGGATCATGGACTCCCCACCCTCCAGGCCAAAACGCTTGGTGCCCGGGTACTTGGAATCAAGGTGTCGCTCTAAACCTTCTGCTGCGGACAAGCGCTGTAGTACATGCTTTCGCATATCATCATCATAGTTTGGTTTTGAACGCACACTTTCAAAGCGCTGTTGCAACCACTGTTTTTCTGAGATATCGGTAACATGACCAAATTCCACGCCAACATGGCCGCTATAGGTTTCTTCAAGAGAGGAAATAATCTCTCTCAGGGTCGCCTCCTGCTTACCTATATAAAGGGTTCCACACTGGAATGTTGTATCTAGATCAGCATCGGTAAGACCATGAAAAGAGAGTTCCAGATCCGGCGCTTTATCTCTTTCCCAGATTCCCAAAGGGTCTAAACTGGCCTTTTGATGACCACGATTACGATGGGAACTGATTAGCTGAAGAACTTTAACCTGCTTGCGTTCATGCTCGATATTGGCACCACCAGAACCCGGTGCAGGCATAGGCCTTGATTTACGACGCCCCAACAACTCAAAATGAGATTGCACCGTAGCATGTGAGACATCAGTACCAGTATTCCCATTGACTCGAGGCAGAGCATCAAAGAAAGAGCGCCACTGTCCTGGAACACTATTGGGATCGTGTAGGTAGGTTTCGTATAAATCTTCGATATATGCGGCATTCCCACCAGAAAGATGAGAGCTGCGTATAAACTGCTGCATGATGCTTTCAGGCATCGAGGTTTTCCCTATAATCTGGATACAGAATCATCAAGGCCCCCTATGAAAATAGAGG
>JBALWM010000020.1:0-5399 GCA_036960905.1 Porticoccus sp.
TGTTCACTAGGGAGTTGTCATGGTATCGAATGAGTCTGTCACAGACGTAGCTGAGGCGGTACGACGCGGGCAACAGCGGTTTGGTGTGCCTGAAAGTCTGCCTCCCTCAGAATTTAACTCCCTGCTTGATGTGTTACAGCAAACCGTTGAGATGTTTCCACAACATCCTGCACTAACAGCACTGGGGCACACGACGGATTACTCTGAGTTAGATCGTTTATCGACGATTTTTGCCGCGTATATACAGCAGAAGACAGATTTAAAACCTGGGGATAGGCTGGCTATTCAGATGCCAAGTGTTACCCAGTATTTGGTGGTAGCTTATGGTGCATTTAAGGCTGGCCTGGCCATTGTTAATATCAATCCACTCTACACCGAAGTAGAACTCGAATATCAGTTTAATCATGCTGATGTAAAAGCGGTGGTGGTTTTTGATAAGTTTTTACCTCACGTTGAAGCGGTAAGAGAGAAAACACAGATTAATGATGTTTTTGTGACCTCGCCATTTGATCTTCATCCACCGGTTAAGCGTTTGTTGATGTCGACACTATTGAAAGTGATGGGTAAGTCGGTTGCTCCAGGTACTGCCATTCCTTTAAGAGAAGTGCTGAATTCTGCTTCTCTAGAGAACTACCAGCCGGTGTCGGTGGGGTCAGGTGATATGGCACTACTGCAGTACACCGGGGGAACGACGGGTGTATCTAAACCAGCAATTATTAGTCATGGCAACCTGGTGAGCGTGACCCGTCAAGGCTGGGAATTGTTGCGGTTGGCAGACACAGAGAGAGGTAAAGAGCGCATTGTTTCACCGTTACCTCTGTATCACATTTATGCCTTTGCTTTGGTCGCGACGATTGGTATTTATATGGGGGCGCATACGCTGTTGGTGCCAGATCCTCGCAATATTAATGGGTTTATAAAACTGCTCAGCCGCTGGCCAGCAACAATTTTTTCCGGCTTAAATACTTTGTTTGTTGCACTGTTGGATCATACGGATTTCAGCAGTATTGATTTTTCTACATTAAAAGTGACGATGTCTGGTGGTGCAGCGTTGGCAACGGGTCCTGCAGATGACTGGGCCAGTAAAACCGGATGTACCATTAGTGACGCCTATGGTCTTACCGAGGCATCCCCTATCGTTTCTTTTAGCCCTCCCAATTCAGGTAAGTCCGGTTCTGTGGGTATTGCCATGCCAGATACAGAATTATGTATTACTGATGAACAGGGTAATGCACAACCGGTCGATGAGCACGGCGAAATCTGGGTTCGTGGACCGCAAGTCACGGAGGGTTACCTCAACTTCCCTGAAGAAACAGCCAAGACGATTACTGACGATGGTTGGTTGAAAACCGGGGATGTGGGCTCGGTGGACAGTGATGGTTTTCTTTATATTCATGATCGCCAAAAAGACATGATCAATGTGTCGGGTTTTAATGTGTATCCAAATGAAATAGAAGGGGTGGTTTCAAAGCACCCGGATATCACTTACTGCGCGGCAGTGGGGATTCCTGATGATCACTCAGGAGAAGCCGTTAAGTTATTCCTGGTTAGTATTAATCCAAACTTGAAAGAAGATGACATTCGGAATTTTTGTAGCGATAAACTCGCTCGTTACAAGCTGCCAAAATACATCGAATTCCGTGATGAGCTGCCGCTATCCAATGTGGGCAAAGTATTGCGTCGGGAGTTACGCGACAGCTAATCCATGCAAAATGAACTTAAGAAGTGGCAAGCAAGTATTGCCGATTGTCTCAATGCCGACCATTTTCGCCTCAATCAGCAACTGAGCAAAATTGAGCAGCGTGCCAGCCAAGGTAAACCCTTCGATAAAGAGCTGAAACAGTTCCGCCAGGTATTGGAGCGTTCACAGCAAAAGTGCAGTGCGCGAAGGGATAGTGTGCCGACGATTGAATACCCTGAAGAACTGCCCATTTCCGCCCGACGTGATGATATTCGTGAGGCTATTGCAAGCCATCAAGTGGTGGTGGTTGTAGGAGAAACAGGTTCAGGGAAAACCACTCAGTTACCCAAGATTTGTCTTGAATTAGGGCGGGGTGTGTCAGGCATGATCGGGCATACACAGCCCAGACGAATTGCTGCCCGAACAGTGGCCAATCGCATTGCGGAAGAACTGAACCAGCCATTAGGTGACACGGTGGGTTATCAGGTGCGTTTTAATGATGTGCGTAGTGACAACACCCTCATCAAACTGATGACAGATGGCATTTTACTGGCTGAGGTTCAGCATGACCATTACCTTAATCGTTACGACACAATCATCATTGATGAGGCTCATGAACGCAGCCTTAATATTGATTTTCTATTGGGATATTTAAAAAATATCCTGCCGAAACGTCCTGACCTAAAGGTCATTATTACTTCAGCAACCATCGATGTGGAGCGTTTCTCCAGTCACTTCAATGAAGCTCCAGTCATTGAGGTTTCTGGGCGCACCTATCCTGTGGAACTCGAATATCACCCTGTGGATGAGGAGCGTGATATCTCACAGACTGTGCTGCAAACCGTTGAGCATATTCTGACGTTGCCAAAGCGTGGCGATATTTTGGTATTCCACAGTGGTGAACGAGAAATCCGTGAAACAGCAAATGTGCTTCGTAAAGCTCACTTGCCACACTTGGAGGTTGTACCGCTCTATGCCCGACTCAGCTTGGCGGAGCAAACAAAGGTGTTCAAGCCCCATAAGGGCATCAGAGTTGTTCTGGCGACCAATGTGGCAGAAACCTCTTTGACGGTACCGGGTATTCGCTATGTGATTGATCCAGGTACGGCCAGGGTTAGTCGTTACAGCTATAGAACCAAGGTTCAACGCTTACCTATTGAAGCCATCTCCCAAGCCAGTGCAAACCAACGTATGGGGCGCTGTGGTCGAATCAGTGAGGGAGCATGTTTTCGTCTTTATAGTGAGGAGGATTTTGGTAGCCGTGCAGAATTTACTGACCCGGAAATTGTTCGAACCAATTTGGCGTCGGTTATTTTAAAAATGCTTCACTTACGGATTGGGGATATCCGCGACTTTCCTTTTGTTGAGGCTCCAGACAACCGTCTGATCAATGATGGTTTTAGCCTGCTGAAGGAATTGGAGGCGGTGAACAGTCGTGGTGAGTTAACTACTGTTGGGCGGCAACTATGTCGTCTCCCCGTTGATCCAAGAATGGGGAAAATGCTCATGACGGCAGCGGAGGAGGGAGCACTCAAAGAGGTGCTGGTGATTGTCTCTGCACTAAGTGTACAAGACCCACGCGAGCGTCCCGCAGATAAACAGCAAGCAGCTGATGAAAAGCACCGTCAGTGGCAGGATAAAGAGTCTGACTTTGTTACGCTGCTGAATGTCTGGCAGCACTTCGAAGAGCAGCGTCAGGAATTAAGCCGGAGTCAGTTTGATAAGTACTGTCGCCGGCAATTTGTTTCGCCACTTCGTATGCGAGAGTGGCGCGATTTACATCACCAATTGCACAGTGCCTGCCGCGAACTAAAGTTGAAAGAAAATCATCAGCCGGCAGGTTACCCAGCTATTCATCGCTCACTATTGAGTGGTCTCCTTGGGCAGATTGGTTTTCGGCATGAAAACAAAGAATACTTGGGTACACGAAATCGTAAATTCTATGTATTCCCAGGCTCGGGTTTACAGAAAAAACCACCAAAATGGATAATGTCTGGAGCGATGTTGGAAACCTCCAAGCTTTTTAGCCATCACAATGCTTCTATTGACCCAGAGTGGCTCTCGACATTGGCTGCACACCTAGTAAAAAAGAGTTATAGCGAGCCCCACTATAGTGTCCGTAATGGTCAGGTGATGGTCTTCGAAAAGCAGACGCTCTATGGCCTGCCCATTGTTGAAAAGCGCCAATGTTCCTACGGTAAAATTAACCCGACTCTGTGTAGAGAGCTTTTTATTCGAGCGGCACTGGTGGAGGGGGAATATCGCGGGAAAGGTCAATTTTTTAAGCACAATCAGCAGCTTCAGGATAGTCTTCAAGACATTGAGTCCAAGACCCGGCGTCGGGATATTCTGGTTGATGATCAAATCTTATATGACTTTTATGATGAATTGATCCCGGTAGATGTTATTAACCTTGCGGGATTTGAGCATTGGCGCAAGGAGGCAGAAAAACGCCAGCCAGAGCTTCTCAATATGGATGTTGAGTTGCTGGCACAGCGTCAGCTAACTGACAGTACAGAATCTCAATTCCCTGATCACCTGGAGTGGCAAGGTACAAGTTACCCCCTGAGTTATCACTTCGAGCCGGGGCACCCGGAGGATGGGGTGAGTATTACGGTGCCTGTCAGTATTTTACACCAAGTGCCACTTTACCGTTTTGATTGGCTCGTCCCCGGTATGTTGAGAGATAAGTGTATTGCTCTGGTTAAGGGGTTACCAAAATCTCTACGTCGCCATTTTGTACCGGTGCCAACCTATGTGGATAAAGCATTAGTCTCATTAATTCCATCTGATATACCCCTGACGGAAGCTCTGGGCATACAACTTAAGCGACATGCCAGTGTGGAAGTTTCAGCAGAAAGCTGGCAGCAAGTGCAACTGGAAAATATATATCACTTGAACATTAAACTAGTTGATGAGAATAATCAGGTTCTCACCACAAGTAGAGACCTTAATAAGCTGAAGAATCAATATCGTGGTCAAGTTACTCAGACTTTAGGCCAACCCATCGCCAATACTATTGAGAGGGACAATGTGGAGCAGTGGGATTTTGATGAGTTACCGGAAGTTTTTTCCATAGAACAACAGGGCTTAACTATTCGTACATACCCGGCCTTGGTCGTCGAAAAGAATCAGATTAACCTGACGTTGCTGGATGACCCAACAACGGCAGAAAATGATACATTGGACGGGTTGGTGAGATTGTATCAATTGGTTTGTCCAGAGCCAGCCCGATACCTTCGTAAGCAACTATTAAAGGGGTTGGACTTACAACTCAAGTCCGCTGGGTTACCCGGCAAAGAAACACTTCTTCTATCAATCGTTGATGCGGCTTATTTTTCAGCGCTACTAAAAGGCAAACCTATTCCTCGAACACAGCCTGAGTTTGAGTCATACCTCGAAAAAGGTAAGGGGGAAATTGTAGGTTTTTCCAACGACCTGGTGACATTACTGGTCTCCTGGTTGCCGTTGTTATCTGAGATTCGCAAGGCGATAAAAAAACAGGGGTTAACAGCACTCCATGCTGTGGGAGATATCAATAATCAGTTGGCCATTTTGTTTGCGGATGAGTTTATGTACCGTGTGCCTTTGTCTTGGTTAAAGCAATATCAGCGTTATCTAAAAGCGCTATTGGTGCGATTGGAAAAGATGCCAGCACAACTTCAGAAAGATAGAGAATCCACGCTTATTTTGGAGAAGCTGGAGCAGCGGCTAATAA
>JBALWM010000020.1:5499-19731 GCA_036960905.1 Porticoccus sp.
AGTGTGGTGAAGGCATGGACAAGGCTGTAAAAGAAGGTAAATGTGGCGAAGGGAAATGCGGTGCGAAGGGTAAGGCCATGAAGGAAGGCCAATGTGGTGAAGGTATGGACAAATCTGCAAAAGAAGGTAAGTGCGGCGAAGGCATGAGTAAGTCCTCTATGGAAGGAAAATGTGGTGGTAAAGAGTAGTCACCACTATTGAGGTTTAATCTATGACTAACAGCCAATTCTCAGTGCTAGGCGCGGGAGTAGGATTGAGGCGGGCCCTGATGGGCCCGCTGTCTTCTGTCTCCACCAAACAGGTGGATTTTATGGAGGTGGCCCCAGAAAACTGGATTAACGTTGGTGGACGTTTTGGAAAGCAGTTTCGAGAATACACTGAGCGCTTCCCATTCGTCTGTCATGGGTTGTCTTTATCGATTGGGTCTCCTTCGCCTTTGGATTTTGAGTTGCTAGGGCAGATTAAACAGTTTATCCATGAGCATCAGATTCGTTGTTACTCAGAACATTTGAGTTATTGCAGTGATGCAGGCCATCTCTACGACTTGATGCCAATCCCTTTTACCGAAGAGGCGGTTCACTACACAGCCGATCGTATTCGACAAGTTCAGGATTTCCTTGGCCAGCGAATTGCGATGGAAAATGTGTCGTACTACGGCGCACCCCAACAGGAAATGGCCGAAATTGATTTTATCAATGCAGTAATTGAGCAGGCTGACTGTGATTTTCTATTAGATGTAAATAATATTTATGTGAACAGCGTTAACCATCGCTACGATGCAGAGACGTTCCTCCGTCACTTGCCTGGCGATCGCGTGGTTTACGCACATACGGCCGGACACTATGTAGAAGCTGAGGATTTATTGGTGGACACCCATGGTGCTGATGTCATTGATCCTGTCTGGGATTTACTTGGCAAGGCATATGATCTATTTGGCGTCATCCCTACACTGCTGGAGAGAGACTTTAACCTTCCGCCAGTTGATGAATTATTAACTGAGGTTAATCAAATCAAGGCCATTCAATCTGCCCACGCCTTAGTTAAATCAACCAACGCTGTTGGTGCTTGATATGTCAGCTAACAGCTTTCAACAGACACAGTATGATTTCGCTGCCCACCTTCGCGACCCATTAATGAAACCAGCGCCTGCCGATATCGAAGATCGGCGGATGAAGATCTACCGGGACCTTATCTACAATAATATTGAGTCTTTTCTGAGCAGCGGCTTCCCTATTCTTCACAGTATTTTAGAAGATGGACATTGGCACGACATGGTCAGGGATTTTGTTTGTCATCATCAGAGCCATACGCCGTACTTTCTTGAAATCAGCCAGGAGTTTTTAAGATATCTACAAGAAGAGCGTGAGGCAAATCCAAATGACCCTTCTTTTATGCTTGAGTTAGCCCATTATGAGTGGGTCGAGTTGGCGTTGGATGTTTCAACAGCAGAAATACCCGAGATGACAGCTGAAGTGGGGGATGTATTATCATCTGGACTTGCTGTATCACCAATGGCTTGGCGGTTATCTTATCAGTACCCGGTACATAAAATAGGTCCTGAATATTTGCCAGCAAAACCGCCTGAAGAGTCAACCTTTCTAGTGGTTTATCGGAATCGTGGGGATGAAGTAAAATTCCTTGAAATTAATACGGTGACCGCACGCTTGTTACAGATTATTGACGAGCAACAGATTACTGGTAGGGCGGCACTATTGTTGCTTACGGAAGAGCTACAGACCGACGACCCTACTTCAGTGATCAGCTTCGGCGAAGGTATTCTGACCAAGTTGTATTCACTCGAAATATTGATTCCAGCCTAATATCCTACCCAATAAAAAGCGGCCCGATTGGACCGCTTTCTGAAAACCATTCTGCAGTCGTTAAACTACACCTGACTTTCTTTTATGTCGGTTAGAACTTGGTCTTGAGGTCAATTTGAAGACGATCAAAGTCAAATTCTTCACCACGGGTGTAATCGCCATACTCATTAGATAAGTAAGTCACCCCGAGGGCTGTGTTTTTGCTTATGCCGTAAGCGGCTTTTAGTATGTGACCTTTCACATCGGTACCACCGCCACCAAAATCAGAATCGGTAAATACCGCAAATACGGCATCTGCCTCTAGGTCTTGATAGGTATAACCGACTTCCCAGTCACCTTTATCCTTAACCTTCCCAAACTTCACACCAGCGGCATAACCGGTATCTTCATCTGCATCATTGTTTTTCACGTAGTCAGCAAAGAAGGTGGTGGGAATGTCAGCAATTTTAGTGTTGAGCTCGGCAAACAATTCCACAAGTTCATAATCAAACTCATAGACAGAGCCAACAAGAGAGTTACCGAATCCATTGATGTCATCAGGATCATCAGAATCCTTAAGAATCGAGCCAGCATTGGTTGATCCTTCCACGGGAATATAAAAGTAGCTGCCACCTACCTTGAACTTCACGTTATCAGAAATTTTACCGTTATAGCCTAACTGGGCACCCATCGTCTCTTCGGTATCTTTGTCGGCATTACTTCCGTTGTCACTGTTTAAGAAGTGGTAGCCAGCAGTAGCCCATATGGTACCGTTATCGAAAGAGACGTGAGCACCTTCGGGGCGGAAATCACCATCCCACAACAAGCCATTTTTGGCGACTCTATAGTAAGGGTTTTTGGTTTTACCACCGACCAGGTGAAGATTTTCAGCAAAATTCCAGTCAATCCATGCCATATCCAGCTGGATACCTTTGGATGTGCTGGCTTCGCCAAGTGTTTGGTTGGTTGAGACGGGGTCATCCTCACCCGTAGCCAGTCCAACACCGGCTTTTATGTCATCACTGACTTGAGCTGTCAGGCCAATACGGGCACGAACACGATTGCGCCTTCTATCATCGTCTTTTCGATCGTCATCAATTGTTTCGTAACGATAGCGGAAATCACCGTTCCAAACGATTTTGTCTGCCCATGAATCTGGTCTGGCAGCGACAGCAGTGGCTGTGCTCTCAGTTTTTACTTCCATTTGGTTCAGGCGCTCAGTGAGAGCAGCGATCTGACCTCTTAATTCATTTAGGGTAGCCTGATCTGTGTCAGCGAAGACAGCGGGGCTTGTGGAAAGTGCAGCAACAGCTAAGTAAAGTGCGGTACGTTTCATTTTTGTGACTCCAATCCTTATTTATGGGGTTGTGAGTAAAATTATTAGCCTTAATAGTGGCTAGTACAGGCTCAATAGTGGGTCGTCCCAACAGAACCATGCACGCATTGTCTGTTATCTACATGTCAGTTTTATGACGAAAATAAGACTCTGGGGATGAATCTGGATATCATTGACAGCAATAAAAATCCTCTTTATGTGAAAAATGGTAGTGGAGCATGATTTTCAAGCATATCTTGCGGTATACCTGAAAAAGCGGAACGTGTAGAATCACCGGAATTTGCTGTAACCATAAAAGCCATTAGAGCTATAACAATAGAAAATAAGGGGAGTCACCCAATGAAGTGGACAATGCTGCTGCTGACGGGAATATTGCTGTCTAACCAAGTGTTAGCAGAGGAGACATTTCGTATTCCTGAAGATCCATGGGAAGGTTTTAACCGTAAAGTGTATGTCTTCAACGATACACTGGACACCTATGCACTAAAGCCTGTTGCTAAAGGATACCGTGCGGTGACGCCCGACCCAGTAGAGGATGGTATTGGTAGAATGTTCTCCAATCTGGGCGAAATTGTTAACGTGATGAACGACCTCCTTCAAGGTAAGTTTCGTCAGGCAGGGAACGACACAGGTCGCTTCCTGGTAAACACTACTGTTGGCCTCGTCGGTTTCTTTGATGTTGCTCAGCATGCAGGTATGCCGAAAAGTGATGGTGAAGACTTTGGGCAAACGCTAGGTGCTTGGGGTCTGAGCAGTGGCCCTTATGTGATGCTTCCTCTGATTGGTCCAAGCACTGTTCGTGATGGCCCCGCTAAATTTGTCGATCAGCTGGTAAACCCAATTAACGAGATTGACCATGTGCCAACCCGTAATGTCGTATACGGTGTGAACATTATTTCTAATCGTGCTGAATTGTTGAAAGCCGAAGAGTTGATTTCTGGTGATGAGTACAGTTTCATCCGTGATGCTTATCTGCAGCGCCGCGAATATCTGCTCAATGACGGTGATGTAGAAGATGATTTTGGTGATTACGGCGACGAAGAATAAAGAAATTATTTGCAACTAGAACGACCAGGGATTGAGATAGAACGTAAACTGGACTTGGAGCAGGTCTTAAGACTCTTGTATCTCAATCCTGGATAACCTATGGAAAAGAACGGCAAAGTTTTTATTGTTGCAGACAGTATAGAAAATTGTCAGGTGCTGGAAAGCTATTTAACTGGTACTGACTGGCTAGTAACAAAGTTTGATGATCCAGACGAAGCTATCGATCAAATTGAGGTAGAACATCCACGTGTAGTAGTGGTTGATTTACCCTTAGATTTTATGCAGGAAAAGTTTGGATCCCTCCCCAGTCAAGATATAGAAACGGCCTACGTGGCTATGTTGCCTGAAGTCGACCCGCGTGAAGTTGCCAAGTTTTTTCATAACAATGCGTCGGATGTCCTCATTAAACCCTTTGCCGCTGAGCGATTCCGTCAGGCGATTGATCGAGCCTCAAGCCATAAAAGCCTAGTTGTTCAGAATCGTGAGTACAGAGAGCAACTGGAAAAGGCCAATCGTAACCTACAAGAAAGTTTCCGGATTCTCGAGCAGGATCAAATGGCAGGGCGCCAAGTTCAAAATAGCCTACTACCCGTAACCCCTATGACCCATGGTGATTACGAAATCGCTCACCATATAGAACCTTCACTTTATCTGAGTGGCGACTTTGTTGGCTACAGCGTCATCTTCGATCGCTATATGGTTCTGTATGTGGCGGATGTGTCTGGTCATGGTGCATCATCTGCATTCCTCACGGTCTTGTTGAAGTTCATTCTGAACCGTATTTTACGTCGGCATGCCACCCAAAATGACCAAAAAGCAATTGCCAGGGCTCCAGAGGGCTTTATTGAGCATATTAATAAGCAAATTCTCGCTCTGGGTTTGGATAAACACCTCACCATCTTCTCTGCCTGTATTGATATGGAGCGAAATCTTCTTCGTTATTCTGTCGCTGCTCATATGCCGATGCCGGTTTTTGTTACTAATGGTGATGTTCGGATACTGCCTGGCAAAGGTAAACCGGTGGGTATTTTTAGTGATTGCTCTTGGGAGGTGCAGGAAATTGTACTACCTGATAAGTTTGCTATGGTTATTGTGTCAGATGGCGTTCTTGAGGTACTGCCGGGGGATACTTTGAAGGCAAAAGAACAGTTCATTTCAGACACGATTGCCAAATCTGACACCTCCATAGAGTCTATCTGTGAGGGGTTGGGTATCAATCAGGTACAGGATGCACCTGATGATATAACTGTATTGACACTGCGCAGGGGGTATTGAGTGGAGGCCGGGAAAATTCTGGTATCCCAGCATGACGGCACTTATGTTATCAAGCTGGTGGGTGATGTGCGGGTTACCTTATGCACAACACTCAATAACTATATTGAAACCATCTTTAAGGGCGGTAACGTTTCTGAGGTGATGGTGGATATGATTGACACTGAGGGTGTCGATAGCACAACCTTAGGTTTGCTCGCTAAATTGGCTATTTACTGCAATAACAATTTCCAAATTAAGCCAACAGTATTTTGTCCGGATGAGAGTCTTTATCACACGCTCGATATCATGGGGTTAGATGATGTTTTCGATATTATTCAGGAGCCGCCTGGTTTTATGGAAAACTTTGAAGAGTTGTCAACTACCTCTGTCGATGAGAGTGAGGCCCGTGAGCGGGTTCTCGAAGCACATCGATTGTTGTCACAGTTGAATGGCAGAAACAAGCAGGAGTTTGTCGACCTGATACACACCTTAGAGCAGGGTGGATAGTTTGCTAGTTCTGATGGTTAAGGGGCGCGGTGTTTACTGGCTAAGTGTTTGGTCCGAATAAAGTCAGAATGTGACACGTAGAGTAGTTGAGCAATCCGCCGAATCATCGCCTCTTCATGTTTGTCCAGATGCTCGTCTGCATAGGCGACCTTCCACAGGTTCTCAATGAGGCCAACTTTATCTTCTGCCTTGAAATGATCATTGATTAGCCGGGTGAACTGAAACAGAGAGGTTGCTTCCTCAACTTCCTGATGAGCCAGTTCTATCAGTTGCTCAATTTCACCTTCGCTTAATTCAAACTGTTGTTGTAGTAACTGCTGGATGACATTCCTTTCAGAGTTTTCAAGCTGGCGGTCGATGACCATTACTTCAACCATCAATGAGGCAGCAGCTAATTGTTGCCGATGCTCGTTGTTACCCTCTTGATTGGCGATTTCTGTAGTGAAGAATTGCTTGAGACGGTCTATCAATGAGTTGGCTCCTCTAGCATCTTCTCAAGCTTGGTTTGATCAGCCACAAAATTACGAATACCTTCAGCTAATTTTTCCGTTGCCATTGCATTTGAGTTCATTTGATAACGAAACGCCGTTTCACCGTTAATATTATCTTGGATAAGGTCGCCAGTGTTGCTGGGGCTAAGACTGCGGGGTAATTCCCTGTAGTCATTGCTGAGCTCTTCTAGTAGCTGTGGGCTAATGGTTAGTCGGTCACAGCCTGCGAGTGCTTCAATTTCACCTATATTACGAAAGCTGGCTCCCATCACGACGGTGTCGTAGTTTTGTTGTCGATAGAAATTATAAATTGTCTTTACAGAAACAACGCCGGGATCCTCATGAGGCATATAGTCAGATTGACCACCATTTGCTTTGTGCCAATCCAGAATCCGACCCACAAAAGGTGAGATGAGGAATGCGCCAGCATCAGCGGCAGCAGCAGCTTGTTCAAAACTAAACAATAACGTGAGATTGCATTGAATACCGTCTTTCTCAAGCCGTTCTGCCGCTCGGATACCTTCCCAAGTAGAGGCAATTTTTAATAAAATGCGACTACTGTCTATACCCGCTCGCTGGTAGCGTTCGATTAAGCGTTTGCCACGTTCTATCGTCCCAGTGGTATCAAAAGAAAGGCGTGCATCAATTTCAGTCGATACTCGCCCAGGTACCACACGAAGAATTTCTCGACCAATTTTAACTGCCAGCTCATCCATACTGTCTGACAATAAATTAGCAGAACCAGCTTGTTTGGCCGCATCAATACTTTCTTGCAGCAGGGGTTGATATTGGGGCAGTTGAGCAGCTTTTAGTAACAGCGATGGATTCGTTGTTGCATCTATAGGCTGATACTGACGTATGGCCTCAATATCACCGGTATCGGCGACAACGACGGTCATCTCTCGCAGTTGATCTAATTTACTTGGTTTCATATCACGTAGTTCTTTGTTTATCGGTTATTCATACAACTTAAAGCCTGGTGTAAAACCTCGGTGGTAGCATCAGGAAGATGTGCATTTTCACTAATATGCCGCCGGAATTTTCGTGCACCTGGTACACCCTGGTACAACCCCAGAATATGTCGAGTCATATGGCTTAATTTAATTCCTGATTCGAGCTCTCCTCGGACAAAGTTGGAAAACTGTTCCAGCACTTGTAATCGAGTAGGCGGTGAGCGGTCGCTATGGTATATCGTTCTGTCCACATCAGCCAGTAAGTAGGGATTGTGGTAAGCCTCTCGGCCCATCATGACGCCATCCACATGGTTAAGGTGGCTTACTGCTTCATCGAGTGTTTTTATGCCCCCGTTAATAATAATTTCCAGCTGGGGAAAATCCTGTTTCAGTTGGTAAATCCGATCATAGTCAAGCGGAGGAATTTCTCTATTTTGCTTGGGGCTTAGCCCCTGTAACCAGGCCTTTCGGGCGTGGACTATAAAGGTTAGGCAGCCTGCTTCGGCTACGGTACCAATAAAATCACAGAGAAACTGATAGCTGTCCTGTTCGTCAATGCCGATACGGTGTTTGATAGTAACAGGGATATTAACGGCATCCTGCATAGCTCGAAAGCAATCCGCAACCAAAGGCGCATCGTTCATTAATGTTGCGCCGAACTTTCCAGATTGCACACGGTCACTTGGGCAGCCACAATTTAAGTTTATTTCGTCGTATTGATAATCCTTGGCAAGGCGAGCACTTGTTGCCAAATCTGTAGGGTCACTACCGCCCAGTTGAAGAGCGATAGGGTGTTCAGTTTCATCATAAGAAAGGTGTCGTTGGCGGTCACCATGAATCAAAGCACCAGTCGTTACCATTTCTGTGTACAGCAGAGTTTCCTTGCTCAGCAAACGATGAAAATACCGACAATAGCGGTCGGTATAATCCATCATAGGGGCGACTGAAAAGCGACGGCTGATGGGGGTTGGCGCCGTGCTGCTGTGAGTGGACATGATAGTGTGAGGCTGCTTGTCGGTAGAACGCACCATTATATCCGGAAATTATATAAAACTACTGCATTGGGTAAGTAAAATCTTCGTGCTAGCATAGCCTATTAAATGTCACAATAATTAGAAACAAGAAGAACCCATGAACAAACCTGAAAAAGATGTAGAAACTCAGGGAACTGAGGGCTCGATTGCATCCCACGGATTAATGGAATGTCTACTGTTGGTGGCCAGTCTCGAAGGCAGGCCTACCACTACAGCGGCAGTGTCATCTGGCCTTCCATTGGACGAGGGGAAGCTCACCCCTTCTTTATTTAACCGTGCAGCGAACCGAGCTGGGATTGCGTCTATTCTTCTTAATAGGGATCTCGATAAAATACCTCCCGAAGTTTTGCCAGTTATTTTGGTTCTTAAGGATGGAGATGCCGTAGTACTGTCTGAAATGAATGCCGATGTAGGTCTTGCCGTATTAATAGATCCAGAAACCCATCAACCTATGCAGGTTGATTTTCAGCAACTACTAGAAAGTTACAGTGGTCATGTCTTTTATTTAAGGCCGATGCAACAGTTTGACTCTCGTACGCCCAAAATATATCAGGATGGTCACGATCACTGGTTTTGGGGAGTAATGAAGAGCTCATGGAAAATTTACCGTGACGTTTTGGTTGCCTCTTTTTTGATCAACCTTTTTGTGTTGGCCCAACCCTTGTTTGTCATGAATGTGTACGACAGGGTCGTACCCAATAATGCGATTGAAACGCTATGGGCTTTGGCCATTGGTGTGGTGATTGTTTATTTGTTTGACCTGGCATTGAAGTTATTGCGAGCCTATCTGGTTGAGCTTGCTGCGAAACGCACAGACGTGGTTTTATCTGCTCAACTGTTTGAGAAAGTCCTGAATTTAAAAATGCTGGTGCGACCAACGTCTACCGGTGCGTTTGCCTCGCGACTCCATGATTTCGACATGCTCCGAAATTTTGTCACTTCGTCCACCATGCTCACCTTAATTGACTTGCCCTTTGTCATCTTGTTTTTGGTGTTTATCTTTTACCTTGGAAGCTGGCTGGTAGTCGTTCCTATCGTGATATTTCCTGTGGGTCTCTATATTGCCTATAGAGCTCAACAAAAGTTGCGGCCAACCATTGAAAATGTAATGCGTGGTAGTGCCAAGAAAAATGCCACCTTAATCGAAAGCTTGGTTGGCATTGAAACCATTAAAACCATGGGTGCTGAGAGTCAGGTCCAGCGTGATTGGGAGCAATCGGTGGGTTATGTATCACAGTGGAGCTTACAGTCCCGTATTACCTCTAATAGTGCGTTGCAAACGGTACAGTTCCTCCAACAAATTGCCATGGTGGCCATTGTGGTAGTGGGGGTATACCTTATTGCTGATCAAAACCTAACACTAGGTGGGTTGATTGCCTGTGTCATTCTCAACGGTAGGGCATTGGCACCAATGGGCCAAGTGGCTAGTTTGTTGGTGAGTTACGATCATGCAGAAGCTACACTAAAATCGCTGGATGAGGTGATGAAGCTTCCTGTCGAGCGTGAGCCAGACAAGCGTTACCTTCACCGCCCGGTATTTGAGGGTAAGCTTCAACTCAAGCAGATGAGCTTTACCTACCCAGAACAACCTGCTCCAGCACTGGAAAATATTAGTACAACAATTAATGCTGGAGAGAAGGTTGGGATTATTGGGAGAATTGGTTCAGGTAAATCGACTCTCGCCAAAATGTTAATACGTCTTTACGACCCATCCAGCGGGTCTGTATTGATTGACGGCTTTGATGCTCAGCAACTCGATCCTGCCGACCTTAGAACAAATATTGGTTATGTCGCTCAGGATGCCAAGCTATTTTTTGGTACGGTGCGCGAGAACATCACCTTTGGCCTCAATGCAGTGTCTGATAAAGAGGTGGTTGAAGCGGCAACCAAGGCGGGCATTCTCGAGTTGGTTAACAGTCATCCCCTCGGGTTTGAAATGCCTGTTGGTGAACGAGGCGAGACATTATCAGGTGGTCAGCGTAGTGCCATTTCCCTTTCAAGGGTATTCTTGAGAAATCCTCGAGTATTGTTAATGGATGAGCCTACAGCTTCCATGGATCAGGGTACCGAAGAGAAAATGCGCCAACAAATTAAGACAGAGTTTGCTGATAGCACGTTATTGCTGATAACCCATAAGATGAATATGCTTGATCTGGTTGATCGCCTGATTGTCATGGATCGCGGAACAATTGTTGCTGATGGTCCGAAAGCAGAGGTTCTTGAAGCCTTAAAGACGGGTTCAGTAAGAGGTAAAACCTAATGCTGGATAAGCAATTAGATAAAGTGCGGAAACAGTTTAATCAAACGCCTTCCACCGATTTGAAGTACATGTCTTATTCCTCAGAGGCAGTGCTAAAGCAGTCACCCTTGATCGCCCAATCACTATTGTGGGTTATTGCAGCATTCATTGTGATTATGTTGGCGTGGGCTAACCTTGCCGTTGTGGATGAATTTACTCGAGGAGAGGGGAAAATAGTCCCCTCCAGTGATTTGCAGGTTGTTCAAAACCTTGAAGGTGGAATATTGGCTGATTTGATGGTGTCTGTAGGAGATATTGTTGATCGAGGTCAGCCGCTTCTACAGATTGACGATACTATTTTTGCCTCTACCTATAGAGAACGGTCACTTCAGGCGGAACAATTTATCGTTAAAGCAGCAAGACTACGCGCTGAAGCTAACAGCAGTGATTTTGATGCAGAATTGACCAAGCTCAATGGAGTGCGAAACAAAAGGTTGGTGGTCAGCGAGAGGGCGTTATATGACTCACGTAAAGAAGAGCATTTATCTGAGTTGGAAATATTAAATCAAAAAGCTTCCCAAAAATATCAGGAGCTTTCCTCTGCGAAGGTTCATCGTCAAAGTCTCTCTGACAGTTATGACTTATTAAAGCGAGAGCTTAATTTTACTCGTCCTTTAGTGGCTGAAGGTGCGGTCTCACGTGTTGAGCTGCTGAGATTAGAGCGCCAGACAAACGATTTAAAAGGTGAGTTGGGTCAAGCAGCAATAGCGATCCCTCAGCTTCAATCTGCTTACAAAGAAGTGAAGAAAAATGTAGAGACTCACACGCAGAGTTTTGCAAGTGAATCTAGAGAAGAGTTGAATGAGATTATGTCTGAGCTGGGGCGTATTCAACAAAGTAATGAAGCGTTGGAAGACAGGGTAGACCGTACGATTGTGCGTTCACCGATGAAGGGGACTGTAAAGCAGCTTAAAGTGAATACTATTGGCGGTATTATTCAGCCAGGTATGGATTTGGTAGAAATCGTACCTTTTGATGACTCCTTATTAGTTGATGCCCGTGTTTTGCCATCGGATATCGCCTTTATCCGCCCTGAGCAGCATGCGACGGTAAAATTCACCGCTTATGATTTCTCTATCCACGGAAGCCTGTCGGCTAAAGTGGTTCATATCAGTCCTGATACCATCGTCGATGAAGAAGGCATTAGTTATTACCAGGTAAGGCTGCAAACAGAAGATAACCATCTAGGCAAAGAGGGAGACCCTTTGCCTATCATTCCTGGTATGACAGTCCAAGTAGATATTTTGACTGGACAGAAGACAATTCTTGATTACATCCTCAAGCCTATCTTGAAAACCAAGGAATTGGCTTTTCGTGAACGATAACAAGTCTTATTTAGACTTGTTATTGTCGTAAGTATCGATTAACTTTAAATAATATAGAAAAATAGTCTAAACGGTAATTAGTCGCTCCTAAACGGTAACCTAGTTCTCTTATTACTGTGATACAAATCACTATAGAGAAATTGTTTAAGTTTAGGGGCATAAAAAACGAAGCTTTTTGGCAGTACAGAGCGATAAAAGCTTTAAAAAATATGCTCCACAAAATTTTACAATAAATGTCGTTTAAAAGTTTTGTTGGGGTTTGCGTAAAACCAAGTAGTACTAGTGAAGGGATACAATTATGTTACAGCGCAATATATTAGCAATCTTATTCGTGGGGGTCGCAGGACTTTCTTTTCAGCTTCAGGCTGGAACCCTCGATTTACGTGATGCTATCGCCCAAACCATTCAATCCAACCCAGAAGTCCTTGCTGAGTTGCGTGAGACGGATGCACGTGAACGCCAGGTTCGAGAAGCCTTGGGTGGTTATTACCCCACGGTTGATTTATTGGCCGGTTTTGGTTTCCAGGAACGTGACCCCACAGCCAATCCAGGCGGTGACCGAAATGAGCTGGACCGCAGTGAAGCTCAGATAAACCTTCGCCAGCTGGTATTTGATGGGTTCGATACTACGAATGAGTATAGAAACCAACAATCACGGCTTGAAAGCTCCACTTTTCGCGCATCATCCGTGGGAGAGACCGTTGCTCTAAAAGTAGCACGTACCTACTTTGATGTGATGAAACAAGAAGATATTCAGGTGCTGACCAACCAGACCCTGGCGACACATCAGGATATCTATGAAAAAATGAAAAAACGTTTTGATTCAGGTGTAGGCAGCCGTGCCGATGTGGATCAGATTTCTAGCCGTCTTGCTTTGGCTAAAACCAATGCGATTAACCAGAATGCAAATGTGCTTGATGCTAAAACAAACTTCCAGCGAGTGGTTGGCCGTTTTCCTGCGCAAGGCGAGCTGGTTAACCCCGGGACTTACAAAAAATATTTGCCAGCTTCAGTCGATGATGCGGTAGCAAAAGCGATATCAAACCATCCACTGTTGAAATCATCTGGTGCTGATGTCGATGCTGTGAACTACACCTACGAGCAAACTAAAAGTGCTTTCTATCCACACTTTCATGTGGAAGTTGAACGTGACCTCAATGACAATATTGATGGTGTTGAAGGGCAGATTGATGACTTGAAGGTTATGTTGCGTATGCGCTACAACCTGTTCCGTGGTCGTTCTGATGAAGCCCGTACACAACAATTTGCTCACTTGGTAGAAAAAGCAAAAGAAGTTCGCAATAACACTCATCGTCAGGTTGAACAAGAAACACGCCTGTCTTGGGTTGCCTACGAGGCAATTCGTGATCAACTACCGTCACTTGAGGACTATGTGCGAGATGCTCAGTTAACAAAAGACGCTTATGTGAAACAGTTTGATCTTGGCCGAAGAACCTTGCTCGATCTACTGAACACTGAAAATGAAATGATTGCCGCAAGAGAGTCTCTTGCAAGAGCCAACCATGACACGTTACTGAATGAATATCGTTTGTTCCATGCAATGGGCGAACTGTTATTTACTGTAGGTGTCGAAATTTAAAGACGACAGCACACTAGAAAATAGGGTGCACATAGGAACCGGATAAAACCGCTAGGGTGATACAAATGGACGATCAAGTGAAAGAAGAAACTGTTGTTGAGTCAAATGAGAGTGCGCAAGCCATAGGGTTTGTGCGGTCTTCTGAAGGTGCGACAGTTGTTGTCATTTCTGCAGATGGCTCCATTCGAGAACTTAATCCCGGAGACCCTATATTTGAGGGGGACATTCTTCAAGTAACGGACGGTTCAAGTGTTGCGCTAGCGTTTGCTGATGGCTCTGTTCGCCAGCTATCTAGTGGTGACACCTTTGAAATTAATCAGGGAAATTATCACCAACTCACTTTGTTAGAAGGTTTTGACGAGGAAGAAAACCCAGAATTCCAGGATCTCTTGGCAACCCTTAGTGCGGGTGAAGATATTTCTGAAGATCAAGACGCTCCCGCGGCGGGTGAAAGTGGTCCCGGTGGCGGTGAAATTGCCGGTGGATTAGTATTCTCGTTAATTGGAGACCAAGTAACGCCTACTGCGGGTATTGATCCTGACTACATACCGCCACCCTTGCCTGATCCGACTGCGGATACCGATGTA
>JBALWM010000168.1:0-2407 GCA_036960905.1 Porticoccus sp.
ATTTTAGAAACCAATTGGATGAAATTAAAGGATGACGAGAATACCAGCCACCGTTTCCGGTTCACCATTACACCAGGAGTGGGAGTGAAGAGTACTGAAATATGGCTGGTCCATATGCAGGTGGTCAAGGGTGAAGAGGCGAGTGCTGGTCCATGGCCCGAAATGTCTGTTAGTCAATCGAGAGACAATGAATTCACTGAGATGCTGGCCAATGCGCTGGTGAGTGATATCAATAGTGGTAGTGTCTCCCTTCTTGCTCAGAATATTGGTGGTGAATCCAGAGTTGATGTAGTCATTCCTGAAGAAGACAGCCCTTATATTTCTATGGATCTAACCTATGAGCGTGCTTGGGCTTCGCTGACACATTCCCTGTCTCTTGGGGGGTTCTCGATAGTGGACCAAAATCAATCAGCGGGAACCGTTATTGTTGATTTCGATGATGCCCCAATTGTGCAAGAGGACAATTCATTGATTGGGGTTGTCAGCTCTCTCTTTGAAGGTGACGAGGAAGAGCAGAAAATTCCTCAATTTCAGGTTCGTTTAATTCAGAACGAGCAGGTAGTGGAGGTGCGTATTAACGATCGTCAGAACGGTAGCCTAGATCGTGCGAAGGCTACTAAGTTACTGAAAGTGATACGCGGTAATTTGTCCTGATTGATGCGCTTCACCTCACTGGGCAGCGGCAGTAAGGGCAACGCGACTGTCGTTGACTGTGACGATACACTCATTTTGATTGACTGCGGTTTTTCTGTCAGGGAAACCGAGAAACGTCTCATCAGATTGGGACTTGAGGCTGCAGACCTCTCAGCTATCCTTGTTACACATGAACATGCGGACCATATCCGCGGTGTTCTGCCACTGGCAAGAAAACACCAGTTGACGGTAATGATGACCACGGGCACCTGTAAGGCTCTGAAAGATCCTTTTGGAGTCGATCTCAAGCTGATCAGTAGCGATTCTGAGATTAAGGTGGGTGGTTTGAGGGTTGCCCCTATCTCAGTTCCTCATGATGCTCGAGAGCCGGTTCAGTACATTCTACGAGGTGCCGGTGTGTCGCTAGGTATTCTCACCGACTTGGGTAGCATTACGCCACATGTGGTGAGTAGCTACCGTTGTTGTGATGGTTTGTTATTAGAGGCCAACCACGATATAGCTATGCTGGCCAACGGCCCTTATCCTCCCTCATTAAAAAACCGGGTGGGTGGTGACTGGGGGCACTTGAATAATCACCAAGCACTTCACCTGTTACAAAATATTGAACATAACCAATTACAACAATTAGTGCTTGGTCATATCAGCCAGCAGAACAATTCACTTGAACTCGTGAGGACAGCACTGGTTGAAAAGCTCGTTGCAGAGAGTGATCTGCAATTGCCATCAATCCATTATGCAAGTCAGGAGCAGGACGTTATCTGGCATCACTTGCAGGCAGGATAAGAGGGTATTAGTCTTTGTATCTCAAGCAGATAGAGTGGTTGCAGAGTTCCAGGTTGCCAGCTCAATTTATGACCAATTATCCAAAATTAGTTTTTAATCCCAATGGGGTTGTCCACAATTACCCCGATAACTTTAAGTAAATATTCTAAACAGTCTGTAAGTCATTGATATTTCCATGGAGTATTCGTAACTATATGATATATAACAATATTATTGTTATGGTTAAAAAACAACCATTTTGTTTGCAGTGCCTAATTGAGTGGTCTGAGTCGAGTTTTATAAAAGATACACACAAAGTTATCCACAGAATTTGTGGGTAACTATTGCTGCGGTTTATTTAATAATTTGTCAACTAAATAGGTGCTGGTACGTTTACTTTTCACAGTGGCTCGGTAGTTTGACTGAATCGCTGACCTGTTTCGCTAGCAACTGACCATCGGTACAAAAGAGTTGGTCATTATTCTCAAGGTTGATGACGGCGGGGCGAGGAAGGAAAAGTAGAGGCTTGATTTCAACCAAGCTATTTTGGCTCAAGTTGATATGCGTGAGGCCAGTAAAAATTTCTAGTCCTGTCAGGTCTGTAATTCCAGCACTTGAGCAGTTGAGTTGAGTAAGCTTATCGGGGCTGACTACTTGCTGATCAAAAATGGCTTGATCGATGCAAGTTTTGAGTGCAGGGTCAGGTATCTTGTAGTCAGAGAATAAACTTGGAGGATCAAATACAGGCTGCTTATTAAAGGTATAGATATAACCATCACAGCCGGCCAGTAAAAAGGCTGTAAGAATAAGTGAAGCATGTAAATAATTTTTCATAAGACTGTGAACCATTTTTTTCTGAATGTGAAAAAACGGCTTGCAATGTTTTTTGCTTTCACCAGAATAAAGGTTAAGTCGTTTTTATTATTATAGGGTGTTCGCACTCAATAACATTATTTAAGTGTTCATTAAGAGGATATGACATGAAGAAGTT
>JBALWM010000169.1:0-2401 GCA_036960905.1 Porticoccus sp.
ATATGGTAGCTACGGGTGGACTTGAACCACCGACCCCAGCATTATGAATGCTGTGCTCTAACCAGCTGAGCTACGTAGCCATTTGCCCTGAGACAGGGGCGCGAATTTTCCCGAGTTTGTCCTATTTTGTCAAGGCGCTTATGTCCTTTGTTCGTCAGCTCTTCTGGGCTATTTCATTATCTCTGTAGTGTGGGTTCAGCCAGCATTGGGGCAGTGCCTCTCCAGAGAGAAATATCAGGTTATTTTTAGCGATTGCTTCTGGATCCTGTGCTTCCTCGCCGTAGTGATACCGCGCTGAAATCTCGCTATGAAACGGGTCAAATAGTTCTTGTAATGCCAGTATCTCGACGAGGTGACTGGTGTCTTTTTCTTTCAGGTACATAATGAATTTCCTCCGGCCCTTTATTTATATAGCACACGATAGATTGCACCGGAGTAATCATCTGAGATATAGATGCTGCCATCGGGGCCCTCTTCGATATCCACCGGGCGACCTATGATCCGACCGTCTGCTTGTAGAAAGTTGGACACAAAGTCTTCGCTGGTGATGTTGTCCTGCTTATCCCAGTGTAGAGCGATGACTTTATAGCCATCGGGTTCACTGCGATTCCATGATCCATGCAGAGCTACCAATGCGGTACGTTGATACCCGTCCGGACGGTCAGGATGGCGGAGAAAGTGAATGCCCAGTGGTGCATTGTGGGCGCGAAAGCCAAAGCTGGGTGAAATACTCTGTTTCAGCAGTGCTTCGTTGCCCTCACCATAATTGGGGTCCAGGTCACCAAAGCCATTGATATAGGGCCATCCGTAGAAGCCATGTTGTTCTATCTGGTTAAGCTCGCACGGAGGGTAATTATCACCCAGTAAATCTCTACCATTGTCGGTGGCGTATAAGTTGTTGTTCCAGGGTGCCCAGTCAAATCCCACGCTGTTTCTAAGGCCCGAGGCGTAAATGTGGCCATTGGTGCCATCAGGACGAAAGCGCATCATGGAAGCACGGCGATGGTCTGTTTCCTCACAAACATTGCAGCTGGAGCCTGCTGTCAGATAGATCCATCCATCAGGGCCAAACCGGATGGTCTTGGTCCAGTGGTTGCCGCCCTTCGGAAGGTCGGTGATCAAATGCTCATAATTACTCTGGGTTTTGTTGGTGTCCCAGTTAATATTGATTCGGCCAACAGCGTGGGTTTCTGCAATATAGAGCCAGGTGTTTTTGCCATCATCGTAGAGGTCTATCCCGTGGGGGCGACTGAGCCCGCTGACCAAAGGGGTAGTTAGGTCAGCTTGGCCATCATCATTGCTATCACTCAGTAGGTAAACAGTACCTTTGCTTGGGGAGCTAACCAGCAGATCTCCTGTCGGGGTGACTTTAAGTAGTCGAGCATTTGGAATGTGATCAGCAAAAATAGAAATTTCGAATTCTGGAGGGGTGGTGAGCGTATGAACTATTTTTGATGTATGGATCTGACTGCCTACACCAAATATGGCATTGAGCAGCACCCGATAGCTACTGATACTTAGCCCGGGAATAAAATTGGTGACTATGATCACCAGCAGGATACTGATGAGCATAATCAGGGTGAGAAGTTTTGCCAGACTTGCCGGTTTTGTCATAGCTTCATTATAGAAGGTATGCGTGACGCTATTTTAAGGGAAGCTAGGTTGCTAGGTTAGTGCTACACATTAAAGCGGAAGTGGATGACGTCGCCATCAGCGACAATATAATCTTTGCCTTCCAGGCGCCATTTTCCGGCATCTTTAGCACCTTGTTCACCCTTGTAGGCAATAAAATCATCGTAAGAAATGACTTCAGCGCGGATAAAGCCTTTCTCGAAATCGGTGTGTATTTTACCGGCAGATTGTGGTGCCGTGGCACCGATAGGTATTGTCCATGCGCGAACTTCTTTAACACCCGCAGTAAAGTAGGTCTGTAGGCCTAATAATGTGTAACCACCCCGGATGACACGATTGAGTCCTGGTTCGCCCATACCCATTTCCTGAAGGAAGTCTAATTTCTCATCGTCATCCAGCTCGGCAATTTCGGCTTCAAGTTTGTTGCAGATGGGCACGACCACCGCATTTTCTGCTTCTGCGATAGAGAGCACGGTATCCAGATAAGGGTTGTTGTCGAAGCCATCTTCATCCACATTGGCAATGTACATAGTGGGCTTCAGTGTCAGTAAATTTAATGACTTAATTGTTGTTAGTTCATCTTGGTTTAGATTCATAGCGCGCAGTGGTTTGGCCTCATTCAGGTGTGGATGAATCTTTTCGAGCACGACCTTTAGTGCCACTGCATCTTTGTCCTGACCTTTGACAGCCTTGGCTGCTCGCTGCAGAGCTTTATCTACCGTTTCTAAATCTGACAGTGCCAACTCGGTATTGATAACCTCAATATCAG
>JBALWM010000170.1:0-2395 GCA_036960905.1 Porticoccus sp.
ATGCTGGAAATGGCCAGCCAAGGCTCCAAGGTGTTGCAAATTCGTGCCGTTGAGTTTGCAGGTAAATACAAGGTTCCACTAAGGGTGCTGTCCAGTTTCGAAGATGGCCCCGGCACATTGATTACACTTGAGGATGATGACGAGATGGAAAAACCGGTTGTTTCTGGTATCGCCTTTAACCGTGATGAGGCCAAGCTGACTATTCGTGGTATTCCTGATGTTCCTGGTATCGCCTCCAGAGTGTTGGGTGCAGTTGGTCGGGCAAATATCGAGGTAGATGTTATTGTTCAGAACGTGGCGCAGGACAACACGGCCTCACTGACATTTACTGTTCACCGCAATGAACTGGCTAAGGCTAAAGATGTACTGGAAACAGTAGCCAAAGAGCTGGGCGCTACAATGGTTGAAGCGGATGCAGGTATTGCCAAATTAGCATTGGTTGGTGTGGGAATGCGATCCCATGCGGGTGTAGCAGCGACCATGTTTGAAGCTTTGGCCAATGACAATATTAATATTCAGATGATTAGTACGTCAGAGATCAAAATTACGGTTGTGATCGATGAGCGTTACCTGGAACTGGCTGTTAGAGCGCTTCACAGTGCTTTTGACCTGGAACAATGCGATAAGTCAGAGTGAGAGAACTCTACTATTTACCCTGATATGGAATGATTGGTATAGTTCGCAAATACGGTTCGGTGTCAATTCTCATCGGTCTGTATTGACTTGGCTATACTAAAATAATAAAGGCCAGGGAAAAATAGGATATCAGTGTTATCACTGATAATTTGGCAGTATATAGGAGTTCAATCATGTTAATTCTCACACGTCGTGTTGGGGAAGCCCTGATTATTGGTGACGATGTAAGTGTTACTGTATTAGGGGTTAAAGGAAATCAGGTTCGTTTAGGCGTTGATGCGCCGAAAGATGTTTCCGTTCACCGGGAAGAAATCTACCAGCGAATTCAGCAGGAGAAAGAAGGGCAGGAGTAGCCCTTATCCACTTTGATTTTTCAGATGATATGTTATTATGCCGCCTCATTTTTTGGCGGTGACAGAAAGGTGTTGTCCGAGAATATTTAAGCTGATTAATGATTTGGTGAGGTGGCCGAGTGGCTGAAGGCGCTCCCCTGCTAAGGGAGTATAGGCTAATACCCTATCGAGGGTTCGAATCCCTCCCTCACCGCCATAAATAGAAAACCCGGCCTTGTGCCGGGTTTTCTATTTATGGCGTAAGGTAGGGGTTTGGCAAGATTGCGAGCCAATACCACCCCTACAGTTCTTTTAGTGCAGTTAAGCCGTTTGTGCTCCGTAGCGCCTCATCCAAAGAATAGCTGTTTTGCGCGCACGTTTGGCAGCAAGGTCGATAGCATAGTGTAGATCCTCTTCGGTATTTTGAACCTCTACACTTGTTGTTATGCCCTCAATTTCTATGGTTATTAAACAATTTTGGTGTGAATCATCGACCTTAGATAAGCGCACCAGTACATTGTTAATCCGGTCATATGCACCACTATCATCAAGTCCCAACTGTAACTTCACGTAGTCTTCAAGTTCATTGGTAAGTGTTAGATTTTCTGCTTGAATCTCGATTTGCATCGTTGTCTCCATGTTTAGGTCTAATTGTTTATCAATGGTCGTAAGGCTAAGTTGATTTAAAGATAAGGAAAAGTCGAATATAATTTAAATACTCTTCGTATTAATCGAACTGTTTGGTGGGTTGCTATGATTAACTACAAACATCTCCATTATTTTTGGGTGGTGGCAAAGTCGGGTGGTATTACTCGTGCTAGTGAACGTCTACATCTGACACCTCAGACTATTAGTGGTCAGTTAAGCCTGCTGGAGGAGCATTTGGGTGAAGCATTGTTCTCTCGCGTGGGGCGAAACCGAGAGCTGACGGAAACGGGCAAGCTTGTCTTGAGTTATGCCGAGGAGATTTTTTCGTTGGGAAATGAACTGAAAGAAGTACTGCGCCAACTCCCGGATGATAGGTCGCTGATTTTTAATGTGGGGGTAACGGATGTGGTGCCCAAATCCATTGCGTACCGTTTGTTGGCTCCAGCACTTCAGTTGCCCGACCCCGTTCGTATTGTTTGCAAGGAGGGTACTATCAATTCGCTGTGGGAGGATTTAGCCGCACACCGTATCGATTTGGTGATAGCGGATAGCCCAATTCCCCCAGAGGTAAGTGTGGGTGGTTTCAGTCGCCAACTCGGTGATTGTGGTATTACCTTTTTCGCAACCCCGGAGTTGGCGGGTCAACTCGGGCCTAATTTCCCATATGATCTCAGTGGCATGCCATTCTTACTGCCAGGTGAAATGACGTTGGTGCGTAGAGACTTGATGCAGTGGTTTGGTCGGTTACATATACACCCAAAGATTGTTGGTGAGTTTGA
>JBALWM010000021.1:0-19517 GCA_036960905.1 Porticoccus sp.
TGATGCAGTGGTTTGGTCGGTTACATATACACCCAAAGATTGTTGGTGAGTTTGATGATAGCGCACTGATGAAGGCATTTGGTCAGGCTGGAGCGGGTGTTTTTATTGCACCTACAGCCATCGCTGATGAAGTAGAAAAACATTATGGTGTGGAGATTGTTGGGCAGACTAATGATGTGCGTGAAAAGTTTTACGCCATTTCGGTAGAACGAAAAATCGCACATCCGGCGGTAGCACTAATTACCGAGACAGCACGAGAATGGCTGTTTACAAATACACCTGATTTCATGTCCTGCCTTGAGTCTTTAGAAGGAGCTGTAGAGAAGAGCTGATGAACAGGTTCTGACCTGACAGAACCCTTCATAAAAATAGGGACTGTCAGATCAAGTCTGAATAACTACACTCAAAAACGGTGCCTAGTCTTCATTGCATTAGCTTCCAGAATACATAGTTTTATTCATCAACCCTGTATTTCTTCTAGAATACTTTTTAGCAAACTTAGAAATAAGCCTGAAAGCGAAATTCCAGAATATCTATATCTTCATCTATGCCATCACTGTTTGGTGATGCATCTGCTTGGACGTAATTTGCCATGAGTCGTATATTTCGGTTGATGTGCCAGTTTATACCTAGGGTGAGATTATCTCCTTCACCACCGGTGACCGTTTTATCTTCCAGATCGACAGTGCTGTAGCGGACCGCCATCTCCACTGCACCATAAGGTGACTTTGGCTTTATTTGTTTGAATGCCCCATTTTTTCCTGAGTATTGGTGTTTTTCGCCGGTGATAATCCAGCTACCCTGAATATAACCACCATCAAAGGTTGGGTCTGCATGGGTTTTTCTATCCAACTCCATTCGCATGAGCTCACCCTGTAGTAACCAAGGACCTTTGATTAATGCGGCCTCTAGGCCATAAGTTTGGGTGTCATCTACATCATCAAGCGTTCCTGTATACAGTATTTTAATATCGGAGGCATGGCCATCTGGGCGAGCGCCATAGCTGACAGTCTGACTTGAACCAACGTTCCTGAACACGGTTGAGGCACCAAGGTGAACCTTGAATTTACTTTTGTCGATGGGGTTAACGGTGACACGTGCGGCAAAGCTATGGCTTCCCTCGTTGTCATTATGTCGATCGGCTAAATTATCATCAAAATAGCCTCCGGCAAATGACCAGTGATCTCCCCAGGTTTTTACCAGTAAGCCCAACCCAAAACTAGGGGCAAAAGTATTGGCAAGGCTTCGCTCCATAAAAGGGATGTAATTCGAGCTGGTGAGCTCTTCGAGGCTGAACGGTTGCTGTAGATTCCCCACCGATATTTTGACCTTGTCGAACCCCTTATAGCCTATATGGGCACCTTTGATCCGGTAGCCCACATCAGATTCGGTGTCGTAGCTATAACTGTAGGTCCAGTCTTCCATCACAGTGCCACTGAAGCCTGCTCGGAGACGTCGCAGTTTCTGTCTATCATCTATTTCAGTAACATCATCATCGAAATAAAGGGCATCTGCATGAATGCGACCTTTCAATTTGAACGTAAAATTGCCATCTTCAGATTCAAAGGAGGTGGCATCCTTGAGAGTGTTTTCTGCATAACTGGTAGCAGCTACGAGAGAAAATACCAGTAGTGTTAATGTATAAGTAATTCGATGATACATGGTGTCGTCCTTATCCTTTGAAACGGGTCTTTAATAGTTAAATTAGTTGTCCTGGCTAAACATATATCTGCTGATATCACCTAACCTTTCACAGTTTGAGAACGAGTGTCCACAGCCTTTTATGGTGATAAAACGTAGGTCTGCTTTCAGGTTCATCTCATTGCATTTACTTTGCAGAGCACTGATCCACCGATTGGCTCTTTCAAGCCGTTGGTAACCCTGTTGTCTATTGATTCGTTTTTTTCGGTTGAGCCCAGGATCATTGGTGTTATCAAGTTCGCCAACCAGTATTCGAATTTTAAGTTGTAAGAAAGTTGGCAGGTTTTTAGCCATACTTGTTACCGAGTCCTGAATACCCTTGAGGCCATAGGGGAAGTTTTTATTCTTATCAGGAAATGTAAACCAGCCCGAGGCACAGACAATCAGTCTGTTGATTTTTTCAGGATAGAGCATGGCATAGCGGTGGGAAAATTGGGCGCCACCGGAATAACCAAACAGCGTGATGTTGTCAGTTTTTATGGCGTACTTCTCATGCACAGCATGAAGTATTTTGTTCAGTGCCTCTGAGGAGGTGTAACCAGCGGAACCGGCTTCAAGGCGCTGGTAACCTTGGTAGTACTTCTTGCTGAAGAGGGGCGCAATGATAACGTGATTAAAGTTGTTGGCCTGTTGCTGAAAAGCTGTGATCTGTTGTTTGGCATCGCGGGAGATTCCATGTACACAAACTATTACTTTGGTTTCACTGGATAGGTTTTCAGGACAAAACAAGTAATAACTGAGGCTGTCTTGGTGCGCCACTTTATGGAACTGGATAGGGTTGATCTTCGCAATTTTTTTCTGTGGAGGTGTCAGCAGTTCAATTATTTCAGGCATGAGTGCTGTCCTTTACTTGTGGGTCACCTAAGGCTGCCTTTGAGTCGAAGAGCTCGGCGTAGAGATTCATGGGCAGCTCTTCTCGTGAACCACTCCAGCATAATTCTCCCTTGTCAATTAGCCAGATTTGATCTGACATAACCACATGGTCAATATTATGCGTTGCCATAATAAGTAGCCCTGGGTAGTTACTGACAATATTTGAAAATAACGCTGTCGCTTCATCGTCCAGAAAGGTGTCGGCCTCATCCAGAATCAATAATTCGGGTGTGCCGATAATGGCCCTGGCGAGAGCGATACGTTGGCATTCTCCTTGGGATAAATTTTTCCCACCCTCTTTTAATTTGGTTTCTAGTCCATCTGGTAGGGAGCCAAGAAGTTGCTCTAGACCACAGCGCTTAATGACGTGATTAATTTCATCCTCTGTGGCATTGGGGCGACGGTAACAAATATTTTTTTTGATGCTGCCCTTAAGTAGGGGTAGGCTGTGGCTGACCATACCGATAGATTGTTGAAGGGCTGAATCTTTGAGCTTACAAATATCATTTTTTCCCAGTAATATTTTGCCACTGGCCGGTTTTATCAGACCAGCAAGCTGAGAGAGAATGGTGGACTTCCCCGCACCATTGACGCCCAAAATAGCAATAGTGTTTCCTGGGTCGATGTGCATGTTGAGGTCTGCCCCGCCGGGGAAGAACACTACATCTTTTAGCTTTAGGTGCCCTTGGCCTTGGCGTACTTTTCTGTGTTTTGCCAGAATTCTCGGACGGTTGTCGAGAAATGATTTTATTTTATCTTCAGCAACGCTGGCGTTAAGCCGGTATTCATAGGCGCGGCCCAGGTGCTGCAGGGGTTGCATCAACAGGCTGACAATGCCAAGTGCGGCAACCACCGTTCCCGGGGTCGCTTGATTTGTACTCATCAACACTACACCGATGATCAAAACCATTGCGGTGGTGAGTACACTGCTGCCCTCGGTGATGGCTCTCAAAATGCCAATTGAACGAGCACGATTGGACATGGCTTTCATCACGCGTTCGCTTTGTCGTCTTACTCGGTGTTTCTCCCGTTGACGTTGGCCGAATACTTTAACGGTGGCCATTGAAGACACTTTTTCATTGAGGTTGTTAGCAAGGTAGGAGCGTTGTCGCCTGGCTTCGCTGAAGGTATGGCGAAGACGTTTTCCCGTGTTGAGAGACAGTAGGGCGTTGATTAATATAATCAGACTAACGATGACACCCAGCGTAGTGTTGATAAAACAGAGCACACCAAGGGCTGTGACCAGATTGACGCCGGCAACAATGAGTCTCGACAACCCTTGGCTGATCCATTGACGTATTGCACTGAGGTCAGTGGCAAAGCGCAAGCTAATGGCGCCTTTACTGTATTGTTCAAGTTCGCGCAGGTCACTGTTGCAGTACTTTACAAACATTTTGACACGCAACTCATGAACATAGTCCTGCCCGACGAACTCGGCGTCCAGGCGCTCACGATATCTAAGCCATGGAATTAGCAGGGTTGCACACAGAAAACCCAGCCCCATATGCTTCAGATTGATGGTGGGTGAAGCTGATGTGTCGAGGTATTGATCAAAGGTAAATTTGATCATTAGGGTAATGCCTACCGTGGCAAGTGCCTGGAGGAAACCGTTACCGATTAGAAATAAAAAAAGTCGCCGGCGTTTAGTCGATAGTATGGGCGGCAGCTTCACCGGGAGTTTGAAATACTTAAGTTCTGTTTATGTATCAGCGTAATGAGATGCTGGTAAAATTCGGCTGAGCCAAGCTCTTCCTTGGTGAAAACTGGAACGGGGCACAACTGTCTTGTCTCCTCCAGCACCATGGGTGATGCGGTAAGGGCACCACTGACGCCTATCAGGGGAAGATCGTGGGACTGTATCCAGTGCACAGCGGATTGCACACTGAGGGCCTCAGCTGAAGCAAAGAACATACCGTCTACCAGTGAATGAAAATGTTTGCTTTGAAGTAGTGATGCTGTCTCTGTCTGAGCCAAGCCATCAGCAATTTCTAGCAGGATAATATCGACCCCTTGGTGACTCAGATAATTCACCTGTCTTTCCATGACCGACTCAATTTGAGAGGCGTCAACTTTGTAGGTAGAAGCGAGCCCCATATCGGTAAAGTCGATAACCGGGTAGGCGCCAGCATCTGTCATTTTCCAGTAATCAACGCCAGCTCCGGTACCGGTGATCTTTGCTGCGCCAACGGATAGGCCCGCTTTAACCAAGCCTCGTGCCAAATAGGCCATAGTGGTTGTCTTGCCACCATTCATGGAGCTTCCGGCCACGGCGAGGACCATGGGAGTGGTTGACCTGGATGTTGTTTGGGGTAGTTGCCATCCCTGAAGGTTAATGATTTTTTTGTTGTGGGATGCAAGAAAACCCAGTGGAGTAATCTTTGTGGCATTCTTCATTCGAGAATGCTTTGCCACAACTTCGCTGGCGATACCTCCTGCAGCAACCAATGAACAGGGTGCCAAGGTGTCCGGAATGTGGCCTAAAAATTGATCTGGAGCATATCGGTTGCCATAGCTGACAATAACCTCATCCCCCGTGAATAGATACGCGCGTCTGCCGCTGGGCAATTCAATACGTTGGTGTTGGCCAAGCTTGTCTACTCGGGCAAGTATTAGATCCCCCGCAGTTGGCCGGATATCGTCGTTGACTAGAAAATGAAACTCTTCTATTGGTAGGTTGCGTGTGACAAAAGAACGCTTTGCTGCTGCCAACCGTTTCCCGGAAAGCTTGGTGATGTTCTTAAAAGTAGTTTGACTTGTTGGCAAAGTTACGATGTCCATAATATCTAGCTCCGAGGTACACAATTAACCGATATAGACTCAGGAGGCTTTCAATAAACCAGCTGTACAACGCTCTTGACTCGGTATTTCCTTGACGATTATCAGAGTATGAAGAGTAAAACTTAAGTGAATCTTAAGCCGGTAACTTGAAATGTTGAACGACGTCACAACTTTATGACCGTAGGTTGTATTTGAAGAGGATCTTGGCTGGCCCTTCTTATAGATAAATTGATTTATAGGGCTTAATTAAAGGAATTCAGCGTCATGATATTCGTTCTTTTGACGATTTTGGGAGGCAATCTATTTCGCCCTATTCAATTAAACAATTTATACTTATTGGCAGGTTTGTGGCATCTGAGGTTGCTCAGGAGTGCATCATTCTTTAATAGCGAAGGTGGTCTATGAAGCAGTCTATAGAACGTTTTCATCTGAATCGTTTTCAGGAATGGGTGGCTGACCTTGAGTGTGGCCATGTGGTGACGATGCGACATAATCCTCCCTACCAAGAATGCAAATGGATAGGTACTGCTAAGGGTAGGCAGGCGCATATTGGCGATGTTCAGGAATGTGTGAACTGTGATATGCCGGTGTTACCTGAAAATCTAGACCTTGTTGAAGTATCACCGGTCTACCAAAAGGGCAGCATTCCCGAAGAATTCTATTTGGGTTACAAAACGGATTTAGGTAGGTGGGCAAAAATTGTTGTAAAAAAGGGATTGCTTCAGTTTGTGATTCACTCTGAACCGGCTCAAGGGTTCGTTCTTGATGAGCACTTATGTGGGGTTCTGGCACCAGGAGTTTGCCACGATATTAAGCCTGCAATGGGCGATGTGGAGTTCTACCTAGAGTACTATCAGTAGGGCTATTAACAGTACGCTGGGTAGTATGAGAAGTCGTATTGTTAGGGGGCGCCACACCTAGTCACTTCACACCTAGGCACTCAATGGTATCTGAAAGGCTTTCCTATAGGGGCCTTTCGGGTGCTTATCTCAAATTTGTCTCTCCTTTAAAGCTTCCCTGAGTATAGCGAAATGAAACAGGTGACTGATTTTCAGTCAGTTCGAACACCCAAGAGCAGCCAGTTTAAAATGTTTTAATAGCTATTAAAATCATTGAGTTACCTTATATTTACCCTGTTTTGTTGTTAATGGCATAGAGTTTGCTTAGTTTAATGACGCCCATTGAATCGTTCATATTTTAGAATGGTCGTGGAGCATGTTAATAACCCTAATGCATCTAGCAAGCTAAGAATTAAGGTAACTCGATATGGGAATGCTAATTAATATCGATAATGGCGGTACTCTCACAGATATTTGTGTGATTAACGGTAACGATTTTTATAAAACCAAAACGTTAACGACGCCTTATGATTTAAGTAAATGTTTTTTTGATGGTCTAAAGTCCGTCTCTAAAGTGGTCTATGGTGAAGAGGATGTGGCCAGATTGTTGGCTGAAGTGGAACATATTCGCTATTCAACCACTCAGGGAACCAATGCGATTGTTGAACGTAAAGGTCCTAAATTGGGGTTGGTCATCAATAAAGGTAATGCGGGCTTAGTAGAGCGTATACGCTCCCAAGATCCAGAGCTTTACGACTTCTTTGTTGGGGATAGGGTCGAAGAAATTGACCTTGATCACCTGAACGATGCTGGAAAAGCTGCAGAGAGCGCAACAGCTATTACTCGACTCACTTCAAGCGGTGCTAACCGTGTCGTGGTTTGTTTTGATATTGATAACGCGAGTGAGTATGAATCACAATTTAAGCAAGTAGCGTTTGATAATTATCCTCGCCACTTGTTAGGTGCTGTACCCATGCTGTTTGCCAGTGAGTTGGCGGATGATGTGTCTGGAGACCGCCGTGCCTGGACTGCATTGATTAATTCCTTCTTGCATCCAGCGATGGAGAACTTCCTCTACAACGCAGAAAATCGTCTGCGTGAATACCGTACTAAGAACCCACTGTTAATTTTCCGTAACGATGGTAATGCATCTCGTGTGGCAAAAACCATTGCACTGAAAACCTACAGCTCGGGTCCTCGTGGTGGTATGGAGGGCGTAAAAGCTTTCAGTAAGCAATACAATCTGTCCAATGTTCTTTCTATGGATGTGGGTGGTACTACAACTGATATCGGCCATGTGGTTGGAAATCAAGTGAATGAAGATCGTAGGGGTATGGTTGAAAATGTGCCCATTAGCTTTGCTCTTTGTGAAATTGATAGCCCAGGTGTTGGTGGTAGCTCAATTCTTTCTGTTCAAGATAAAACTATCCAGGTTGGTCCAGAAAGCGTAGGTGCAGTACCTGGGCCTGCCAGTTTTGGTCGCGGTGGTAAGAATTCAACCATTACTGATGTAAACCTGTTGATGGGCCTGCTTGATCCTTCTACCTTTTTTGGTGGTGGTTTGGCGTTGGACATTGACCGTGCTCGCGCGGCGATAGCAGAGAACATCGCTGATCCTTTGGGTGTGTCTGTTGATGATGCTTTACTGCAATTACGTGATGCGTATGAGCAAAAAGTGGCTAATGAATTAAATAAGTTTTCTGAAATTTCAGAAGATACTGTACTGCTTGCCTTTGGTGGTGCTGGCCCTATGAATGCTTGTGGTGCAGCAGACAAATGTGGCATCAAAACAGTATACGTGCCAAAAACGGCCGCTGTATTCAGTGCCTATGGTATTGGTTCTTGTGATATTGGCCAGAGCTACCAAGTAGTGCTTTCCGATTATAAGCAAGAGGCTTTGTCGAAAGCGTATGAGCAGCTGCTAGAGCGTGCTGAGCGAGATATGTTTGCTGAAGGCTATGCCAAAGGTGAATATGAAATTACTGCTCAGTTAGTGGGTGAAAAGGATGGTGCGGAATATGGTGCGGAATCTGTTCATGTGCTGAATGGCAATGTTGCTGTTCCTCAGGGGCTTGCCCAGGCTGATGCAGTAACGCTAGAAGTTTCGGCTCGCAAAACATTGAGAGTTGAAAGTGATAGTCATGCTGAAGTGAAAAAGGCGAATGCTGCCAAGTCTTCAAAAACTCGTTCGATCTTTGGTGAGAACAAAGAGTGGTCAGACGTGCCTGTATACGACGTGAATTTTATGGAGCCTGGCGACTTTGGCGTAGGTCCAGCTGTTATTGAAGAAGAATTCTTTACCTGCTTGGTAAGAGAGGGCTGGGAATTTGTTGTAACTGAATTGGGCGATATTTGTTTGACCAAGGGGGCTGTGTAATGAAAGTTTTGATGACTGAATATCTCCGCATTGATCTGGAAACAGAAAATTGGGAGTGCCGTGTCTGTGAGCATGTGGTCGGTTCGGCCCGTGGTAACTACAAAGAGGGGTTGCTGGTTTATAAGCGTGATCCCGAGGATATACATCCTTCGATAATTGATCCTGATAAATACAAGTTTACTTTTTGTCCTGATAAGGACTGGGTAAGTATTTATGAATTCTATTGCCCATCCTGTGGTACCCAGATGGAAGTTGAATATACCTTCCCTGGGCACGAGCCGCTCTTCGATATGGAGGTGGATGTGGATGCCCTGAAAGAGCAGTGGAGTCATCGCGAAGAAATACTGGAGCCGGTTACAGGCCCCAATATTTTGGTGGATAGAACTCACGGTCACAATCATTGAGTAAATGGCTTGTTCAACAAGTGAATAACTTAATAGTTATAGAGTTTTAGGAAATAATATTATGAAACGTATATCAGTAGATATCGGCGGTACATTCACAGACTGTTTTGTCGTCTGGAATGGTAAGTATATTGAAACCAAAGCATTGACGACTCATCACAACCTTGCTCTGGGTTTCAATGAAGCTGTTGAAAAAGCGTATAAAGAATTGGATATCTCCATGGAGGAGATCCTGGCGGGTGTTGACTCCGTTCGTTATGCAACAACGTTGGGTACTAATGCTCTGATCGAGCACAATGGCCCGCGTATCGGCATGTTAGTTACCGCTGGTTTTGAGGCAATGGTTCCCTTGAGCCGAGCGCGTGGTTATGGTGAAGGTCTGGATGACCTAGGCAAGCAAAACCTACCCGATGCACAGCGCCCAACACCATTAGTGATGCCACACATGATCGAAGGCGTACGTGAACGTCTTGGTTTCGAAGGTGAGTTGGTAATGCCTTTAGACGAAGCCGATGTTCGCAACAAGATCAGAACACTGGTTGATAAGGGTGCGCAGGTTATTGTTGTTTGTTTGGTTAACTCTGTTGTTAACCCTGTCCACGAAAAGCAAGTTGAGAGAATTCTCCTGGAAGAGTATCCAACACATTTGTTGGGTTCTATTCCTGTTATTTTGTCTCACCGTGTAGCTGGCCGTAAGGGTGAGTATGTGCGTGCGACTTCAGCGATTATTGATGGTTACCTGCACTCCACTATGTATCACGCCATGAGTCAGCTTGAGCAAAACCTTCGTGCACATGGCTATACGAAACCCATGTTGGTTATCCATAATTCTGGTGGTATGGCCCAGTTGAACTCAACTGATGCATTGCAAACCATTCACTCCGGACCTGTTTCTGGTATCAGTGCTGCAGAGCATTTGGCTAAAGAGGCAGACCTCGGTAGTGTGATTGCAACGGATATGGGTGGTACCAGTTACGACATCGGTATCGTGGTTGAAGGTGGTATTAAGCACTATGACTTTAACCCGGTTATCGACCGCTGGTTGGTGTCCGTGCCTATGGTTCACTTGGTGACCTTGGGTGCTGGTGGTGGTTCTATCGCATCCTTTGACCGCATGTACAATGCTGTAGCGGTTGGACCGAAGAGTGCTGGTTCTGATCCGGGTCCTGCCTGTTATGACCGTGGCGGTATGAAGCCAACGGTAACTGATGCTGACTTGGTGTTGGGCTATCTCGATGCTGAAAACTATGCCGGCGGAAGTATTCCACTGAACCCGAAACGTTCATTTTTCGCCATTGAAGAAGCGCTTTGTGACGATCTGGATGTCGAAGCTATTGAAGCTGCTCTACTGGTTAAAGAGAAAGTTGACAGCAACATGGCTAACGGTGTGGGCACTGAGTTGCGTGTTCGCGGTTATGACCCCGAAGACTTCACCATGTTGGCTTATGGTGGTAATGGTCCTCTGCACTGTTGTGGTATTGCTTCAAATTTGAATATCAATAAGATTCTGGCGACTCCTATGAGCTCTGTGTTCTCGGCAGTGGGCGCCGGTAATATGCACCAGATGCATATTCATGAATCTTCACTGTTTATGGTTCTTTATGATTCCACGTCTCGTAAGGTGTTTGATAACTACAAACGCTTTAACGATATCGTGGCTGAATTGAGCGTGCGCGGTCAAAACGACCTGTTGCGTCAGGGGTCTAATGCTGAAGATATCAAGCACTCCCTTGAACTGGATATGCGCTACGGTAACCAGTTGGTGCAAACCACGGTCGTTGTGCCTAAGCATTCCCTAGAATCTGTGATGGATGTAATGAACATTCTGGATCAGTTCTCTACGGATTATGGCAAGCGCTTTGGTGAAGGTAGCCAGGCGCCAGAAGCGGGTATTCGAATCAATACTATTCGTGTTGCTTCTTACGTTGAGCATGACACCGTTAAGTTCACTCACATTAAACCTGTACCAGAAGCTGAGCGTATTGCTCCGCCGACACCATCAAGTACTCGTTCTTGTTACTTTGTAGGTGGAGACGGCAAAGCTGTTGAAACGCCAGTGTGGAATAAAACTGACATTCCAGCCGGTACAGAGATTGTGGGTCCAGGTCTTGTAGCGTCAGAAGTGACTACATATTTGATTGAGCCCGGTTGGAAATATGTATCCGCAGAACAGGGTGCAGTTTGGTTCCTCCGTGCAGAAGCAAAGAATTAAAGGGGTAGTTTTATTATGAACACTAAAGTGAATGCAGACACTGAAGTTGAAGATCAAGAATTAATTCAGAAATTCCTGAAAGACACGACATTGTTTCTTGGGCCAGACCCTGAAATTATTCGTGATCACAGAATCATGCCGCGCACTCCAGAAGAAGAAGAGTGCATGGATAAATATACCGATCTTAACCAGATTTCTTCTATTCGTGACCGCTTGCAGTCCGCGTGTGAAGAAGGTTTTGAAATGGTTGAGCAAATGGGTGCAGCGCCTGGTGCAAAATGGGGTGATATTATCACCGGCATTTACTCCGCCTCAGGTGATTTGACCATTGGTAGTGCGGGCGGCGTATTAATTTTCTCTGCCTTGGTTCACCACCCAATCAAGTTCATTATCAAAAACTGGATTGATGAGCATACCGTAGGTGTAAACGAAGGTGATGGCTTTATCCATAACGATTCTCGTTACGGTAATGTGCACAACACTGACCAGAGTATGATTTTGCCCGTGTTCCATGAAGGCAAGCTGATCTGTTGGGCAGCGTCGACGGTTCACGAAGGTGAAAACGGCGCTATCGAGCCCGGTGGCATGCCTTCCATGGCTGAGACTTCCTTTGATGAAGGGCTGAAAATGTCCCCCTTCAAAGTCGTTGAAAACTACGAAATCAAGAGAGATATTCTGACCTTCTTGCAGAACTCAGTACGTGAGCCAAAACTGCAATACGAAGACATGAAGGTAAAACTGTTTGCCTGTATGCGTCTTGAGCAACGTATTAAAGAAGTCTTTGAAACGGATGGCCCTGATGCGTTGACAGCTTGTCTCCGTTATACCAATGAGAGCGTAGTGACAGAAGTACGTCGTCGTATCTCAGAGTGGCCAGACATGACTGTTCGCACTCAGACCATTATGGACAGTACGCTGCGTGAAAATGCATTGTTGAAAATCAACCTAGCTGTGACCAAGAAAGATGATCGTCTTATCTTTGACTTTTCTGGCACCAGTCCTGAATTGACTAACCGTGCGATCAACACTCAGTTGCCTGGTATGAAAGGCATGGTAGGCCAAGCATTTATGAATCACATCTGGCCTGATTTGCCTCGTGGTCAAGCAGGTCTGTCTCCCATTGAGTTCATCACTCAGGAAGGTTCTCTGGTTGATTGTTCCTATGAAGCACCTAACTCGCAGAGTCTGATGTCTATCTTCCACAGCTTTACTGTAGCGCAACACGCGACAGCTAAGTTCCTGTACAGCTGTCCAGACAAATACACCCGAGTATTGGCGCCTTGGCACAATATGATCAATACGTTCATTTGGGGTGGGGTCAATCAGCACGGTGAGATGCTAGGGAATCTGTGTGCTGACCTTAACGGTATGGGCGGTGGTGCTCGAATGGACCGTGACGGGGAGCATGCGCTCGCTCCAATCTTTGCGACTATGGCAGATATCGGTGAGCAGGAAATGAACGAGGAAGAAGTACCATTCCTGCAGTTGGTTTCTAAGAAGATGACCGCTAATACCCAGGCCCCTGGCAAATACCGCGGCGGTATGGGTTACACCATGATTGCGTCTACCAAAGACAGTGATCAGTGGGGCTTCATGACGACGACTCAGGGTTCTAAGGTGCCGACCATTCAAGGTCTGTTCGGTGGGTACGCCGGTGGTTCTTATCCTCTGTGTAAAGTTACGGACGTAGATGTGTATGATGTTCTGCTCAAAAATCCTGAGCAGTTCAAGCATAGTATTCACGAAACAATGAATGAGCAGCTGTTCCCGGGTGCTAAGTATTCAACACACCATATGGGTATGGGTTTTGATATTTCTAATCGTGGCGAGCTCTACATGATCTCCCAGGGTTCCGGTGGTGGTTATGGTGATCCTCTTGAGCGTGATCCTACCTATGTGATTATGGATATTGAAGAAGGCCTGATTACTTCGGACTGGGCGAAAAAGCTGTATAAAGTCGAATTCAATGAAGAGACTTTTGCTTTGGACTTGGAGGCAACGGAGAAGCTTCGTGCTGATTATCGTGAGCTGCGTAAGCAACAGGGCAAGCCTTACGCTGAATTCATCAAAGATCATGTTAAAGATACTCCGCCTGCAGATATTCCGTTCTATGGTTCCTGGAATGGTGACGTTGACACCATTTATGCAGGCAGCCTGGATGACAAGCGTGATGCCAGCAATATAGGTCCTATTTATGTGACTAATCCAAAAGATGTTAGGATCGGCGAACTGGAAGCCGAGCTTGAAGCCGTAAGAAAACAAGCGGGTATTCCGTCAACGGATACAAGGAAATAAGATGTCTGTAGACCTGGTCTCATACCTATCGTCGGGGGATGAATCCCCCCGGCTTTGGGTTAACTTTAATGATTACACAAAGAAACTCTTGTTGGGCGAAGGTGAAAACCCTTGGACCACACCAGCTTCCTATATGGCTTTCTATGGGCAAGCCCATGGTTTGGTTAAAGCTGATGTGGTTGTTCTCGATGTTTGGGATTTGTTTCAGCACTGGATGGTTGAGGATGAAAAAGCCATTCCAGCCATGGCTGAAAAGCGTAGAGTCCCTTATGCGTTGAAGGCCATGTTGGAAGCGTTTGCTCCAAGAGAGTTATTGGCTGAAGTCATTACTGCTGTGAGCAATAACTATGGGGGCGAAACCCCCATAGTTTTGGTCGTTCCTTCTCCTCGATCTCTTCTGGTTAAAGCGCATAAAGCGGCTACCGGAAATGATGCAGAACCAGAAGAAATGACTGTTGATACCGCAGCAATGTACCTGGCTGATTTTCTTCGTTATTTCAGTGAAACAGATTTATCTGGTGTTCTACTGGTTGAAGATGAAAATTTGATGCCAGTTAGCACAGAAGAGTTATCTTGGTATCAGCCGGTAATTAATGTCGCCAAGCACTATCGTTGGTCGGTGGGTGTTCGTTTGCCATTTTCTGATGGTGGTTTCAAGGCACCTGATGATATTGATTTCTCGATTGTTCCCGCTGGGTCTTCTGCAGCGGCGAATACCATGGGGGTTGATATTAGTCAGCCGCTTTGGGAGCAGGGTGCTGATGGCCTATCTGCGGGAGAAAATGGTTTTTACTATTTATCCATCCCGGCAGATGTGCAGCCAGAACTCGTTCTTGACACACTTTCAAGCTTAAAAAATTAAACCCTGCCGTAGGCTGGTAGGTAGGTAGGTAGGTAGGCAGGTAGGATAGCTACGATGCGTCTTGTTGATTTTCTTGATCGTAGCCCGGCCATTGCGAATAGTGATGCCCGGTTTATTGATCTTGATAACGATGTATCGCTCAGCTATCAGGAGATGGTGAATGCCTCAATTCACCTTGCCGACCTATTAAAGAAAAAGGGGGTGAAGTCGCAGGATGTTGTCGCGACTTACGCCCCCAATTCTGTTGCCGCCTATTGCTGTATTTTTGCTATTTCTCGTGTGGGGGCAGCCTGGTTGCCCCTTAACACCCGAAGTACCTTTGAATCTAATTTAAAATTGATCGACAAATCAGAGGCCGTGATGCTTTTTGTCGATCAGGGGCTTGCTGCGGCAAACCCCCAGTTCTCTGATCATTTCAGTGATGATCAATTGATTTTCCTCGATGGCCAGCAGATTGCTGGCCTGGCTTTTTCTTCCCTGTCAGAAGCGCCCTCCCAAGGCTTCAGTGTCGACGATCAATACCCTGCTCCAGAGACTGACCAGGCTCTCGTGTCGCTGTTGGCCACTGGGGGAACCACTGGGGACTCCAAGTTGGCGGAGTGGGGTAGCTTGGCCTGGCAAACCTTCACTTCTATCCAGACAGAGGTGATGCCGCTACCAGATATTCCGGTTTGTTATTTGGTTTCGGCGCCAATGACCCATGCTGCCGGCATCGCCTCCTTTGCCGTTATAGCTCAAGGGGCAACTATCCTGGTGATGGATGGTATGGTGCCTGAGAGGCTTCTCTCCGTCATTGAAGCCTATGGTGTTACACATCTTTTTCTGCCGCCGACAGCACTTTATATGCTGATGGCTGACGAGCATGTTAGAGATCACGATTATTCTAGCCTGCGTTATTTCTGGTATGCAGCGGCACCCATGTCAGTGGAGAAACTGAAAGAAGCGATCACTATTTTTGGTCCGGTGATGGTCCAGACCTATGGTCAGGCAGAAGCGCCTATGATTTGTACCTTCTTTTCAGCTCAAGATCACGTGATTGCTCTGGAAAATGGGTCTTCTTCTATGCTGCGTTCCTGCGGCAAGCCATCGCCACAGGTGGAGCTAGAAGTCATGGGTGATGATGGAAACATTCTTCCCTGTGGAGAGGAAGGTGAAATCGTCGTGAGGGGAAATATTCTGATGCGGGGATATTATAATAACCCTGAAGCAACCGCGGCCATTCGAAAGGATGGTTGGCAGCGAACCGGCGATGTAGGGGTTTTCGATGAGCAAGGTTATCTGGCCATCGTCGATCGCAAGCATGACATGATTATTTCGGGTGGTTTTAACGTTTACCCGAGTGAAATTGAACAGCTGATCTGGGGACTTCCCACAATTAAAGACTGTGCTGTAATTGGCTTGCCCGATGACAAATGGGGCGAGCAGGTGACGGCGGTGGTTGAATTAAAAGATAAAGACTGCAAGCCTGATGAACAGGATATTATTAATTACTGCAAGGCTCAGCTTGGTAGTGTTAAAGCCCCTAAACAGGTGCTGTTTTGGGATGAGCTGCCCCGCAGTCCAGTGGGGAAAGTGCTGAAAAAAGAAATACGTAAAGTTTTCTGGGGTGACGAAGGTCGCAAGATCTGAGGTTTGGCTCTATCGCGTAAAAATGCATTGTTAAGTGTGAATTGTTAGGGGTATCTACAATCAAAATTTTTCCAGTTAAACAGTAGAGAGGTTATCAAGTGAAGGTCAGTATAGTTGGTGCATACAATACTCAGTTCGGTTCCTTTGTTAAACGTGATCGTGAAACGGGAACCGTTGAGGATCAAAAATCTTTTTACGAGTTGCTCATAGAAGCGGGTGCTGGCGCCATTGCCGATGCGGGGCTAGAGGCAAAGGATATTGATGCCATTTGGGTGGGTGCGTGTTCACCTTCCCTGTTTGTGAACCAGGAGCACGTAGGGCCGCTGGCGCTGGAAATTGATCCAGAGGGGTTGTTATTTAAACCGACCACTCGGACAGAAGGGGCCTGTGCCACATCTTCGTTAGCTATTTATAACGCGGCCTATGCCGTGGCATCCGGTCGGTTTAAAAACGTCTTGGCTCTCGGTGTTGAGAAAATGAGTTTGCTGGACACCCCCGGCGTGACCCACGCACTGGCCTGCTGTTCATACTGGCCTACCGAAGGTGCTGGAGGGATGACATTCCCCGGCTTATTTGCCGAGCTGGGAACGGCCTACCAGGAAAAACACAATATCAGTGATGATCAATTGAGAACCATGTTGGCCCATGTGTCCGCATTGAACTACAAAAATGGTATTCAAAATCCACTGGCTCACTTTGGTCCTGGCAGCTTGCCCGATAGAAACCAGCTGGTGACCGCTGAAGCTATTCTTAACTTGCCTGATTCCGGTAAGGGAGGCAACCCGATGATTGCACCACCTCTTCGGTTGCACGATTGTTCTTTGATCACCGATGGTGCCGCAGCGGTTGTATTGACCTCTTCCGAGAATGCTAAAGCGGGCTTCAAGCATGCGGTTGAATTGTCCGGTGTGGGGCACGTGACGGAGCGGATGATGCTGTCAGAGCGTCAGGGGCGGTTGCATGAGTTACAGGCCACCCAACACGCTGTGAATCTTGCTTGTACAGAAGCGGGTGTAGACGTCGGCGATCTGGATTTTGCTGAAGTACATGATTGCTTCACCATCAATGAGCTGCTTTGTGCTGAAGCCATTGGCTTGTCTCTTCCTGGGCAGGCGGGCTACGACATGATGGCCGGCAAGTTTAACCCCGAGGGTGATTGTCCTATCAATCTATCCGGTGGCCTGAAGTCGAAAGGCCACCCCGTGGGGGCGACGGGTGCCTCTATGCATGCGCTGGCCTATAAGCAGTTAACCGGTGCTCCTATTGGTGTTGCTGCTAAAGGAAACCCCGAGGTTGCCATGACCGTTAACATCGGCGGGTCTGGTGTCACTAACTGTGTCTCAGTCCTTCGTCGAATACAGTAACGTTTTTACAGGGTGTAATATGGTTTACACCTCACAGGTGCATCTTTAACAGAACGGCACCGCTCGATAATGACGGTGCCGTTTTTTATGGCATGTGTATTACTCTTTGACGTGATGTATGTATGGGTCATAAATGGGTAATTACCAAAAAGAAGGTTTGTATTCTTCGTGCTGTTGAGTTATTTATTGACACGTAATTCTGGAATCAGTGTTTCCCGTTTGCATGGATAGTTGTTCAAGCGGCGGGTTATTCCAGATTGTCTTCGGGCAAATGTTATGGGTCAAACGTCATAGGTCAAATAGTGGAGTAAGGATATGTCTAAAGTAGCCTTGGTAACTGGTGGAACAAGAGGGATCGGTGAAGCAATTGCCGTAGAGCTCAAAGAGGCTGGTTATGTTGCGGTGGCTAATTACGCCAATAACGATGATAGTGCCAGAGAGTTTAGGGAGCGAACGGGGATACCTACGTACAAATTTGATGTGTCTGATTTTGAGGCATGTAAAAACGGGATTGAGTCCATTGAGCGTGATGTCGGGCCCGTATCGATTCTGATTAATAACGCCGGGATCACTCGGGATAAGACCATGCATCGTATGTCCCCTGAATCATGGAAGGCCGTGCTGGATACGAACTTGGGGTCTTGCTTTAATGTGTGTCGGTGTGTCATTGAGCACATGAGGGAGAGCCGTTTTGGTCGTATCGTCAATATCGGTTCGGTTAATGGTCAGGCGGGGCAGTATGGCCAAGTGAACTATGCAGCGGCCAAGTCGGGAATCCACGGTTTTACCAAAGCGCTAGCTCTGGAAAGTGCCGCCCATGGCATCACGGTGAATGCCATCGCCCCAGGCTATGTGGATACGGACATGGTGCGAAATGTCCCGGCAGATGTGCTCGAAAAAATTATCGCCACCATTCCAGTGGGACGATTGGGAACGGCCCATGATATCGCCCGTTCCGTGTTGTTTTTGGTGTCGGATGACGGCAGTTTTATTACCGGTTCGACGCTTTCAATTAACGGCGGTCAGCACATGTATTAGCCTGATGTTTGTCAGCGCTATCCAGTGATCTGATCTCTGCAAAACTTATTTTTTTATCACGAGGAGGCGGCTGATGAAAGCTGCAATATTTGATGCACTGGGCGCTGCTGGCGACGTTTTAAACATCACAGATATAAAAAAACCTGTTCCAGCCCATGGTGAGGTGCTGGTTCGTATTCATTGCTCTGCAGTGAATCCGTCCGATGTAAAAAAACGTGCAGGCCCCTCTCCCGGTTTGTTGGATGGTGGCTTTATTGTTCCCCACAGTGATGGTGCGGGAGTGATAGAAGCGGTTGGTCGAGGCGTGCCCGCCTCCAGAATAGGTGAGCGTGTGTGGGTTTATCAGGCCCAATATGCTCGGCGTTTTGGCACCGCTGCTGAATACCTCGCATTACCCTCTGGTCGAGCGGTGAAGCTTCCCGATGGGGTTGGTTTTGATGTGGGAGCCTGTATGGGCATCCCTGCAATGACAGCCCATCGCTGTGTCTTTGCCGATGGTCCGGTGGACGGTCAAACAGTATTGGTGACAGGTGGTGCAGGCAGAGTGGGGCACTACGCCATTCAGTGGGCCAAGCAGGCGGGTGCGCAGGTCATTGCCACTGCCAGCAGTTCCCAGGCCGAAGAGCATTGTATTGTTGCGGGCGCCGATGCTGTTTGCCCTCACAGTGGCGATGAGTTTGTTCGGGTAATATCGGAAATGACCGATGGTAGAGGGGTTGATCGAGTGGTGGATGGTGAGTTTGGTGCCAACTTACCCGGTTTGCTTGAGGTAATGAGCACCGGCGGTGTTATTGCCACTTATTCCTCCATGTTGGTGCCAGAGCCTTCGCTGCCCTTTAGGCAGATGATGTTTATGGATCTTACCCTGCGACTGGTGCTGGTCTATGCCATGCCGGAGTCAGCGAAGTTGGATGCTATTGAGGATATTACTGACTGCCTTGATAAGGGTCTGTTGCAGCATAGGATTGCTCATCGGCTGCCATTGGAGCAAATTGCTACAGCACATCAGTTGATTGAGCAGAGCGGTTTTTACGGAGCAGTCGTTGTCGACATTGAGTAATTGTTTTTATGGGGAATGAAAGCCTGCTAACAAGAACCATGCTTTTTCTTGAAAGAGAAGCCCTTATCAAGATTCGCAGCTATCA
>JBALWM010000171.1:0-2380 GCA_036960905.1 Porticoccus sp.
GTCAGTTACATAACGAGGCATTGGGTGCCATTTCCTATCGCTATTTTGAGCGGTATTTTGCGGTCATGTTTTGGTTTATGTTAGTCGGTGCCCCCGGAGCTATTCTCTACCGGTTATCAGTATTGCATTCAGATATGTCTTTAGATGATGTCGAAGACAAATCCACGGCTGAGCGATGGCTGCAATTAATGGAGTGGTTGCCCTCCAGATTGATAGGTGTATCCCTCGCCTTTGTAGGTAATTTTACAGCTTGCCTTGAGCGTTTGCGGGGTACGCTATTTTCGATGTCTGACAGTACTATAGATGTCGTGGCAAGCTATGTTTCAGCCGCGCTTCAGTCAGGTAGTGTTGAGGTCGATAGTGCTGAAGCCGATGGTATTGAGGCCGAAAGCCCCCCCATCAGAGAAACAGAAGTTAGTGAAATTCGTGCGCTGTTTTCGCGGACGTTAGTGTTCTCACTCTGCGTGATCGCATTGTTGGTGATGCTACTGTAAGCATTGATCTTGCGGCGTGACTTGATGGGATTAGTCGTTGTGCCAGCGAAACATGATGCCTGCCAAGGTGATAAAAAGTAGCGTCATTAAGACCAGAACCCCTAGTTGGGGAGTAATCTCAGTAAAACCAGCACCCTCCAGCATCACCCGCCGAGCAGCCTTGACCAGATGTGTGAGCGGCAGTATCAGTGAGAAGTCCTGAAGCCACTGAGGTGCATCATCCAGTGAAAACCACAGCTCAGAGAGTAGCAACATAGGGAAGCTAATGAGGTTAAGTAGTCCATTAGCTAATTCCTCACTTGCGGTTCGTGCTGCCATTAATAGTGACAGGCTGATGATGGCTAAATTTCCAATAACAGCTATTAGCAATAGCAGTAGATGGCTGCCGACCATCATAAAATCAAGAAATAAATCACAGACAACAAATACCAATATGGTGACAGAAAGCATGATAAACAGGCGTGAGAATGCTTGGGAAACAAGAAACTGCCAGGCTCTTAACGGTGTCGCTTGTAGTCGCTTCAGAACCCCGTTTTTTCGGTAGCGGACAATCACATAGCCGATTCCCCACAAACCGCTAAACATCATGTTCATGGCCAAAATTCCTGGTATTACCCAGTCGATGTAGCGTATAGCTTGGCCTTTAATTTCTTCCCGTTGCCAATGCTTGGAGGTGTCAGATATCAATAGTTTTTCTAATAAACGCCCTTTTGCTGATTCAGGGTTTACCCAGTAGCGTGACTCTTTGTCAGTGGTAATGAGGATATCCAGTTGGTGAAATTGTACCCGGCGAAGGGCTTCTTGAGCATCTGTATACCCAATCAACTGAATGGCCGGCTCTTCGGTAAAAATACTGGTTTGTGCTGAGCTGTTAGTAATGAGTAGTCCGGCACGAAAAACCTCTTGGCTTTCAGATGAAAAGGCAATGGCTAAAACAATAACAATAAATGGAGTTGCCACGAACGACCAGAATAGGGACCCTTTGTCCCGGTAATATTCACGATTGCGAGCCATCCACAAGGCAAGTATTTCTTTCATGGTGTGCTGTTACTCCCTTAGCCTGTGGCCCGTTAATTTCAGAAACAGGTCATCAAGTGAGGGGTTTTTGACCCGAAGAGAGCGCAGGTTGATATTGAGAGAAACCAGCTCGGCGAGGGTTTTCTCCACGGTGTTGGTCTCAATGGCTATATAGTCTTCCCTCTTTTCAGTTGGGCTGGTTAAGGCACTAATATCACCATGGAAGTCACGTTGGTCGATGCACACATAACTGTGGTCGAAATATTGTTGGAGCAATGCCTCCGGGGAGCCGTCAGCGATGATTTTCCCCTTATCCATAATCACTAACTGGTCACATAGCAGTTCAGCTTCTTCCATATAGTGAGTTGTTAGTAAAACAGTTTTCCCTTGAGATTTAATGTCCTTGATCAGGGACCAGAAATTGCGGCGTGATTGGGGGTCGAGACCCGTGGTGGGTTCATCAAGAAAGAGAACCTCTGGGTCATTAATCAGCGCAACAGCCAGTAATAACCTCTGCCTTTGTCCCCCGGATAATCGTGTGGCGTAGGTATCAAGAAACTCTCCAAGTTGGCACAGTTCTATCAGGTGATCAATGGGCTGGCTGCGGGGATAGAGCTTGGCAAACAGGGTTAGAACTTCGTGGGTTTTCAGGTAATCCATCAGAGCGGTAGACTGAAACTGGATGCCGGTTTGCTCTGAAAATTTCCGGTCCCTCGGCTTGCCTTTATATAGTATCTCTCCAGAACTGGGTTTTTTGATGCCTTCAATAATTTCAATAGTTGTGGTTTTTCCCGCGCCATTGGGGCCTAGTAGCCCAAAACATGCCCCCTGTGGAATGGAGAACGAGACATCATCTACCGCCTTTAGAG
>JBALWM010000022.1:0-18700 GCA_036960905.1 Porticoccus sp.
AAAGTTGGTGGGTGATAAGGGGCGTGTTGTGGCGTCAGATATATTGCCCATGGATAGTATCGCTGACGTAGATTTTGTCCAAGGTGACTTCACCGAAGAAGCGGTGCTCCATGACATTCTTAATGTCCTTGGTGGCGACCTTGCAGACCTTGTAATTTCGGATATGGCCCCCAATATGAGTGGTATGAGGGCTGTAGATCAGCCCAAGGCGATATATTTAGTCGAGCTGGCGCTGGATTTGGCTTGTCAGATATTGAAACCTGGCGGCGATTTTGTTGCCAAAGTGTTCCATGGAGAAGGTTTTGATGAGTTTCTGCACCAAGTGAGAGGTAAGTTTGAGCGTGTGGTCACGCGCAAACCCGATGCGTCGAGGCCTCGTTCACGGGAGGTTTATCTGGTGGCTAAGGGACTGAAGAGTCAGGGCTAAATTAATTTAATGGGGTTTGTCATGGCGATAACCCAGTATTACGGTTACCGGTAGTCGGTAGTGTTTCAGACGAGGATGGTTACTTGAACGACATGGCAAAAAATCTTGTGTTGTGGCTGATTATTGCAGCAGTGTTGCTGACTGTATTTCAGAATTTTAGCCCAAAGGTTCAGGATGAGAGTGTTAGCTATTCCTCCTTTATCGAAGAAGTGCAAACGGGTCGCATTGATAGTGTAGTGCTTGAGGGGCCGTCCTCTATTGAGGGCAAGCGTGTAGATGGCGGTACGTTCAAAACTACTCGCCCAGACACACCTGATGCTGGCTTGATGACAGACTTGCTTAATAATAACGTAAAAGTTGTAGGGAAGGAGCCAGAGCCTCAGAGCCTGTGGACTCAGTTGTTAGTCGCTGCTTTCCCTATATTGTTAATTCTAGCCATCTTCATGTTCTTTATGCGTCAGATGCAGGGTGGGGGTGGCGGTGGCCGCGGTGGCCCTATGGCATTTGGTAAAAGCAAAGCTAGGCTGCTGAGCGAAGATCAAATCAATACAACATTTGCTGATGTGGCTGGTGTCGATGAGGCAAAAGAAGATGTTCATGAGCTTGTAGATTTCTTGCGTGACCCCTCCCGTTTTCAACGTCTTGGTGGTCGTATTCCCCAAGGTGTACTGATGGTGGGCCCTCCTGGTACCGGTAAAACTTTGTTGGCTAAGGCTATTGCTGGTGAGGCCAAGGTGCCATTCTTCTCGATTTCCGGTTCAGATTTTGTGGAAATGTTTGTGGGTGTGGGGGCATCCCGTGTTAGAGATATGTTCGAACAGGCTAAAAAGCAGGCTCCCTGCATTATCTTTATCGATGAAATTGATGCTGTAGGTCGCACCCGTGGTGGTGGCTATGGTGGTGGTAACGATGAGCGTGAACAAACCCTCAACCAGTTACTGGTAGAAATGGACGGTTTTGAAGGCAATGAAGGCGTCATTGTCATTGCAGCTACTAACCGTCCCGATGTGCTGGATAAGGCATTGCTGCGTCCCGGTCGTTTTGATCGGCAGGTGTATGTTGGGTTGCCTGATATTCGTGGTCGTGAGCAAATCCTTAAAGTTCATGTGCGTAAAGTACCTCTGGATGACAAGGTCGACCTCGGTATTGTTGCCAGGGGTACACCAGGATTTTCAGGTGCCGACTTGGCTAATCTGATTAATGAAGCCTCATTATTTGCTGCTAAGGCAAACAAGCGCGTTGTGACCATGGAAGAGTTTGAAAAGGCCCGGGACAAAATCATGATGGGTGCTGAGCGTCGCTCCATGGTGATGTCTGAGAAGGAAAAGAAAAATACTGCTTACCATGAAGCAGGGCATGCGATTATTGGTCGGTTGGTACCCGAGCATGATCCGGTGCATAAGGTTTCTATTATTCCCCGGGGAAGGGCGTTGGGCGTTACCCAATTTTTGCCCGAGGAAGATAAGTACAGTCTCAGCAAGCGTCAGCTAGAAAGCCAGCTGTGTAGTTTGTTTGGTGGCCGAATTGCAGAGGAGCTCATTCATGGCGAGGATGGCGTGACCACGGGTGCTTCTAATGATATTGAGCGTGCTACACAGATGGCTCGTAATATGGTTGGACGTTGGGGTTTGTCTGACAAAATGGGACCTGTTCTCTATGGTGAAGATGAAGGGCAAATGCCAGGTACCGGGCAGCTTACTTATTCTAGCGATACTGCCAGAGAAATTGATATCGAAGTTCGCCGGACGTTGGATGAATGCTATGGGCGATCAGAGCAAATTTTGAAAGATAACATGGATATTCTTCATGCCATGAAAGATGCTTTGATGGAGTATGAAACGATTGATTCGGACCAGGTAGATGATTTGATGGCCCGAAAACCTGTACGTCCACCCCACGACTGGTGTGATGAAGATTTTGGTGGTCGCCCTGATGGCCAGGAAAATGATGATTCTGATGATAGGGGCGCCGTGGGTGGTCCTGCCGAAGAGCACTGATAGCGCCCTCCTACTCCTCCGGCCACTGTGTCGGGGGTGTTTTATTTCTAAGAATGGCAGCACCCGACTTGCCCATCTTTCAGGATTTTAGATGAATCTCGGTCAGTACCGGCTCGACCTTTCTTCTCCTCGCATTATGGCGGTGCTTAATACCACGCCGGATTCCTTTTCAGATGGTGGGCAGCTGTATGGGAATAGTGATTGCCTGGATATGTCACTGGTACTGGAGCGTGTTGAAAGCCTGATAGCAGAGGGCGCAGATATTATCGATGTGGGTGGGGAGTCAACTCGTCCGAATTCAGTGCCGGTTACTGCTGATGAGGAGTTGGACAGAGTCGTACCCATCATCGAGGGTATTACCGAGAATTTTGATGTGCCAGTTTCAGTGGATACCAGTACTCCAGTAGTTATCCAGGAGTCTGCTGGTGCTGGAGCGGCCATGATTAATGATGTTCGAGCCTTACAGCGTCCAGGTGCTTTGGCTGCCGCAGCCTCTACAGGACTTCCTGTTTGCCTGATGCATATGGCTGGAGAACCAGAGACTATGCAGAATGATCCCCGCTACGAGGACGTGGAAAAAGAAGTTAGAGAGTTTCTTCTGACAAGGGTGGATGCCTGTGAGCAAGCAGGCATAGCCCGGTGCAATATTTTACTGGACCCAGGATTTGGTTTTGGCAAAACTCTGGCGCACAATCTATCACTGTTTCGTGCTTTGCCCGAATTGGGTTCTCTGGGTTTCCCACTGTTAGTGGGGGTGTCACGAAAATCCATGATTGGTGCGATTCTCGATAAGCCGGTTAATCAGCGAATGGTTGGTAGTGTGGCGTTGGCCATGTTGGCTGCCCAGCAAGGGGTTGGGGTTCTTCGAGTCCATGATGTGGCTGCTACGGTAGATGCACTGAAAATAATGAATGCTGTTGAGGAAAGGGGAAATGGGTAGACGTTTTTTTGGCACAGATGGGATTCGTGGACGTGTTGGTACTACCCCCATTACTGCGGACTTTGTACTGAAGCTCGGTTGGGCAGCGGGCAAAGTATTCAGTGAGCGAACGAAAGGCCGCAAGCTGATTTTGATGGGAAAAGATACTCGGGTTTCCGGTTATATGTTTGAGTCGGCGCTACAGGCTGGATTAATCGCCGCAGGTGTTGATGTTGCGCTGCTTGGCCCGATGCCGACACCTGCTATCGCCTATCTTACCCGAACCTTTCGTGCTCAGGCTGGCATTGTGATCAGTGCTTCCCATAACCCTTATTATGACAATGGCATCAAATTCTTTGGCGGGGACGGCTTTAAGCTGCCCGATGATGTGGAAGAGGATATAGAGCGCTATTTACAGAAAGATCTGGTGACAGAAGAGTCTAGCAAGCTGGGAAAAGCTCACCGAGTGACTGATGCTGTTGGGCGGTATATTGAATTTTGTAAGGGGACTTTACCTTCAGGGCGTAGTTTGGAAGGCCTGAAAATAGTCGTGGATTGCGCTAATGGTGCAACCTATCACACTGCGCCCAATGTTTTTCGAGAACTTGGTGCCGATGTGGTGGAAATGGCCGTTGAACCCGATGGTTTTAATATCAATGAAAACTGCGGATCAACACAGCCAGCGCTGCTGCAGGATGCCGTTGTCAGCGAGGGCGCTGATATGGGTATTGCTCTCGACGGGGATGGTGACCGGGTATTATTTGTTGATCACAAAGGCCATACCGTTGATGGCGATGAGTTGCTCTTTGTTATTGCCAAGCACCGTCATCAGCAGGGCGGGTGTAGTGGTGTAGCTGGGACTTTGATGAGTAATTTTGGGATGGAAATCGCACTACGCGAACTGGGAATCCCTTTTGTGCGAACCAATGTGGGCGACAGGTATGTCATTGAAGCCCTGCGAGAAAATGATTGGCAGCTTGGTGGTGAAAGTTCTGGGCATATCATCTGTAGTGATCTGACCACCACGGGTGATGGTGTCGTTGCTGCTTTGCAGGTACTGAATGCCATGCGGGAAACGGATACACCATTAAACACACTCAAAAAAGGCATGAAAAAATACCCTCAGAGTATGGTTAATGTTCGGATCAAGCAAAAATTTAACCTCGATGACTTTCCGGTTATTCAGCAGGCTGTAGCCTCTGCCGAGGATGAGCTTCAGGATAGTGGCCGTGTGTTATTGAGGCCTTCAGGCACAGAGCCTCTGGTAAGAGTAATGGTGGAAGCCGAAGATGCTACTCTGGTTAGCAAGCTGGTACGCCAGGTGGCAGATGTGGTTGAGAGTGAAGTGGGCGGTGAAGTAGGCTAAGGAGCCATGCGCTGATTAGTGCTAGATTTTGCTCTTTCCGCTTATTGTATGTTGTGGGTAACTCAGCTAAGATTGCGCCCCTTTTTCGGGGCCGGGAAAACATAAGATATGCGTCATCCGCTGGTGGCAGGCAACTGGAAAATGAATGGCGATCATGAATCGATTGACGCTCTGATTGCCGGTCTGCTTGAAATGCGCAGTGAGGCAGAAGTAGCTATTTTCCCGCCCTATGTATACATACCGGTGGTAGTTGCAGAAATCGAGGGCTCTGATATTTCAGTTGGAGCCCAGAACGTTTCCGAGCACTATTCTGGAGCTTTCACTGGAGAAGTGTCCGGTGAAATGCTGCGTGAAGTTGGGTGTCGATATGTGATCGTTGGTCACTCCGAGCGGCGCAGTATTTATGGTGAAACGAATCAGCAAGTTGCGGAGAAGTTTTCCGCAGCTCAGGCGGGTGGATTGATACCCGTGCTCTGTGTTGGTGAGACGCTTGAGCAACGAGAACAGGGTGAAACTCTGGATGTTATTGCTGCTCAGGTTGATGCGGTGATAAATAGCAGTGGTCTCGATGCCGTTTGTAATGCCGTGATTGCCTACGAACCAGTCTGGGCGATAGGCACGGGTAGAACTGCCAGTGCTGAACAGGCACAAGTAGTACACCAGGCTATTCGTCAGCAGTTAGGCGATTCTGGTACCAGTACTCGTATCTTGTATGGTGGTAGTGTTAAGGCCTCCAATGCAGCTGAGTTGTTTTCGCAGCCAGATGTTGATGGCGCATTAGTCGGAGGCGCTTCGCTAGATGCGAAGGAATTCAACGAGATTTGTAAGCTGGCGTAAACCGAGCTGGCATAATGATTGTTAACTATTGATTGGCTGAATTAAGCAAATGGAAAAAATCATACTTATTGTTCACCTGCTTACAGCATTGGCCATTATTGGCATGATCTTGCTGCAGCAAGGTAAGGGCGCTGAAGCTGGTGCATCTTTTGGTTCTGGTGCATCACAGACAGTGCTAGGTAGTGCTGGTGGTTGGAACTTCTTTAGCAAGGCTACCGGAATTTTAGCGACAGTCTTCTTTGTTACTAGCTTTGGCCTTGCGGTTATCGCTAAAAATACCGCTAAGGTTGGTGATGCGATTCTTCCTGAATTGGAGGCGGTTCAGCAGTCACTGGAGTCAGCGGTTCCAGAGGTAGAAACGACTGCTGCAGTTACCGATGATATCCCTGTGCTGGAAGAGGACATGACCGAGCCTGGTCAGGAGATACCCGCGACTGGTACCGAGTAGAAAACAAATTATTGCCCAAGTGGTGGAATTGGTAGACACGCTATCTTGAGGGGGTAGTGGCGTAAGCCGTGCCGGTTCAAGTCCGGCCTTGGGCACCATTATATTGTTGTAATGTTATTACAGTCTCGGCTAGCCGAGCGTAAAAAAAAGCCCCATAAATTGGGGCTTTTTTGTGTCTGTTTATCCGTTGAAGTGAAACGTGTAAAACAAATTAGGTTCGCTCAATACGTAGAGTGTTCCATTGTTGTCCAGAGTTATCTCCTCTGCCTGTGGTCTCGACTCGGTGAGTCTTGAGGTGAACTTCCATTTGTTGTTGAAAAGTTTTTTGCGAGTAAGGTTGTCGTCATCTGTTTTTTGCATATTTTTGCCTTAGCTCATGTCGTCTTTCTTAAGTCTAAATAGCGAATATGAACATGATGTGGCGTTGTAATCTGAGACAAATAAAGGAGGAAAGGGTTGCCGTCTCTTTGTTCGTGAAAAAGGCGCTAAATATTGAGTGATTATCCTTGACCAAGGTGGGGGGCAGACCTATAATCCTCGGCCCTTGAAGTAGCCCCATAGGAGCTATTGGAAGGCAAAGCCGGGAGTTATGATCCGGTGGGTATAGGAGGCTAAACTTCTCCTTGACTGGGACGTCAAAATGATTTGTTGCGGGGTGGAGCAGCCTGGTAGCTCGTCGGGCTCATAACCCGAAGGTCGTAGGTTCAAATCCTGCCCCCGCTACCAAATTTGGGTGTTGACACGTTATCAGTCAATATCAATGCGCAGGTAAAATGCGCGTTCGAAAAGCCCCTTTTTAGGGGCTTTTTGTTAGGTGGTTCAAGCCGCCATGGAAGTGGGCCTAGTGCCCATTTTTTGATTGGGTTTACTGGAAGTTACTGTGGCAACAAGACAGGAAATACTCAAAGCGTTAATCCTACCGGTGGTTGAAGCCATGGGTTGTGAGTTTTGGGGGTTGGAGTATTTGTCGTCGGGCCGTAGTGCCATGTTGCGTATCTATATTGATCGCGATGAAGGTGTTGTTGGGGTTGAGGACTGTGCAAAAATTAGTCGTCAAGTCGGTAGTCTGATGGATGTAGAAGATCTGATCAGTGGAGAGTATACCCTTGAGGTTTCTTCTCCGGGGCTGGACAGGCCGCTGTATACTCTTGCCCAGTTTGAGATGTATGTAGATGAAGATGTTGCCTTACGGCTACGTTTCCCCTATGAGGGAAGGCGGAACTTTAAGGGCCGTCTGAGTGGTGTAGAGGGAGAGGATGTTTTATTGGTTGTTGATGACCATGAGTTCCTCTTTCCCATAGACAGTATTGAAAAGGCGAATATCGTTCCCAGGTTTTGAGGACGATTGCGAGGCTGACAAATGAATAAAGAAATTTTGATGGTGGTGGAAGCAGTTTCTAATGAAAAGGGCGTTGCTTCTGACGTTATATTCGAGGCCATCGAGCAGGCATTGGCTACGGCAACCAAGAAACGTTATGACGAGGATGCCAATATCCGTGTGGCTATTGATCGTGAAACGGGCGATTACGGCTCTTTTCGCTGGTGGGACGTTGTGGATGATGAAACCCTGGCAGAGCTTGGTACCCAGTTTACGCTTGAGGAGGCCCACGAAAAAGATGCAGCACTCAAGGCGGGTGACAGCTTTGAAGAATCTGTGGAAAACATTGGTTTTGGTCGAATCGCCGCACAAACAGCCAAGCAAGTTATTGTTCAGAAAGTTCGTGATGCTGAGCGCGCCCTGGTAGTTGATCAGTATCGTGATCAGATCGGTGAGCTCGTTAGTGGTACGGTCAAGAAGGTGACCCGCGATAATATTATTGTGGACTTAGGCAACAATGCTGAAGCATTGATGACCCGTGAAGAATTGGTGGGCCGAGAGGTCTTTCGTATCAATGATCGGGTGCGGGCGGTTTTGAAGGAGATCAACCCTGAAAATCGAGGCCCTCAGTTATTTTTAAGTCGCAAATGTAACGAGATGTTAATCGAGCTCTTCCGGATTGAAGTGCCCGAAATTGCAGAGGAAGTTATTGAAATACGGGGCAGTGCTCGTGATCATGGATCACGGGCCAAGATTGCCGTGAAAACGAATGACGGACGTATTGATCCCGTAGGTGCCTGTGTTGGCATGCGTGGTGCCCGTGTACAAGCTGTCTCTAATGAGCTGGATGGCGAGCGTATCGATATTGTTCTCTGGGATGATAACCCTGCCCAGTTGGTCATTAATGCTATGGCTCCGGCGGAAGTGGAATCCATTGTTGTTGATGAAGATACTCGTTCGATGGACGTGGCCGTGGCAGAGGGCGCGCTGGCTATGGCGATTGGCCGAAATGGCCAGAATGTTCGTCTGGCCTCGGAGCTGACTGGCTGGAAAATTAATGTCATGAGTATCGATGAAGCTGAAGGTAAGCAGCAGGAAGAATCGAGTCATCTGGTCGAAATCTTCGAGAGTAAACTGGATGTGGACGAAGATGTCGCTGCCGTCCTAGTTGAAGAAGGTTTCACTTCTATTGAAGAGGTGGCTTATGTTCCTCTTGAAGAAATGGCAGGTATTGATGGGTTTGATGAAGATATAGCCGAAGCCTTGCGTGCCCGAGCTAAGGATGCACTGCTAACTATGGCTTTGGCCTCAGAAGAGAGTATTGCCGAGCCAGCAGAAGATTTGTTGACCATGGATGGCATGGACGAGGAGCTGGCCCGGGTGTTGGCCGCTCATGGTATTGTCACTATGGAAGACTTGGCAGAGCAAGCGGTTGATGACTTGCTGGATATCGACACCATTGATGAAGTGCGTGCTGCTGAATTGATTATGACAGCCCGTGCACCCTGGTTTGCCGAAGAAGGTGACAACAATTAAATACGAAGGCGAAAAATCGAGGAATACTGATGGCTGAAGTTACTGTAAGCGAACTTGCCAAGGTTGTTGGGGCGTCCGTTGACCGCCTGCTGAGTCAAATGCAGGAAGCGGGTTTATCACATAATTCTGCTGATGCGACTGTCGATGATGAAGAAAAACAGAAGTTGCTGGCCTATTTAAAAGGCTTGCACGGTGAAGCATCGCGTGAGCCAAAGCAAATTACTCTTAAGCGTAAAACAGTTAGCACGCTCAAAACGGGTGCTGGCCGTAAAACGGTCAATGTTGAGGTTCGTAAAAAACGTACCTATGTGAAACGCAGTGAGGAAGAGCTGGGCAGCCAGGTGGATGCTGAAGAGCCGGTTGTTGAAAGTGCTCCGGTAGAAATAACAACATCTCGTACTGATGATGTGGAGTTGCAGCGACAGGCTGCGATTGAAACACGTCGCAAGGCTGAAGCAGATGTGAGCCTCAAAGCTGAGGAAGATCGGCAGAAAGAAGAAGCTATTCCTCAGGTGCCCGTGGAGCCTACGCCTCCTGCCCCTGTTGAAACCCCTACCACCAAGCATGTGAAAACGTATACGAAGGTGGATGAGGCTGCTGCTGTTGATGCAGAAGAAAAACCTAAAAAGCCGAAAAAGCGTGGTGCGGTCAAAGCAGCCAAGCGTAAAAATGAAGACTTGATGAAGGCAGTTGTTGATGAGGCGGACGATGATAAGAAGCCTCGCCTTCGATCTGGTGCAAAGAAGAAAGCCATCAAGATTGAAAACATACACAAATTTAAAAAACCGACGGACAAAATTGTTCACGATGTTGAAATCCCTGAAGAAATTACTGTCAGTGATTTGGCACAACGAATGTCGGTAAAAGCGGCAGTTCTCATCAAAGGGTTGATGAAGATGGGCACTATGGCAACGATGAATCAGCTCATCGATCAGGATACTGCCATCTTGATGGTAGAAGAGCTGGGGCATAACCCGGTACCTGTTTCTGAAGAGGAAGTAGAGCAGAAGTTGATTGATGCACTGCAGGCCACCATGGAAGAAGCACTAGAACCTCGTGCACCGGTCGTAACAGTGATGGGGCACGTCGATCACGGTAAAACGTCCTTGCTGGACTATATTCGTGAAAGCCGGGTGGCTTCTGGTGAAGCGGGTGGAATTACCCAGCACATTGGTGCTTACCATGTGGACACTCCGAAAGGGATGGTAACGTTTCTGGATACACCGGGACACGCAGCCTTTACTGCTATGCGAGCCCGCGGTGCTCAGAGTACCGATGTGGTTATTCTGGTTGTGGCTGCTGACGATGGTGTGATGCCGCAAACGGAAGAGGCTATTCAACACGCCCGCGCTGCTGGTGTGCCCATAGTGGTTGCGATTAACAAAATGGATAAAGAAGGTGCTGATCCCGAGCGAGTAACAAATGAGCTGTCTGCCAAAGAGGTGATTCCCGAAGAGTGGGGCGGCGACACACAATTTGTGAAGGTGTCTGCCCACACTGGTGAGGGTATCGATGCGTTACTTGAAGCGGTGTTGCTACAGTCCGAACTACTTGAGCTGCAAGCACCCACTAATGTGCCAGCTAAGGGTGTCATTGTAGAGTCTCGGCTTGAGAAGGGTCGTGGTGCTGTGGCTACAGCATTGGTTCAGTCTGGTACTCTGCGCAAGGGTGACTTGGTACTGGCGGGTGAAAGTGTCGGTAAGATTCGTGCAATGAATGACGAAGCCGGGCGTTCAACGGCTGAAGCTGGTCCATCGATTCCCGTAGAAATTCTTGGTTTGGATAAGCCGCCTGCTGCCGGTGAAGAATTCTTGGTGGTAGAGGATGAGCGCAAGGCCCGTGATTTGGCCGAAAGGCGACAGGACAAAGCTCGTCACGAAAAAGCGATCCGTCAACAGGCGGCTAAGCTTGAAAATATGTTTACCACTTTTGAAGGTGGTGAAGAAAAAGGTCTGTTGCCTGTTTTGATTAAGGCCGATGTGCGTGGCTCCCTAGAAGCCATTTTGTCTACATTGAGCGATATCGGTAATGATGAAGTTGAAGTGAATGTTATTGCTTCCGGTGTTGGAGGTATTAACGAATCCGATATTAATTTGGCGGTTGCTGCAGGTGCTGCAGTGATTGGTTTTAATGTTCGAGCTGATGGCGCTGCTCGCCGCTTGGCGGAAGATGAAGGCCTGGATCTTCGGTACTACAGCATCATCTATAACCTGTTGGATGATGTGAAGCAGGCGTTGGGCGGATTGCTGACACCTGAGAAGAGAGAAGAGATTGTTGGTATTGCGGAAGTTCGAGATGTGTTCCGTTCGCCAAAATTTGGTGCGGTGGCCGGTTGTATGGTTATCGAGGGTACTGTTCATCGCAGCAAGCCTATCCGGGTACTACGGGACAACGTAGTGATTTACGAAGGTGAGCTTGAGTCTCTGCGTCGCTTTAAAGATGATGTGAATGATGTCCGCAACGGTATGGAATGTGGTATCGGCGTTAAAGATTACAATGATATTAAAGCGGGCGATCAAATCGAAGTCTTCGATATTAAGGAAGTGGCGCGAGAGCTTTAGCTCTAGCGGTATATTGATATGCCAAGAGAATTTACCCGTAGTGACAGGGTGTCTGATGCACTGCAGCGAGAGCTAGCAGAGCTGATCCGTGATGAAGTGCGTGATCCACGGCTGAAGATGGTCAATATTACGGGTGTGGATGTTAATCGTGACTTGGCCAATGCCAAGGTGTTCGTCAATTTTGTGGGTACTGATTCCGAAGATGAGTCCCTACAGGCGGCTAAAATACTAAATGGTGCGTCGGGGTTTTTACGGTCCCTACTAGCCAAGCGAATGCAGATGCGAACTACGCCACGGCTGCATTTTATCTACGACCCCAGCAGTAAGCGCGGACAGGATCTTTCAGCGCTGATTGATGCCGCTGTGAAAATTGATAACACAAGGCATGTGGATTCGGATATCCCTTTATCAGACAGTTCTTCTTCAGACAGCTCTTCAGGTCGCTCTTCGGATACGTCTGAGGAGAACTGATTTTGGCTCGTCGTCGTAAAGGCAGGCCGGTCAACGGCATTTTATTGTTGGATAAACCCTTGGGTATGTCCTCTAACGGTGCACTACAAAAGGTTAAATACCTGTTTTTTGCTGCCAAGGCGGGGCATACAGGGAGTCTCGATCCATTGGCTACGGGTGTATTGCCCATCTGTTTGGGAGAGGCGACCAAGTTTACCCAGTTTCTGTTGGATGCAGACAAGCATTACCGGGCGACATTTCGTTTTGGTATTACCACCGCCAGTGGTGATGCTGATGGTGAAATCCTCAGTGAAAATGGTGCTGAAGATTTGACTGCAAAGCAGGTCGAGGCAGTGCTGGCTGAATTCCGTGGTGATATTTCTCAGGTGCCGTCTATGTATTCGGCGCTGAAACACCAAGGTCAGCCATTGTATAAGCTGGCCCGTGAGGGCATTGAAATAGAGCGAGAGGCTCGTCCAGTGACTATTTATTCACTGGAAATGGCAGATTTTCGTCCCGGCGAGTTCCCTGAGGCGGATGTGGAAATCCATTGCAGTAAGGGTACCTACGTAAGGACTCTGGCAGAGGATATAGGTGCACAGCTTGGTTGTGGTGCCTATGTGTCCAGACTTCATCGTAATGCTGCGGGGCCCTTTGATGAGGCGGATACCATTACTGTAGACGCACTCGAGACCCTGCGAGAGGAGCATCAGGCCGAGGAGTTGGATTATTTGCTCAAGCCAATGGATGCAGGCATAAAATACTTGATGGAAGTTGAACTGTCAGAAGATACAGCATTTTACTTCCGTCAGGGGCAGCCAGTGATGGCGCCTCAGGTCTATCGCGACAGCGAAGAAGGCGATATAGTGCGCGTCTTTGAAGCTAATGGCCCTTTTTTGGGTGTCGCTGAAGTGACGGATGATGGACGGGTAGCTCCCAAACGTCTCGTTGTCTTTTAGATGTTGAGCTTTTGTAGGGGCAGAATTTAAGCCTAAGGCTCGTGAAAAGAATTTGCCCCATATGGGCAAGAATGGGATTGGTTTCAGACAACTGAAATCAAACCGATAAACCGTAGGATCCCTGTAAATATGCGCGGGTATCCTGGATTTTAAACCGCATATTGGAGAAATAAACGATGTTAAATGCAGCTGATAAAGAAGCAATTGTCAAAGATTACGCCCAAGCCGAAGGTGACACTGGGTCACCGGAAGTACAGGTGGCGCTGTTGACAGCTAATATTAATAAACTGCAAGGCCACTTCGGTGACCACAAAAAGGATCACCACTCACGTCGTGGTTTGATCCGCATGGTAAACCAGCGTCGTAAGTTACTGGATTACCTGAAAAGTAAAGATGCAACCCGCTATACGCAACTTATTGCGAAGCTTGGACTGCGTCGTTAATAGAATCATTTGCGGCTCCTTCGGGAGCCGCTGTTGATTTATGGTGAGGCCAGATAACACATCTGTATGTTGTGGCTGATCGAGTTACCTATAGTCATCTAGGATAGTCATCTAGAAAATTACCAGACAGTCTCTTCGTCGAAAGAGCTTCTAACTGGACAGGTGATTATTGGTAACCCGAGCAGCTGATTGCCGGTGTTTTATCAGGGCGTCAAATGATAGAAAAAATGAATAGGAAATTGATTTTATGAACCCTGTAACAAAAACATTTCAGTACGGTAACCATACCGTTACATTGGAAACTGGGCGTATTGCACGCCAGGCCACTGCTGCGGTTTTGTGTACCATGGATAAAACCGCTGTACTTTGTACCGTTGTTGCCGCCAAAGAAGCTAAAGAGGGGCAAGACTTTTTCCCTCTCGGCGTTCACTACATTGAGAAAGCCTATGCTGCCGGTAAAATTCCGGGCGGATTTTTCAAGCGTGAAGGTCGTCCTAATGAAAAAGAAACACTGACTTCACGTTTGATCGATCGCCCCATTCGTCCGCTGTTCCCTAATGGCTTCAAGAATGAGGTGCAGGTTGTCTGTACCGTGATGTCAGCTGAAAAGAATATAGATCCAGATATTGTTGCCATGATTGGTGTTTCTGCCGCGTTGTCTATCTCTGGTGTACCGTTCAACGGTCCAGTGGGTGGTGCTCGTGTAGGTTACAGCGCTGACAAGGGCTTCATGTTGAACCCAACCTACGCTGAACTCGCCGAGTCTGAGTTGAATATGGTGGTTGCTGGTACTAAAGATGCGGTATTAATGGTGGAGTCCGAAGCGAGCGAGCTGCCGGAAGATACCATGCTGGGTGCCGTGCTTTTCGCTCATCAGGAAATGCAAGCAGTGGTTCAAGTTATTGCCGAGTTGGCCAGTGAAGTTGGCAAGCCTCGCTGGGATTGGCAGGCTGCGTCTGAAAATGAAGCGTTGGCTGAAGCATTGAAGGCCAAAATTGGTGAAGGCCTAGACAATGCTTATCGTACAACGGACAAGCAGGAGCGTGTAGCACAACTCGACAGCTTGCGTAATGACGCAATGACGCTGGTTGATGAAGCCGCTGGAATCAGTGGTGAAGATGTCCGTGACGCATTTAAAAAGCTTGAGAAGAAAATTGTCCGCGGTCGTATCACTCGCGGTGAACCTCGTATCGATGGTCGTGATAGCACAACTGTTCGTGCCATCGACGTAGAAGTAGGTGTGTTGGCCAAGGCTCACGGTACTGCACTGTTTACTCGTGGTGAAACGCAGGCATTGGTTGCTGCCACATTGGGCTCCATGCGCGATGCTCAGATGATAGATGCTTTGGAAGGTAGGCGTGAAGACCCCTTTATGTTGCACTATAACTTCCCTCCCTACTCTGTGGGTGAATGTGGTCGTATGGGCTTCACCGGACGTCGTGAGGTGGGCCACGGTCGTTTGGCTCGTCGCGGTATAGCTGCCGTTTTGCCTTCTGCTGAAGAATTCCCTTACGCCATGCGCGTTGTTTCAGAAATCACTGAATCTAATGGCTCCAGCTCAATGGCTTCAGTTTGTGGTACAAGCTTGGCATTGATGGATGCCGGTGTGCCATTGAAAGCACCCGTTGCCGGTATCGCCATGGGCCTAGTAAAAGAAGAAGATAGCTTCGCTATTTTAACCGATATCCTGGGTGACGAAGATCACCTCGGCGATATGGATTTCAAGGTGGCCGGTACCGCTAAAGGTGTGACCGCTCTGCAAATGGATATCAAGATCGAGGGTATCACCGAAGAAATTATGGAAAAGGCGCTAGAACAAGCGCTGCATGCCCGTCTCCATATTCTTGGTGAAATGAATAAGGTTCTCGACCGTGCTCGCGATGAAGTCTCCGATACTGCGCCTCGTTACCACATTCTGAAAATCGATCCAGATAAGATTCGTGACGTCATTGGTAAAGGTGGTGCTACCATCCGTTCATTGACTGAAGAAACTGGGGCTACTATCGATATTAACGATGATGGCACTATCCGTATTTACAGTGATGACGCTGAAGGCCTCAAAAATGCCATCTTCCGCATTGAAGAGATTACTGCAGAAGCTGAAATTGGTCGTATCTACGAAGGTACAGTGGCACGCATTGTCGACTTTGGCGCATTCGTGACTATTATGCCGGGTACTGATGGCTTGCTGCACATTTCTCAAATCGCTCAAGAGCGTGTGGAGAAAGTCACTGATTACTTAAAAGAAGGTCAGCAAATTCGAGTGAAAGTGCTCGATGTGGATGCTCGTGGGCGTATCAAACTTTCCATGAAAGAAGTGGCCGCTGAAGAAGGTGGCGCTGCAGAAGCAGTTGAAGCGCAGCCTGCTGCTGAGTCAGCTCCTGTTGTTGATACACCAGAGACCACTGAAGAATGAACTGAATAACATTGAGTTCATATTAAAAAGCGGGGCTTAGCCCCGCTTTTTTTATGGGTGTACCATTATTTGATGACCATTACTTGACCACTGAACCAGCGGTACTTTTAATCAATGGCGACTGCGGGGTTGAATCCCTTGGTGAAACAGGGGTGCTTGCAGTTACAATCCTTTTCCATGAACGATGATCACGCCTTAAAAAACCCGCTACTCGAATCCCGGCTGTTTGTTGCCCGCTTGTTGTTCGCGGTGTTGGTCGTTGTGTTGATGGCCGGCGTGCTGTTATGGCGGTATTACCATTTGCAGGTAGTTCGCTACGAGGGTTTGGTTACGCTCTCTGACCGCAATAGAGTGCTGGTGGAGCCGGCCTCTCCTACCCGTGGATTAATTTTTGATCGCAATGGTGTCTTGCTGGCAGATAATCGCCCCAGTTTTAACTTGTCCATTGTGGTTGAGAGGGCCGGTGATTTAGAAGCGCTTCTTGATGAAGTGGAGGGATTGATCGGCCTCTCTGATACTGAGAAAAAACGTTTTTATAAACAACTCAAACGTCGTCGTCGCCCCTATGAGCCAGTGCCCTTACGCCTCGATTTGAGTGAGCGGGAACAAGGGGTATTGGCGGTAAATGAATACCATCTGCTGGGTGTGGAGGTAACGGTTCAACTGTTGCGAAACTATCCTTTCGGAAAAGAGCTGGCTCATGTTCTGGGTTATGTCGGTCGAATTAATGACCAGGAAATTCAGGTGCTAGACCCGGTTCGCTACAGTGGCACCCTCGTGGTGGGAAAAACAGGCCTTGAAAAATATTATGAGGACGAACTACTCGGAAAGGTGGGATACCAGACAGTGGAGACCAATGCTCGAGGCCGTGTCATGCGGCATTTGGAGCGAACAGACCCCGTACCCGGTAAGGATCTTCACCTCTATCTAGACAGTCGTCTTCAGCATGTTATCTATGAGGCATTAGGTGAAGAACGTGGTGCAGTTGTCGCCATAGAAATTGCGACGGGAGGTGTGCTTGCTATGGGGAGCGCACCTACCTTTGATACCAATGAGTTCGTCACAGGCATTAGTTTTGATAATTATGACGCGTTGCTCAACTCCCCGGATCAACCACTGTTTGACCGAGCGTTACAGGGGCAGTACCCACCCGGGTCGACGATTAAACCCTTGTTTGGTCTGGCGGCGTTGGAAAGTGGCACCATTAATAGTGATCACAGGATCTATGACCCTGGTTTTTATCAGTTAAAAAATGAAGAAAGAAAGTATCGGGATTGGAAGAAAGGCGGACATGGCAGCAAAATCTATCTGCGTGATGCCATTATCCAATCCTGTGATACTTTTTTCTACGATGTGGGTGTGAAAATGACCATTGATACACTCTCACTTTATGGAAGCCGGTTTGGGCTTGGTCAGAAAACTGGCCTTGATATGCCAACAGAAAGAGCCGGCATTATGCCATCAAGGGCTTGGAAGAGGGGTGCCAAGGGTTTAGCCTGGTATCCGGGGGATACAGTAAACACCAGCATAGGTCAGGGCTTCACCTTGGCAACACCTGTTCAGCTGGCGGTGGCAACAGCAAGAATGGCGAGTCGTGGTGAAATGCGATCTCCCCAGTTGGTTCGGAAGCAGCATGCGGTACAGCCTCCCGCAGGAAGAATTCAGGCATCTGAGAGCCACTGGAATTATGTTCACCAAGCCATGCAAGATGTGGTTCATCACCGTCGAGGTACCGCTCAAGGTATCAATCGGGGGCTTAACTATCATATAGCTGGAAAAACCGGAACAGCCCAGGTTATTGGTATTAAGCAGGATGAAGAATACGATGCCGAAATGGTGGCAAAGAGAAATCGGGATCATGCCTTGTTTATTGCCTTTGCCCCAGTGGAAAACCCGAGAATTGCGGTGTCGGTTATTATAGAAAACGGAGAACACGGCAGCTCAGCGGCAGCACCGGTGGCACGAAAAGTAATTGATGCCTTTATGGAATATTATCCTGAACCAGAGGGAGGTGCCGATGAGCCAAGGTGATTTTGTTCGGCACATGGGGTCTGATGGTTCGGCCATCTATGGTTCCCCCAGTCAGTGGCAAAAATTCCATATGGACTTTCCTCTTCTGGTGCTGCTGATGCTCTTGGCTGGTGTAGGTTTATTCGTGCTCTACAGTGCCAGTGGTCAGAGTGCACATTATGTGAATCGTCAACTTAGCTACTATGGTGTGGGGCTGATGGTTATGCTGGTGACTGCACAGATACCACCACGGTTTCTGGAAAGGTGGGGTGCACTGCCTTATCTGGGGGGCGTATTGTTACTTGTTGGCGTGTTATTTTTTGGGGTAGGAGCAAAGGGGGCACAGCGCTGGTTGGAAATAAGTGGTTTCCGCTTTCAGCCTTCAGAAATACTCAAAATTGCTGTCCCACTGATGCTTGCGCAGTATCTGGGCAAAAGGGCGTTACCACCCAACTTTAAGCATGTGTTCTTTGCGCTGGTCTTTATTGGTATACCGCCAGTACTTGTCGTGTTGCAGCCTGATCTGGGGACAGCCATTCTCATCGGTGTTTCCGGTTTTTTTGTGCTTTTTCTGGCGGGCTTACCCAAGCGTTACCTTGGGTTTTCGGGGCTGGCAGCCATGATTGCTCTACCGTTGATGTGGTTCTATGTATTGCACGATTACCAAAAGCAGCGGATTTTGACCATGTTCAACCCTGAAGCAGATAAGCTTGGTTCTGGTTGGAATATTATTCAATCCACTATTGCCATTGGCTCTGGTGGTATTCATGGCAAGGGTTGGATGCAAGGGACCCAGTCGCAGTTGGATTTTCTCCCAGAAAGTCATACGGATTTTATCATTGCCGTACTGGCAGAGGAGTTCGGATTGATTGGCGTCACCCTACTGGTAGGATTGTTTCTACTGATTATCATAAGGTGTGTCATTATCTGCCTGAGAGCACAGAGTATGTTTGGTCGGTTGCTCGCAGGGAGTATTACACTGACATTCTTTGTCTATATTTTCGTGAATATGG
>JBALWM010000172.1:0-2333 GCA_036960905.1 Porticoccus sp.
GGCGCACTAGTATACCCTGACCATTGGCTTTATGCTTTCGGCAAAACAGGGGAAAGACCTCCATTGGCAAGTATGGCTCTTACAATTTATTCATTGTTATTTTATCTGCTGACGCCGCTGATTTTGTTGCGGTTGTTGTGGCGTGGTCAAAAAGCACCAGAATACCGTCAACGCTGGGCTGAGCGATTTGGTTTTGTGCCACCTATAGAGTCTGGTCGCAGAGTGCTCTGGGTCCATTCAGTGTCTGTGGGTGAAACCCTGGCAGCGGTGCCAATGATCAAGCAATTACAAGCACGTTACTCCGATGCCTTACTGGTGGTGACCACCATGACACCAACTGGTTCGGCGAGAGTGAAAGCAGTATTTGGCAGTAGTGTTTACCACGTATACGCGCCCTACGATTTACCCGATGTATTGCATCGGTTCTTAAACCGTATTCACCCTGATGTGCTGGTCATTATGGAAACGGAGTTATGGCCAAATCTGGTGCATCGTTGCCGTGACCGGGATATTCCCGTTGTGGTAGCCAATGCGAGGTTGTCGGAAAAGTCGGCAATGGGGTATCAAAAGTTTTCGGCGTTAACGTTGCCGATGTTACAGAGAATTAATTGTATTGCAGCCCAGCATCAAGATGATGGCGAGCGTTTTTTGGGGCTGGGGTTGAGTAAACATCAGTTAGTGGTTACTGGAAATATCAAGTTTGATCTCAGCTTGGATGATGAAATAAAAGCCAGGGCGCAGACCTTAAAAGCTCAGTGGCAGGGTGGCTCAAAACGACCAATATTGTTGGTTGCTAGTACTCATGCAGGAGAGGATGAGATCATCCTTGATAGCTTTGAACAGATCAGGTTGAGTTTTCCTGAGCTGCTTCTGGTGTTGGTCCCTCGTCATCCTGAGCGATTTGATGAGGTCTTCCAGTGCTGTGCCAACCGTGGTTTTCAGGTGATTCGCCGTAGCAGTGATGAACTGCCCTCACTAGAGGATCAGGTATTGCTCGGTGATACGATGGGTGAGCTGCTGTTGTTCTTTGGCGCTTGTGATATCGCCTTTGTGGGAGGGAGCCTTGTGCCTGTGGGTGGCCATAATTTGATTGAGCCCGCCGCTTGGCAGGTGCCAGTACTCAGTGGTCCGCACCTGTTTAATTTTGCAGAGGCTTCTCGGTTATTGTTGGAGGCAGAAGGAATGGCCGTCTGTGAGGGGGTGGATGTTATTGCTCATCAAGTGACAGAGCTTTTGCAAAACCCAGCATCAGCCGCCCAAATGGGAGCTGCAGCAAAATTGGTGGCAGACAATAATCGTGGTGCGCTGGACCAGGTGCTCGAAATTATCGAACGCCAGCTTTTAGGACGCTGAGCTCAGGGTCCAGCCAGGCATTCAGTTGGTAAATATCCTCTGGACTTAATTGGCCAGCGACTTCTTTAAGCCTCAACAAACTGGCAATGTAATCGTAGCGCGAATTGGCGTAGTCGCGACGGGCTCGATAGAGATTCCGCTGTACCACTAAGACATCTACGATATTGCGGGTGCCTGCCCCGTAGCCGGCCTGAGTGGCTTCAAGTGCGCTCTCTGCGGAGATGACAGCTTGATTTCTAGCTTTTACCCGTGCGGTGTTAGTGAGTACGAGCAAGTGCAGAGAACGAGCATTTTGCACAGTTTCGCGTTCAGCGCCGATACGCCTTTCCTCAGCCTGAATAAACTGTTGGTAGGCTCGTCTTCGTTCGGCACTGACCAGCCCGCCAGTAAATATTGGCACATTGAGTTGTACTGACACTGTGTGGCCATCCCTATCAATCTCAGAAGGTCTGGAAAAAAACGTATCATCGCTTAGGTCTCTCCCTTTAAAGTCGGTATCCGAATTTTCATCATGATATGAGAACGCACCTGTCACGGTGGGCATGTGTTCATATTTTTTCGACTGAGCATTATTGTCTGCGGCGTCTTGTTCGTGTTTGGCAATTTGTAATGAAAAGTTATTTTTTAAAGAAAACTGCACCCATGCTTCCCGGTCAAGTGGCTCGGGTTGCACTACCGGAAAGTCAGGCATTAGGCCTGATAGTTGATCGTGAGCTTGTCCAGTCAATACAGTGAGCCGTTCAAAGGCAATGTCCAGTGCCCCGCTGATCTCCAAGGTTCTAACCGTCGTCTCGTCAAATGCAGCTTGAGCTTCATGTACATCAGTAATGGGTAGCAAGCCAACTTCAAAACGTTCACGGGTCTGCTCCATCTGTCGTTTAAGGGCTTTTTCTTCGGCCAGTGCGGTTTCAAGATTCTCTCTGGCTTTCAGTACATTAAAGTAGGTGTCGGCAGAGCGAAGAATGAGCGATTGTTGGTCT
>JBALWM010000023.1:0-18630 GCA_036960905.1 Porticoccus sp.
CGTTTACGGCGTGGACTACCAGGGTATCTAATCCTGTTTGCTCCCCACGCTTTCGCACCTCAGCGTCAGTATCAGTCCAGTGAGCCGCCTTCGCCACTGATGTTCCTTCCTATATCTACGCATTTCACCGCTACACAGGAAATTCCACTCACCTCTACTGTACTCTAGTCAGACAGTTCTGGATGCAGTTCCCAGGTTGAGCCCAGGGCTTTCACATCCAGCTTATCAAACCGCCTACGCGCGCTTTACGCCCAGTAATTCCGATTAACGCTCGCACCCTCCGTATTACCGCGGCTGCTGGCACGGAGTTTGCCGGTGCTTCTTCTGTAGGTAACGTCAGGGTTAGCAGCTATTAACTACCAACTTTTCCTCCCTACTGAAAGTGCTTTACAACCCTAGAGCCTTCTTCACACACGCGGCATGGCTGGATCAGGCTTGCGCCCATTGTCCAATATTCCCCACTGCTGCCTCCCGTAGGAGTCTGGGCCGTGTCTCAGTCCCAGTGTGGCTGGTCATCCTCTCAGACCAGCTACAGATCGTTGCCTTGGTAGGCCATTACCCCACCAACTAGCTAATCTGACGCAGGCTCATCCAATAGCGCAAGGTCCGAAGATCCCCTGCTTTCCCCCATAGGGCGTATGCGGTATTAGCATGCGTTTCCACATGTTGTCCCCCACTACTAGGTAGATTCCTACGCGTTACTCACCCGTCCGCCGCTGTACTCGCACCGAAGTGCTTTCTCGCTCGACTTGCATGTGTTAGGCCTGCCGCCAGCGTTCAATCTGAGCCATGATCAAACTCTTCAGTTTAATCTTTAACCTCTATCTCCCCTATAAAGAGTCGACAAGAGGAAGCAGTTTCACTAAACCAGTGATACTACTCAAAAACTTGGCTCAAACACTTTCTGCTTACCAAATTACTTCTTTTGGTGAGATACTTGCGTTTGATGATTCGTTGTCACTTGAATCGTCTCAGCAAGCACCCACACGCATTATCTGATCAATTGTTAAAGAACGTTCGCTCTCTAGGAGCGGGCTGCGTATTCTAATGATCGCCGCCTTAATGTCAACAGAGTAATGTGATATTTCGTATTTAAAATTTCAACTCTTACTTCTGCTAACTTTCCACTTCAAATCAACCCCGAAGCGGACGCGCATTCTAGCGCCTTACACCCTGTTGTCAACGGCTTTCTGTAAAAATCTTTTTTCTTTTTTACAGTGCCTTTATCGGGCTTCGAAACGAGCAACTATCCCCGAATCGAGGCGCGCATTCTATCGACTAATCTCACCCCGTCAACGCCTTTCTTCATTTTTATTTTCACCAGTAAAAATCTGCCTACTTAGCATTCAACTTGGTGGCTTTTCGACCAAAAAAAAGCCGGGCTAAAAAGCCGGGCTTTAACGCACTAGACAATACTGTCAAATCAGCTCATATAAATGATGCTTTTTCTTACCCAGCTTCACCATAAAGAAGCGGCCATAGAGTGCCCGCTCTGGCGCAAAGCACTCAATGACTTTCATATTATCGTCGGCACCTTTTGACACACCATTAATGAACACTGCATTTCGACCCAGTGCATCTTTTGCCTCCCGCCCTGCCTTCACCAGACCACTATCAGTAAATAGACCTGTAAGCATCTGCCCATCAAGCTCTGCCACACTGAGGTCACTGGCTGGCATACCATCCTGCTTGAGCTGCTCAAGATCACTTTCTGTGAGCGCCTCCAAGCCACCAGAGAATAGCGCCTCAGTGATTCGTTCGGCGGCCTCTAAACCACCCACACCATGTACTAGCTCTGTCACCTCCCTTGCCAGAATGCCCTGGGCAGACTTTCTACCATGAACCTCTGCATCGGCCCGCTCAATCGCCTCTATGTCAGCAATGGGTAGGAAAGTGAAGTAACGGAGAAACTTGTAGGCATCCGCATCGGCTGTATTTAACCAGAATTGATAGAATGCGTAAGGTGAAGTCTTAGCTGGATCAAGCCATATGGTACCTGTTTCAGTTTTACCAAACTTGGCACCATCTGATTTGGTCACCAATGGCAAGGTCATACCAAAGACCTGATTACCATTCAGGCGACGAGCGAGATCTATACCCCCGGTTATATTGCCCCATTGATCTGAACCTCCTATTTGCAGCGTGCAGTCATGCAGGCGATTCAGCTCAGCAAAATCATAAGACTGCAACAACATGTAGGTGAACTCGGTATAGGAAATACCCGCGCCCTCCCGATCAAGTCGCTGCTTCACGGATTCCTTATTCACCATGTTATTAACGGAGAAATGCTTCCCCACATCTCTCAAGAAGCTCAGCAAATCTATTTTGCCAATCCAGTCCAGGTTATTAACCACCTCTGCCGAACTCTCTCCGGCATCGAAATCAACAAACTGTGAAACTTGTGTCCTGATACGCTCGACCCAACCTGTTACCACTTCAGCCGTATTAAGCTTTCGTTCTTGAGCCTTAAAGCTGGGATCACCAATCAAACCCGTGGCACCACCCACCAAAGCAATGGGTTTATGGCCTGCCTGCTGGAAACGCCGCAAGGCCAACAACGGCACCAAACTGCCAATATGCAAACTGTCTGCAGTGGGATCAAAGCCACAATAAAGGGTGCGACAACCACTCGACAGATGCTCAGCCAACTCTCCGTCACCAGTCATCTGGGCAATCAGACCTCGGGCCTGTAAATCAGCTATCAACTCTGTACCGCCTGTGGACATGCTTTTATCTCGTATTTCTACCGACTAAAAGGACGCAAACGATACCTTATCCCATTACAAAAACAAGTATCACCCTGCTCGAAATAAGCTATACGTAGTGGGATTGCAGCCTTTTCTATTATATATTGCACTATTAAGTACACTACTTACGGTACCTCTTAAGCTGCTATGTCCCAAGCTAACTATATGCGTGACCCCAAAGGCCCGTCATTCTGGCAAAGCCTAATTGCCAAAAGACCACACAAGCCCCATCTGTTTACGGCCGGGGCCGTTGCCTTATTTGCAATTGGGCTGCTCGCCATACTCCCCAGCAAAGAAGCCGCAGCCAAGCGCCAAGAGGTTAGCATTGACCTCAGCTTCCAAGAGAGCGACCGTCAAGCCATCGAGGTCAAGAATCAAGACCCAGCCAAAGCCCACCAGCTACCAAGCAGCAACCCCGCGCCTCCTGCAGTGGCAACGGAGCCAACAGAAAGCCTAAATTGGAAGACGCAAACTGTTCGCAGTGGTGACAACCTCAGCACCTTATTCCAGCGAGTATCTCTGGATGCCGGCGATGTCCATCGACTAATGTCATCCACACCCCTAGCAAAACCACTCGTTGATATGCGCCCTGGCCAGGAAATTCAGCTTGGCCTAAATAAGGCAGGCGAGCTGGCGCAGCTTAAATACACCAAGTCAAAGCTTGAGTCTTACGTCTACAAAAGCTCGGAGACAGACAGTGGCCAGAAATTCACCGGCCAACATATCCTGCTAGAACCAGAAATAATGACGGCGTACCGCGAATCTGTAATCGAGGATTCTCTGTTCCTGGCAGGTGACCGCGCACAGCTACCCCACGGCATGATTATGGGGCTGGCCAATATCTTTGGCTGGGATATCGATTTTGCATTGGATATCAGGAAAGGTGATCGCTTCGCTCTACTCTACGAAGAGAAATTTCTTGATGGTGAAAAAATTGGCAACGGCAATATCTTGAGTGCCGAATTTACCAACCAGGGTAAATCCTTCAGGGCGGTTCGCTACCAAAATAGCGAAGGGCTAGCCAACTACTACACCCCAGAAGGGTATAGCATGCGAAAAGCCTTTCTACGCGCACCGCTGGACTTTGCCCGTATCAGCTCAGGGTTTAACCTTCGCCGCAAGCATCCCATTCACAAAAAAATTCGTGCTCACCGTGGCGTAGATTATGCGGCACCTCGAGGCACACCTATTTTTTCCGCTGGTGATGGCAGGGTTTCAGCAACAGGCTACAGTAAGGCTAACGGCAATTATGTGTTCATTCAGCACGGACAGCGCTTTACCACAAAATATCTTCATCTGAACAAACGCAAAGTGAAAAAGGGTCAGTCGGTAAAACAACGCCAGGTAATTGGTACTGTTGGCTCCACAGGCTACGCCACCGGCCCGCACTTGCACTACGAATTTCTGGTTAATGGCGTTCATCGCAATCCACGCACTGTGGCACTACCTCAAGCCAAACCCATCCACGAACAAGAACGGGTAAAGTTTGAACAAGATACGGCGCCACTAATGATGCAACTAGCCAACTACCGGCAATCATCAAAGCTGGCTTACGCTAATTAATAGATGCCACCAATGTCAGGTGTAAAACTTTATATAGGGCTCATGTCCGGCACCAGCGCCGACAGCATTGATGCCGCTCTGGTCGATACGACCTCGGACTTCCCCCAGTTAATCGCCACACACTCAGCGGATATTCGAACACTCAAACCAGAAATCCATGCATTGGCCTCTCGTGGCGAGAATGAAATACACCGCATGGGCCAGCTGGATCGTGAATTGGGCTTGCGCTTTGCCCAGGCTGCCAATGAACTGATGGCTCAGCAAAACCTTTCGGCAGTAGACATCACCGCGATTGGCAGCCACGGCCAGACCATTCGCCACTTCCCACCAGATAACAGCGGTGAGCACGCCTATAGCTTGCAAATAGGCGACCCCAACACTATTGCTCAACTAACCGGCATTACCACCGTCGCAGATTTTCGCCGTCGCGATATTGCCCTCGGTGGTCACGGCGCACCATTAGTGCCCGCTTTTCATCAAGCTGTTTTCGAAAAACCGGGCTTTCCCAGAGCCATCATCAATATAGGCGGCATGGCCAATATCACCCTACTTCCAGGTGATGATTCACCCTCATCGCTATTGGGCTATGACACGGGACCTGGCAATGGATTAATGGATAGCTGGGTCAATCAAAACCTTGGTCAACCCTACGACAAAAATGGTCACTGGGCTGCACAGGGGCAGGTAATTGACGCCCTTCTACAGCAAATGCTGAAAACACCCTACCTGTCCCAACCGGCGCCCAAAAGCACCGGACCAGAGCTATTTAACCTTTCTTGGCTAACAGGCCATCTCCAGCAGTTACCCGAAGTTAGCACTGTCGACGTACAAGCCACATTACTTGAATTTACAGCTCACACTATTTCGGAAGCACTGAGATCACAGACACCTTTGGCACGAGAAGTGTTTTTCTGTGGTGGCGGCGCCTACAACACAACGCTTATGCAACGATTGGAAACCTTGCTGCATCCAGCGCTGATTGCCAGTACTGAACAACTGGGCCTCGCACCCGAGTGGGTGGAAGCTGTGGCCTTTGCCTGGCTGGCAAAGCAGACGCTCGAAGGAAGACCCGGCAACGCACCGACGGTAACGGGCGCCTCAAAAGCCTCAATATTGGGCGCGATCTACCCCGCTTAACCATCTAATCGGCTTAGGTAAGCAGCGTCCATCAACTGTGAATTTAGGTGGAAGGTAGTACGCAAAAAAGAAGGGCTGCCGAAGACTTTCGACTACCAATCATGCTCTAGAAATAAATGTATTTCTCGACCTCAATCAGCCGGGTTATCTCAGCTGGGCCGTAAGGTACCGTGCCCACGAAGGGGAATCGTGTTTTGATATCAAGCCCCATAATTTGAGCTGAAGCCTCACAGACTCTTATATCAATGACCTGGAAAGCTGCCAGCTTGGCAGCAAGATCAACTATAGGCTTGTATTGCGAATAATTTTCTTTAAAAAAGATGCCCACTTCTGAACCATGAATAACCAGTACTAGAGGTGGTATTTCTTCCTCACGCATTCCCTCGCCGTGATAAAAACTTTCAGCCCGACGCAGTGCGGCAGCCACCCCGTCTGGGTTGTTTAATTCAATACGACCCAAATAACCGGGGGGCTGCACTTCCGTCTGAACAAGTCCATTTACGGGTAACAGGTCCCCACCTGCCATGACCCAACAGCTCCAGCCTAGTGTCGCCAACAGAGCCAATATGTTTAACGTCCGCCGAAGACTCAGAGGTCACACCGAAAAGGATGAACCGCAACCACAGGTCGTCGTCGCATTGGGGTTGGTAATAGTAAAACGTGAACCTTGAAGCCCTTCTTCATAGTCAACCGTTGATCCATTCAAATACTGAAAACTCAGCGGGTCTGCCAATACAGACACACCGTCTTTCTCAACAATCGTATCATCCTCGGCTACCAACTCATCGAAGCTGAAGCCGTACTGAAAACCCGAACAACCACCACCGGTAACAAATACCCGCAGCTTTAAGTCTGGATTACCTTCTTCTTCAACCAGACTTCTTACCTTCGCTACTGCATTTTCCGAAATATACAGCGGCATCGGTGTAAATGTTTCGATACCTGACATGAGTACTCCTGACAAAACCATTAAGAATGCACGACAGGGCTAATACCCAAGCATTCCAGTCAAGTATTCTATCATAAACCAGGTGCCTCCTGGCTAGAGTCCGCCGTATTTTCTAACGGCACCACATTACTAGGTTCTTCCGTGGCTTGATGGACAAAGCTGCCGTTTACTTGGGCACCCTTCTCAATCTCAATTAATACATAGTGTAGATTACCTTCGACCACGGCTTTATCTGCCAGTTCGACTTGATGGCTGGAATAGATGTTGCCTTCAATGTGCCCATTGATGATCACTATGGGGGCGCGCACTTCACCAACCAACTTCCCATCAGGAAGGATGCGTACTCGGGCATCTGCGCCCTCTTCAGCAACGACGTTTCCCGTTACCCGGCCTTCCACTTCCAGGTTGCCGGAAAAGTGAATATCGCCAATCACATGAGTGCCACCAGCAATCAATGTTGTATTTCCCGCCACAAAGGGTACCGACTTATTTTTCTTACGCATGTTTCACCTCTCTATAGGTCGCTTACTCGCCAATCAAATTGTCGCTCCACCTGGCTACTGCTGACACCAACCTTCATGAGAGAGACCGCTATCACCCGTGGTTGAAACCCAGAGGGAATCGTTAGAACACCCTCAACCACGTGAAAATACTTAAACTCTGTCTTAATAGGTGACTGCTCTACTTGGTCGTCAAAGTTTTCTATTCCAATGGTGGCCTCTTTCCCGTCCTGCACACCCACCACATCTATTTTGATACTCACCTTTATCCGCTTCAGCTTCTTCTCTTTTTGCTGAACAACCAAGCGGTAAGCAATGCCTTCCTTTTCAGTATGTCGCTTCAATAGCAACTCACCGATCAACAAACCGTTTTCCGAGCCACCCTCCTGCAACAAGTTGCGATACAAACCAAGCTCTTCATCATCAACGGCCAGTTCTGATTGAAGCGATGTCACCAGTTGGCGCACCTGCTCCAAGGCTACCCGGTCAACTTTAGAAGCTAACTCAGCATTAGCAAGCTTTTGACTCATGTCAGCGAGTTGCACCTGTAGCCCTTCAAGCTCATTGGCTTGCTGCCTCTTATCAACCATCGCCTGATCAAATAACTGCATACCCAGAAGAATACCTGCCAAGAAAACAATCCCTGTCAGCAATAACCACAGACTTATTTCACGTCGGCGGTTATCCGGCTTGTGCGGCCGAACAACCAGTTTGTGACTGGGATCCGACATCAGGGCAACAGTGCTGGAGCCTCTAGCCCAGCACTTTCTGGCAAACCAAACATAATATTCATATTCTGTATGGCCTGGCCCGAAGCCCCTTTGACCAAATTGTCCTCAACCACAAGCACAACAACTTTATTGCCGTCCTGTGGCCGAAACACGCTGATCCGGCAAGTGTTGGAACCTCTGACAGAACGCGTTTGAGGATGACTGCCCGCAGGCATCACATCCACAAATGGTTCATCCTTGAAACAATCTTCGTAGAGCTGCTGTAACTCAGCTTCAGAACAATCAACTGCGCTACCTTTAAGCGTCGCATAAAGCGTCGAATGAATACCCCGAATAATGGGCAGTAAATGTGGCACAAAGGTAAGGTCCACGGGTGAACCGGCAATGTCCACCAGCCCCTGCTCAATTTCCGGTAAATGCCGATGACCCGGCACCCCATAGGCCTTGAAACTATCGGTGGTCTCAGCCAACAAATTATTCACACTCGCCTGGCGACCCGCGCCGCTGGCACCCGATGCTGAATTAGCAATCAGGTCGCTGGGATCAATCAGCCCTTTCTCAAGCAGTGGCAAAAATCCTAATTGCACGCTGGTCGGGTAACAGCCCGGGCAGGCAATCAGCCGAGCCCCTTTGATTTTGTCCCGGTTTACTTCCGGCAGACCATACACTGCCTCACTCACTAATTCCGGGCAGGCGTGAGGCTGGTTGTACCACTTTTCCCAGAGAGCAATATCCCGGATCCGGAAATCTGCTGACAGATCGATAACTTTAATGCCCTTTTCAAGCAATTCAGGCACCGTGCTTTGGGCTACCCCGTGAGGCGTGGCAAAAAACACCACATCACAGTGATCCAGACCACCATCAGCAGGGTCAGTAAAAGACAGGTCAAAATGCCCCCGCAGGTTTGGAAATAAATCAGACACAGGCCGACCGGCCTCTCCACGAGAGGTAATCGCCGTCACGTCTACATTGGGGTGGGTAGCCAACAATCTCAACAACTCAACGCCGGTATACCCCGTACCGCCAACAATACCTACTTTAATCACAATGCTGATGTTCCTGTCATGGGTCTGTGAAGCTGCTTATAATAGCGCAAACACCCGTGTAAGAAACACGCCCTACTTCACTATGGTCGAGATATGGGCGAGAGAAGCGTCAAGAACACATCAAAAGCGGCCTTAATAAAGAAAAGCTGAGAATTTGGTATGGCCCACGAGGACCAACATCAAAAAATTCCACACCGGGGATGGCTTAAACGCGAGCTGGATACCTTTCGTGCCCGCCTTGCTCATGCCGACGCCCTCCCTCAGCTAGCTATTCTGGGCTGTATCAGTGGTTTATTGACCGCGCTAACCGCCATTGCATTCAGGCTTTCCTTTGAATTACCGCTGGAACATTTACTACCCGGCGATAGCGAATCCTTTGAACAGCTACCTGTATCAGTCCGGTTTCTACTGCCCGTCATTGGCGCACTGATTATTGGCCTGATCATGCACCACACCAAACCAGAACATCACTCCGTCAGTGTTGGTCACGTACTTGAGCGAATGCAGCACCACCAGGCACAACTGCCCGCAGCCAACGGCCTGTTTCAGTTTGTTGGTGGCGCCATTGCCCTGCTAACGGGGAATTCTGTTGGCCGCGAAGGGCCTGCCGTTCATTTGGGGGCTGTCAGCTCCAGCCTGCTAGGGCAACAATTAAAACTCCCCAACAACAGCCTACGCACACTCACTGCCTGTGGTGTCGCCGCAGCCATTGCCGCCTCATTCAACACCCCCCTCGCCGGAGTGATTTTTGCGATGGAGGCGATCTTGATGGAATACACCATTACCGGGTTTATTCCTGTCATTCTTTCCGCTGTCACCGGTGGCATCATGTCCCGCATTGTATTTGGCAGTGAACCCGCCTTTGCTATTCCTTTGATAGAACTGGGCAGCCTGTGGGAACTGCCCTTCCTGGTGCTTTGTGGCTTGATCGTAGGGCTGGCGGCATCAGCCATGCTGACACTCTACCGCCACACCCGGGTCTTCAAAGAGCGTCCCGTACTACTCCGTATGCTATTTGCGGGATTACTCTGTGGCACCATCGCCATGGTATTGCCCCAAATTCTGGGCGTGGGGTATGACACCGTAGAGAAAGCCATGCTCGGTGAATTGGGGCTACTGTTATTAGCCGCGATTGTCATTGCCAAAATTCTGGTTTCCACCGTGTCAGTTGGCTTGGGAATGCCGGGCGGAATTATTGGTCCCAATTTTGTCATCGGCGCCTGTATTGGGGGTTGCCTGGGCATAATCGGTGGTTACTTCAGCCCGGAGCATGCGTCCTCCTCCGGCTTTTACGCGATTCTCTGTATGGGCGCGATGATGGGCGCCGTGCTGAATGCACCGCTGGCCGCACTGATTGCTATACTGGAGCTGACCTACAATCCCAATATTCTACTACCCAGCATGCTGGTGATCGTCATCGCCTCCATTACCAGTCGCATGCTCACCAAACAACTTGGCATTTTTTCCGTAGGCCGTGACCTGACAGGTTACTATTCCCCGGTGTTTCAAATGCTGAGTCGTTCAGGTGTCACCAGCCTCATGAAACAGAACTTTGCCCATCACTCACGTTATTTGCCACAACGAATGGCAACCTCTCTGCTTGAAAACAAACCCACCTGGATCGTGATTGAGGATGCCGGGGAGTCAAAATATATCCTGCGCTCTGCCGACCTCGCACTCTATCTGCAAGAACAACTACTTGAACTGACAGATGACGACATCATTGACCTACGGGAAATTCCTGGCGATCGCTGGCAGCTGTTTCCGATACATGCGAGAGCAACACTACAGGAAGCCTTGTTAACGATGCAGCAGAACAACGGCCAGGCAGTGTTTGTCAGCCAGCCTGCGGCACCGCTGATGAGTGAAGTGGCAGGGATTATCACCAAACAGGATATCGACAACTACTATCAATAAACGACAGCCAGTAAACTACTGTCCGTAAATGACTAGTTATCAATAAAAGAACAGGTTCTAAACAGTGGCGGCTATAGGTTGGATACAAGTATGGGCTGGATAAAAGAAATTCTGATCAGCGGGCAAAGTTGGATAACGGCCTTTCATATCGTGGCAGTGGTCTGCTGGTTTGCTGCTCTTTTTTACCTACCCCGGTTATTTGTTTATCACGCCATGTCAGAGGACGAGATCAGCATCGAGCGATTCAAAGTCATGGAACGCAAACTCTTTCGTGGTATTGCCAACCCCTCAATGATTGCCACCATCCTGCTGGGTATTGCACTGTTCAGCATCTACCCCAACTACTTTCTCCATTCAGGCTGGTTTCACGTCAAGATAGGGCTGGTCATCTTGCTGATTATTTATCACCACGCTTGCCTTTACCTGATGAAACAATTTCGCGATGACAAAAACACCCGCAGCCATGTGTTCTATCGCTGGTTTAATGAAGTGCCGGTGCTCATGCTGATCGGTATTGTTGTCATGGTCATAGTCAGACCATTCTGAGGAGATATTCGGCAAAGGCTAGAAACAGACATTGAGTTTTCGTCACATAGGATTCAGACAATAACCCCTAACATGTATACCTAAGACTATTCCCGCATGACCCCGCCGCATAAATAATTTTTTGCAAAGTGTAAGGAAGAAAATGTGACTACAGTTGATTAAATACAACATAAATCAGTCGCCCCTTTTTTTACTGACCAACCTCCCTCCAGAGACTCAAAGTACCCCAAACTACAACTGCTATACTTTTAGCACATTGAATAATTTGTCAGTACTCGGCGAATAAAAGGAATCAACTGTGAGCAGTGCAATCAGTGAAGTCCAGTTTGAGCCCCTCAAATTTAGTGATGACTTGGGACCTTTAAAAGTGATTCATGTCCACGAGCCGATCACGGGCCTGAAGGCAACGCTGGTAGTAGACAATGTGGCCAGAGGCCCGTCTATCGGAGGTGTTCGAATGGCACCAGATGTCAGTACAGAAGAGTGCTTTCGTCTAGCGCGAGCCATGACTCTAAAAAATGCTGCCGCCGACCTTCCTCACGGGGGAGGTAAAGCCGTGCTCTATGGCGACCCGAGTATGCCCAAGAAAGAAAAAGAACAACTGATCCGAGCCATGGCATGCTCACTGGCAGAGGTTGAACAATATATCTTTGCTCCTGATATGGGTACTGATGAAGAATGCATGGGCTGGGTCAATGATGAAATTGGCCGGGTCGTGGGTTTGCCCAAAGAAGTAGGGGGTATCCCTCTGGACGAAATTGGCGCCACAGGCTGGGGGCTGCTAAATGCCATAAAGATAGCAACCGAATTTCAGGGATGGTCATTGTCGGGAGCCCGCATCGCTATTCAGGGCTTTGGCGCCGTAGGCAGACACACTGCACGTTTTCTTACGGACAACGGTGCCATCTTGGTGGCAGCAGCCGACAGTGGCGGGACAGTTACCTGTGCAGACGGCCTGGATGTAGCCAGCCTTTTGGCCATCAAAGCATCCGGTGGCAGCGTCATTGATTATGAACGAACTGCCGGAGTTGCCACTGCAAACCAAGATGCCATTGTCGACATTCCCTGTGACATTTGGATCCCTGCTGCTCGCCCCGATGTGATCCACGCCAACAATGTAGATCGCCTTCAGGCCCGAATGGTTGTGGAAGCCGCCAATATACCGATCACTCTGGACGCAGAAAGAAGATTGCATGAAAAAGGTGTGCTCTGTATACCCGATTTTATTGCCAATGCCGGAGGTGTAATTTGCGCGGCGATGGAGTATCAGGGCGCTAACCAGGTTGCCGCTTTTCAAAGTATTGAAGACAAACTTCGGCACAATGTTAAAACGGTACTTGAACAATCTGAACGAAACCACTGCCTTCCACGTCAGGCTGCTGTCCAGATGGCGGTCACAAGGGTCAAGAAGGCAATGAAGTTACGACGTTGGCATCTTTTTTAAACTTGCAAACCGGTAATCACCTGAGGATTTAACCGGCAAATGAGGCAGAGCTGAGACATGTATAGAATCCGTTTCCATGGACGTGGCGGTCAAGGCATAAAAATGGCGAGCAGAATACTCGGCACCGCCCTGTTCCGCTCAGGCTTTACTGTTCAAGATGCACCTAAATATGGTGCGGAGCGCCGTGGTGCTCCGATTTTTGCCTATGTCCGTGCTTCGCAGCAAGCCATCAATGAGAGGGGCATCATCCAACACCCCGACCTAGTTATTGTGGCTGATGATACGCTAGTAGCAGTACCTGCTGCCGCCGTATTACAAGGCATAAGCAACCGTACGATAGTCCTGATCAACTCCCACCAACCACCCGAAGTCTGGCAGGACCGGCTTAATATTAAAGCAAACATACTAACTTTACCCGCAGACAAAGATATTCAGGATCGTGCAGAACTACCCTTTATCGGTGCCACTTGTGCCGGGGCAGCTGCCGCCGTTCTGGGAATCATCGGCCGGGACAAGCTTCGGCAATCTATCAAAGAGGAGCTGGCCAGCCTCAGTCCGACCATTGTGCAAAAAAATTGTGATAATGCACTGCAAGCCTTCGATGCCCTAGCCAAACACTCCGGTCTGGTCACAGAAGGCCAGCCACTTAGCGCTATTGATTTCGTTCCTCCAGAATGGACCCTCCTACCCTTTGAAGAAGCCCGGATCTCAGCACCGAATATCCATGCATCCGACACCAGTGTCGAGGTAAAAACTGGCCTGTGGCGAACCATGCGCCCAATCATTGACTATGATCACTGTAATAAATGCTGGTGGGTTTGTAGTACCTTTTGCCCCGATAGCGCGATCAATGTACAAGATGGCATCCCGGTCATAGACTATGATCACTGCAAGGGTTGCCTAGTCTGTGTTGGCGTCTGCCCGCCCCACGCCATTGAGGCCACTCCTGAGCATTTGGCCCAACAACAAGAAAAAGAGGAATCAACCACAGGAAATACAGATGACTCATAAGCTGTTAACGGGTAACGCTGCCGCCGCTTGGGGGGCACGTATGGCTGAGGCTGATTATATTCCCGCCTTCCCTATCACCCCCCAGTCGGAAATCATCGAAACCCTCGGAGCTTGGGTGGACAACGGCGAGCTGGAAAGTCGTATGGTCACTCTGGAGTCAGAACACTCTATGATCACTGCAGCTGGTGCCGCAGCGGCTACCGGCGTACGAGTTTTCAGTGCCACCTCTAGCCAGGGGCTACTTTATGCCATGGAAATGCTCTATACCGTGGCGGGTTGGCGTGCTCCATTTGTGCTGGTCAACGTCTCTCGCGGTCTGGCCTCTCCTATTACCCTGGAATCTGATCACAACGACATAATGGCAGCACGGGACTGTGGCTTTTTACAGATTCACTGCGCCAACTGCCAGGAAGTGTTCGACGGCGTATTAATGGCCTACCGACTTGGCGAAGACCCGCGAGTACGCCTGCCCGTGCTGGTGAACTTGGATGGATTCTATCTCTCTTTCACTAGGGAGCCGGTTTTCCTGCCAACTGTCGAAACCGTGCGCCAGTTTCTACCGCCATTCGATGCTGAAAATATTCGGTTTACCGCCAGCGCCCCGGAAAGTCAGGCAGTCGCTGTCCTTGGCGGTGGCCCCTACTCCTATTTCCGCTACCAAAGCCATTTGGCGGCCCTAAACGGCATTGCTGTTTACGATGAGATTGCTGAGAAGTTCTCAGAGGTTTTTGGCCGACAACTGGATGCCGTTGAAGCCTATCGTACAGAAGACGCCGAGATTGTCTTTTTTATGGTGGGCTCCTTCGCCACCAAAGCCCGTGACGCAGTGGATCGCCTGCGTGAAGCTGGTCAGAACGTGGGGCTGGTTCGTCCACGACTGTTGAGACCTTACCCCGCTGAGAAGCTGAAGGCCCTGCTCAAGGGTGTGCAGGGTATTGCGGTGATCGACCAAAATATCTCGATGGGCAAGGGCGGCGTACTACACTCGGAGCTGGCCTCAGCCCTTTACGACCAGCCGGACGCCCCTGTGCTTGCCAGCTTTATCGGCGGCCTGGGCGGGCGTGACATCAGCGCAGAGGAGTTCTACCAAATGGTAGCCGACACCCACAAGGCAGTTGCCGAAAAAACCACACCACAGCCACGCCTGCTCTATACAGAAAATGAATTGCGCGAAATACGAAAACTGCAAGCAATAGCCAAGGTTGAACGGGAAGAAACATCAGCCCATTCACTATCAGTCAAGCAGAACCCTCCTGTATCCCGGAAAGAAAGTCATGAGTGAGCAACACTTTAAACGGATGAAAGACCTCCCCTCGACCCACCTGCTGGGTACTGGCACACCAATGTGCTCCGGCTGTGGCGCTCTGGAAGCGTTGCATGAAATTTACGATGTGTTGGGCGAAAAAACTGTCTTCGTCAATGCCGCAGGCTGTATGACAATGTTAGCCGTCTACCCCTTTACCCCATTTCAAGGCTCTTGGCTCTACACCGCCATGGCCTCTGCCTCGGCTGGTGCTCAGGGAATTCGTGATGCACTGGATATTCTGTTGGAGAAACAACGAATCACAGCGAAAGAAGACCTTGAGGTTGTTGTGTTGACCGGCGACGGCTCGGCCTATGGCATGGGACTATCAGCCACTTCGGGGGTGATGGATCGCAATCTCAATTTTATCTACATCTGTTACGACAACGAGGGCTATGGCAATACCGGCCAACAATATTCGAGCGCGACGCCCCATGCGGCAAAAACATCTACCAGTCGTGGCAGTCGCGGCTATCCCGGATACAAGAAAGATCTATTCTCTATTTGGGCCGCCCACAAGCCGGCCTATATCGCTACCGTGATCGGCAGCGAACCTCTGGACTTGGTACGCAAGGTTGAAAAAGCCAAGAGTATGACAGGGCCCCGCATGATCATTGCATTATCCCCGTGCCCCACTGGCTGGGAGTTCGATCCCAAGGAGTCGGTCAATATCGGCAAACTGGCAGTGAAAACCGGCATCTGGCCACTAAAGGAATACATTGATGGCAAAGTGGTACACACCAAGGTTCCACGACAACGGCCACCAGTGGAAGAATATCTTCAACTACAAGGGCGCTTTTCGCATCTGTTCAAACCAAAGAAGAAGGTGGGGATGATTGCAGAAATTCAGGCACGAGTGGATCAATATTGGGATGGTGTAACTCAGGAAAAAACAACACAGAAGTCAGAGCCAAGAAGCGAAAATGGCAACACCCCCCAGTAAAAGCTACTTTCACAGAGGTGGCGAGCAACCTCTAATGGGTGCAACTATCCCACAACATTTTGCCGAGATTGCCACACGTTTTCCAGATCATGAAGCCGTGGTTTCTCTGCCTCAGCAACGACGACTTAGCTATCGACAACTGGCCGCTGAAGTTGATCAGGTTGCCAAGGGGTTATTGGCATTCGGTTTTGGCAAAGGCGATCGTGTCGGTATCTGGTCTACCAACAACATTCAGTGGCTAGTGATTCAGATGGCCACTGCCCGAATCGGTGCGATTCTGGTCAACATCAACCCTGCCTACCGTTTGAGAGAACTAGCTTATGCCCTACAACACTCGGAAGTTCAGGGACTGTTCCTGATTCCACAGTTTCGTAGCAGCAATTATGTCGCCATGTTGCAGGAGCTAATTCCTGAACTCAAAATGGCAAAGCAACCAGTTCACAAGACTAAAGAATACTCACATAAAAAATCTTCACTAAAAAACCCACCACTAAAAAATAAAGAGCTGCCTTTCTTACGGCACGTCATTCTCTACGATCCTGCAGACAGACCAACTACAGCAGGGCTACACGCAGCAAAGTCCAGTTTAGAGTCCACCACAATTGCAGACTATCCAGGGTTTACCCGCTGGTTTGATTTGATAGCAGCGGGTAAACCCATATCCTCGGAGCAACTGGATACTATAACTAACAGCCTGGATTGCGATGACGCAATCAACATCCAGCACACCTCCGGTACTACAGGCTTCCCTAAAGCGGTAGTGTTGAGCCACCATAATATTCTTAACAATGCCTGGTTTTCTGCCCAGGCGATGCACTTTAGTGAAGCAGATCGTCTTGCTGTAGCTGTACCCTTTTACCACTGTTTCGGCATGGTGCTGGCCAACCTGCTATGTTTCAGTGTTGGCGCCTGCCTGGTAATCCCCTGTGAACATTTTGACCCCAAGGCAGTACTACAAGCGATTGATAAAGAACTGTGTACTGCTGTGCACGGTGTGCCGACCATGTTTATTGACGAGCTTGAGCTGCCAGAGTTTCAACACTTTGATCTCTCTTCGTTACGCACCGGCATTATGGCTGGTGCACCCTGCCCGGCACCTTTGATGTTGCGGGTAATGCACGATATGCACTGCCCGGAAATTTTGATCGGCTATGGCGAAACTGAAGCATCACCACTTACCCACCTCACCGCAATCGATGACACGCTACAGCGTCGCACTGAAACCGTAGGCCATAATTTGCCCCATCAGGAAGTGAAAATTGTCGATGTACAGAGCCGTCAAACTGTGCCGCTGTGCTCCACAGGTGAAGTCTGTTTTCGTGGCTACCACATTATGAAAGGCTACTATAACGATGCCGATGCTACTGCCAAAGCAATAGATCAGGATGGCTGGCTCGCTTCCGGCGATCTCGGAACCATGGATGCCAACGGCTATGTCCACATTGTTGGCCGACTGAAGGAAATGATTATTCGTGGAGGCGAAAATATTTATCCAGCGGAAATAGAAGAACTAATTTTCACCCACCCTAAAGTGGCCCAAGTGGCTATTTTCGGTGTGCCTGATGAACGTCTTGGTGAGCAGGTAATCGCCTGGATTAAACTTCATGAAAATGAAAAGGATCTTACCGAGAAGGATGTTCAGGAATTTTGTCGTGACAAAATTTCCCACTTCAAGATTCCACAGCACATTAAATTTGTTGATGAGTTTCCTATGACTGTCACCGGAAAAGTACAGAAATTCCGAATGCGAGAAATGGCCATCAAGGGCATGAAATAAGTATCAACCACCTTACTCCAGCCTCGTCTTTCATACTCCTTGCGGGCATTTCCTCCTCTTCTTCTATACTATTAAGATATATGTAAAAAAACGTTGGATAGAGGGCGGGCAGTCATGGCAACTCAAGTTACCCCAACTATTTGCCCTTTTTGCGGAGTGGGTTGTGGGATTGATCTTCGTACAGAAAACAACAAGCTCATTAGTGTCGAACCCCAGCTTGATCATCCCATTAGTCGGGGCCAACTCTGCACTAAGGGTTGGAACAGTGCCTACGGCATTGATCCCATAAATCGTATCACTCACCCGCTCATTCGTACTGCTCAAGGGTTTCGCCAGGTGTCCTGGAGTAAAGCACTGGAGGCCATTGCTGATGGATTAAAACAGATTTTGGTAGAATCTGGCCCTCAGGCCACCGGTATTATCAGCAGTGCCCGCGCCACCAATGAAGACAATTATGCCGCCCAAAAATTAGCCCGTGCAGTTCTGAAAACCAACAACGTCGACCACTGCGCCCGTATTTGCCATAGCCCCACAGTAGCAGGTTTAAACCAGACTCTGGGTTCTGGGGCCATGACCAATAGTGCAGCCGACCTTTTTGAGACCGATCTGATTCTTGTCTTTGGTGCCGACCCCACAGAAAACCACAGTATTCTCGGCGGCCAGATTATGCGGGTACACCTCGAAGGCACCAAGCTGATCGTAGCTGATCCGCGCCGTACTCGATTAGCCAAGCTGGCAGACACACATTTACAGCTGAAGCTCGGCAGTAACATCGCCCTACTCAATGCCATGATAAAGATTATTCTGGACAACGGCTGGCAGGATAAAAAGTTTCTTGATCAACGCTGCGAGGGTCTGGAACAACTGACAGCCTCCGTTGCAAATGCTCTAGAGGGGGTAGAAAAAACTACGGGCATATCCCTGCCAAAAATTGAAGCTGCAGCCAAAGCATACAGCCAGTCCAAGCGAGCCATGATTCTCTACGGTATGGGAATCACCCAATATGTCAGTGGCAC
>JBALWM010000024.1:0-4208 GCA_036960905.1 Porticoccus sp.
TGTCTACCAATGGGTACAAGATCAGGGTATTTCACCGAAAGATATGATCATTGCAGGTGATTCAGCCGGTGGCGGGCTCACACTGGCAACACTGATTTCGTTGAGAGATAACAACTTACCTCTTCCTGCTATGGCACTCTGTATTTCCCCTTGGACCGACCTCACTTTAACGGGTGACTCCATAACAACCTGTGCAAAAATAGATCCGTATATCTCCCATGACCTGCTTAAGCTGGGTGCTCATTATGTCGGCAACCATGATCCCCAAAACCCCCTTATTTCTCCATTTTATGCAGACCTTAAGGGACTTCCTCCCTTGCTGATTCACGCGGGTACAGATGAGGTCTTGCTCAGTGACACCACACGGCTTGTAGCGTCGGCCAGACGTGCCGATGTAGATGTCTCTGTGAAAATATGGGAAAGAATGTGGCATGACTTTCACCTGTGGGCGCCTTATATTCCCGAAGCTAACCAAGCCATTGAAAAAATAAGTGAGTTTGTAGAAAGCCATTGGCATAACAGCAATTAAACTGACAGACCACGAGCAATATCAATGAACAAACCACAGCTCCCATCATGGATTACTCCACTAATAATTGCTGTCGCCATCCCGACCATTGCCTGCTTTGCTTATTACTTTCTGGATGAACTGAACAGTAACGACATGTTTAGAGAAAAAAATAGCTCTCAGATCTCTGCGGTTATTTTGGCCTACCCTACTAGCCTTATTGGGCTGATCGGACTTGTCATGACACACTATTCTCCCAAAAAATCTTTAATGAAGTATTCGACATGGGGTGCCTGTATGCTATTTCCCATTGTATTTTTATTATTTGTAAGGGCACAAGGTATACGCTGAAACAACGAGCCGTTTAGGATGCTAGGATTTAAATGGCAAAAAAACAGGGGCCAGAGGTCACATGAGTAAATTACTGTATATAGAGTCATCTCCAAGAAAAGACAGGTCAACTTCTATAGAGGTAGCACAATCCTTTATTTCTACTTTTCAAAATGCAGGCACTGACAATCAAGTCGAAACTCTCGATTTATGGAATGAAGTGTTACCCGAGTTTGACGGGAACCGTATTAATGCAAAATACCGAGTGATGCACGGAGAGAATCCCACACAAGAAGAAGCGTTGGCCTGGGAAGAAATTTCAAAGATTGTCGCTCAATTTAAGGCTGCTGATCATTATCTGTTTAGCCTTCCCATGTGGAATTTCTCTATCCCTTACAAGCTAAAACATTATATTGACCTCATTAGCCAACCCGGTCTCACTTGGAGTTTTTCTCCAGATACTGGATACCAAGGCTTGGTAACAGGAAAGTCTGCCACTCTGATATTAGCCCGCGGGGGAGAATACAGCAGCAGTGCTGAGGCCGGCGCCATGGATTTCCAGAAAAGCTATATGGAAATGGTTCTTGGCTTCATGGGATTTCAAGATATCAATACGGTCTTGGTAGAACCGACACTGACTGATCCTGAATCTAAGGGGAAAACCCTTGCGGCCATGAAAGAAAAAGCCACAAGTATTGCCAAACAGCTTTAGCATTGAAAACATCTGAGAATGGCTACATAAAAAGACAAGGCATTCTTTTTATCTTTTCCAACGAGGAAAGGTTATGAAAAAACACCTGTCAGTATCACTACTACTTTCCCTTAGTCTCTCCGGCATAAGCCATGCCGGGAGTCGCACACCCGAACCATCAACAAATCAACTGGCACCCACAGTTGCAGAAGTAGCAACCAATGTATTGTTTGGGGCTGCTGAACAGCAGGTACTTTCTGAATACTTACGCAATCAAGATAGTCGTTATAGCAGAGGCCACGACGGGGACGATGATGACCACCATGATTCAGACAATGACGGTAGACAGAATGACAAGTCCGGTAAAAAACATAAACAAAAAAGCTTGCCGCCTGGGCTTCGTAAAAAACTCGAACGAGGTGGTGACTTACCACCTGGCTGGCAAAAGAAAGTAGAAAGAGGCGAAGTATTGGATGAGGATATTTATCTCAACCACACTCGTTCATTACCAGAAGAAATCCTGCGCAGGCTCCCCACAGATCCTATAGGTACCTCAATCAAACAGATTGATGACCGTATTGTTCGAGTAATGGATGATACCCGCACGATACTCGATGTATTTTACTTGCTGAATCCACAACAATAGGCAGAACATTGTCCAGGTGAGAGCAAGCAATCGATCAGGCTACGGTGCCATGTAGCACTTCATCAGCACGACCCATTGCCGCCTTCATGGAGGGTAGTATTCTGCTTTTATCCAAGAACTCTAATGTGCCCAGACGAGACAAATTAGCTTCCGCTTTTTGAGAGACACCAACGACCAGCACCTCTCTCCCACTGGCCAATTCTGCACGAACCAACTCGTCGAGAATCATCGCTGTTGATGTGCCCACTAAATGTGCCCCCGTCAAATCAATAATCATTAAGCGGTAAGACTCATAGCCCGCAAGGCGTTGGCGTAACCCACGCCCCACCCCAAAACTTAGAGGGCCTTCTAGGCGTAATAATACTGCTGCACCCTGGTGGCTTTTTAACCTCTGCTCATCCATTGAGAGGTCTTTATTCTCTACATCAGTACCATCGGTGAGATGTACATTATCAAGTTGGATACTAGTTAATCGCTCAATGGTGATGAGATTAGAAATAAACACCCCAACCAGAACTGCGGTAATCAAGTCCACAAATACGGTTATCAACAGCACAATCATCATCAGACCAACCGTATTGGCTGGTAACTTTGTTAACCGGCTGAAAAATGGCCAGTCAATAATATCGATGCCTACTTTGATCAAAATGCCCGCCAGTACAGCCAAAGGTACGTGGGCAGCGTATTGACCCGCCCCCAACATAATGACCAACAAGGTCAGTGAATGAATAGCCCCTGAATAACCCGTTTTACCACCCGCACGAATATTCACCACCGTACGCATGGTCGCGCCGGCACCCGGTAATCCGCCAAAAACACCTGCTACGGCATTACCAATACCTTGCCCTATCAACTCTTTGTCAGAATTGTGGTGCTCTTTGGTTAAGTTGTCAGCGACAAGGGAGGTCAGTAGTGAATCAATCGCACCGAGTACAGCTAGCAAGGTGGCTGCATATAGCAATTCACCCATGACATCCAAGGTGAAGACTGGCCAATGAGGAACTGGAAAGCCCGATGGCACATCACCAATTACTGCCACAGCATCTCCTGGCAGCCAGGTCAGTGCACAAGCTGTACCAATCAACAATGCCGCCAGTGGTGATGGACACCAAACTGCCAGCCGTTCGGGCCACAGATATACGATAGCAATGGTGAGTAGCGCCAAGATCAATGCAGGCATACTGACAGCTTGCAACCAGTCAGGAATACTTGCCAGTGAAGCCATCAGCGATGAGCCGCCATCGTGGCCAAGCATAGGCCCCATCTGTAGGATGATAATGATCACGCCAATGCCGGTCATAAAGCCGGAAATCACCGGGTAAGGCACCAAAATAAAATACTTGCCCAGCTTTAAAACACCAAGGGCAATTTGCATGAGTCCCGCAAGGATAACGGCACTAAACCCAATCATTAACCCTGTCTCGGGATGTTTGGCCTGCAGGGAGGTAAAGACGCCGGCCATCACCACCGTCATGGGGCCTGTAGGCCCAGATACTTGGCGTGCCGTTCCACCAAATAACGCGGCGAAGAAACCGACAAATATCGCGCCGTAAATACCCGCAGCAGGCCCTGCGCCAGAGGCAACACCAAAAGCCAACGCCAAAGGCAACGCAACGACAGCAGCGGTCAAACCACCCATAAAATCCATGCGTAAATGACGGGTAGTCAGTGAATTAAATAACGAATCAGACATAATGATCTACTATTATTGATAAGGGCTTATTGGCCTCTCATTCCTGACCACTCATTAAGCGTTTGACTTGCCCTGAGCTGAAAGGCCACCCTTTTTCCTCACCCACCGAGTTCGCAATCACGGGAATGCGCACACCATATATTTCCTTGAGAGACTCGTCGTCAGCAATATTTACTTCCTGTAAGCGCCAACCACTTTCCTGAAGAATTGGGTAGATAATACTCTTCGCCTGATCGCATAGATGGCAATGGGGGCCCGTGTAGAGGGTCAGTGTATTATTCATTATCGGCTGTTCCTGATACCTTTCATGTTCCAGGTGGCTTTCATTTTCCTGATAGCT
>JBALWM010000024.1:4308-18253 GCA_036960905.1 Porticoccus sp.
CCTTCCATTTCCCAGGTGACTTCCATATTTCTGAATTCTTTCCATTGTCCTGAGCATCAACAACCTCTCGTCTAATCAACCAGCAGTTGTGGATTTTTTGGTTACGCTGAAAGTCGGGATCAAGGGTGCTGTCAGTAATATTTTCAACCTGATATTTATCGGTAACACTCTCGTCCATCGAAAATTTTCGGAAGTTATTCGAAAACACCAGTGTTCCACCTGGCGCCAAGATAGCCATTGCATCATCAATAAGTCGTGGATGGTCCCTTTGAATATCAAGCACTGAATCCATTTTCTTGGAATTTGAGAATGTGGGCGGATCAAGAAAAATTAAGTCGTACTCTCCCTCACCCATAGCCAACCATTCCAGGCAATCTGCACGCAACAGCTGATGGATCTCTGCATCCAAATCATTCAAGGAAAAGTTACGCTTTGCCCAGTCCAGATAGCTATTGGACATATCTATGCTCACACTCGATTTTGCCCCGCCCAAGGCCGCTTGAACCGTTGCCGCTGCTGTATAGCAGAACAGGTTGAGAAAGCGTTTGCCCTTCGCCATTTCTGCGATCATACGACGCACGGGGCGGTGGTCTAAAAATAACCCACTATCCAGATAGTCGGCAAGATTCACTTCAAATTTTGCCTGGTCCTCAGAGACGGTTAGTACCGCATTATCTCTTGGTCGATTCTGCTGACGCTGGTACTGACTATCACCTTTCTGGCGACGCCGTTCCTTAAAAAATAATTTTTTACTGCTCTCTGGGTAGAGGTGTTGCAATGCTTGACGCACTTCGGTGAGGTGTTTATTGGCCTGCTGCTCATCGATATCCGTTGGTGGGGCATATTCCTGAACGTGAATGACATCACCGTAAATATCAACCGCCACCGCATATTCTGGCATGTCTGCATCGTAGAGCCGGTAGCAACTAACCCCCGACTGCTTTAACCATTTGTTGAGTTTTTTGGCATTCTTTTTTAGACGATTGGCAAACATCGTCGCGCCTTCCGTCAGTGGGGAATCCTGTTTTCTGACCTGTTGCTCGTTTTCTTGCTCGTCTTTGTCTCTAAGTTGGAACAGAGAGAACTGGCTAGGAATTGTCCCATTGAACAACTTGTACTTTTTCTCAGCACGCAGCCGTAATTCACCCGCCAGCTCGGCATTACCAGTAATGACCGCCAACCGCCATCCAGGGCACTCTCGCTTAGCTAGTTCTCCAAGGTCCTGGTACAACGGCCGGAGTTCTTCCACGTCTCCCCAGCGCTCGCCATAGGGTGGATTACAAATCATTAAGCCATGATCAATCTGGGTATGGGTGGGCTTTTTGAAGGCCATCATGGGCTTAGGAATTACCTTAATCTGCTTATCGAGGCCAGCGTAAGCAATATTTTCCTGGGCCGCTCTAACAGCGCGCGAGTCTTTGTCATAACCACGAATTTCCGGCAACACTTTGGCAAGCCCGGCTTGGCAGCGGTCCAATGCCTCCTGTCGAATACCCTGCCATAGATCCGCATCATGTTGAGACCAGCCATGAAAACCAAACTTACGGCGATTGAGACCCGGGGCAATATCGGCAGCGATCATCGCCCCTTCAATCAACAATGTGCCACTTCCACACATGGGGTCAATTAGAGCCCCACCCTGCTCTGCGATTTCGGGCCAACCCGCACGAACCAACAATGCCGCAGCCAGGTTTTCTTTGAGTGGCGCGGGCACCATGGCCTGTCGATAACCACGCTTGTGTAGACTGTCACCGGAGAAGTCTAGGCTAACATTCGCCTTGTCCCGAGCCAGGTAAACATTAATACGAATATCCGGGTTCTTCAGGTCCACATCCGGACGATCATTAAAACGCTCTTGGAGTGTGTCAACGATGGCATCTTTTACTCGCTGTGCGCCAAATTGTGTATGGCGAATCGCATCGTTACTACCAATAAAATCCACCGCAATACTCTGCCGAGGCGTCAAATGCTGGTGCCAGGGTATAGCCTTGACTCCGTCATAGAGATCATCGGCACTACCGACGTCAAACTTACTCAGTGGCAAGAGGATACGGTTGGCCAAACGTGACCAGAGGCAAGCACGATAAGCAAACTCAAGGGGGCCCTCAGCATAGACACCTGCCACCGTCAGCCTTACCTGATCAGCACCAATAGATTCAAGTTCACTGGCTAACAATTCTTCCAGCCCCTTCGGGCAACTGGCAAACCATTTTGTCATAAAGGAATGTCCCGATGGTTCTTAGTTATTAGTAAGGACGCATCTGTAAATAATCACTTTTTGTGAATGTACATGAATGCACCAAAGCATCGCACGGATAATCGCTGCCTACAAAGCCAATCTAAGAAATGGCTAAGAATTTACCTCAAGCATATTCAATGCCAACTCCAGAGATTTGCTTTCTAATTACTAAAGAGTATTAAAAGATATCCCTGATAGACAAATTAAATCTTCGACAGCTTCTCCTGCTTTTGGTGAACTAGATCGGCTAAATAAAAATAGTATTACCTTTTACCACTGTACTTTTTGTCACTATTTTTTGTTACGGAATGCAGTGGTCAGTACACTAGGAGATTACTCTACTATGAGAAGACAGAAACGAGATTCTTCCCACCGTGCATTTATCAAAGGTTATCAAGCTGGCTTCAACGGCCGAAACAAATCAACTTGCCCTCACTCCGAAGAAACCCCTGTAGCACAAGACTGGTGCAACGGTTGGCGAGAGGGTCGCGAAGACAACTGGAATGGCTATAGCGAACAAACCTCTCAACAAAAGGTCGCAAGCCTATAATCAGTTTCTAATATAGGGCATGAGCCCTTTTCTAAGGCCTAATCGGGCTTTGAAGCGGTAGAGGCGGTTCCCGTCTCCACCTGCTTCCCGAGGTTGGGCTACTCTATTTGCAGAACATCAACCCCATTATCCAGGGCCTTCAAATCAAGTCGGTCACGCCACAAGTTTCTCAACCACAGAGTGATTTCATTATCGACGGCCGTTCAGGCGGGGGAGGATATAGCAAGGGACCTTCCAAGTCATGTGATATGCCCATCCTAGCGATAATATAGGCAGAACAATCAATATTAAAAGCCTGAGGTTCAAATGTGGCTAGACAAGGCACACCGGCGGTGTATCCGGGCGATTTTCTGTAGCCTGGACAATATCAAGAAGCTCTCTGAGAGCGACTGAAAACATGGAAAAATCCCGGCTGGGGGCATTGTGAAGCTCCTCAGTCATATCTAGCCAACGCTTAATCAATGGGCCCTGAGCGGCCTTCCAAACATCGATAACGCCATTGATATTTTTAGCAGATTCAATACTGGACAATAGTGCATGGGCTAAACTGCGGCGCTGACTTTCCAAGTCATCCATATAGGATTCTCGAGCAAAATCTTCCCACTTTGTTGTAGGTTCAAGGTTAACAATCTCATCAGCAAACCAGTCCAGATCCAACTCAACACTGATTCGATAGTACAACTCAAGAACCAACCCCACCGGTTTGCCACTGCTGACGGCAATATCCGCAATACCAAAACCGAAATAGAGGAAATTAGAGCTAGCAACCAGTACGGCCACATTCTGCGGTACATTTAACGCGACTATCCGCTCCACTTCATCGACCCATCCCCTTGATTTCTGTCGAGAAAAGAGTGTTGGCAGCAGCAACTGCAACTCCACCAACTTAGGCCCAAAGGCTGGGACCTCACGTTCTGGACTAAGGCAAGATCGACGATTGCGCAGAATCCAACGAGAGGTGCGCCGCCCAAGGCGCATCAGTGCGTAAAATAGCTCAAACTGTACTTCTGCAGGCACCTGATAATCTAGGGCTTCCACTTGCTTCCACACTCGGTCAAGCCCGAGTACACCACGAACAACCACATAAGCACGAATCACTTCATCAATTGTGGCACCCGTGGATGCAACCTGCCGCTGACAAAATGTCAGGCCCATTACATTGACCACTTCGTTCACAATCTGGTTAGTGACAATTTCCCGTCGTAGGCTATGGTTCTGTACCTGTTGTAGATACTCATCGACGAGTAGTGTTGGAAATGCACCAGAGATCGACTGTGCGACGTAGCTGTCTTCCGGTAAGTTAGATTTCAACACCGCTTCTTTCAATAATATCTTGCCATAAGACACCAACACAGATAGCTCGGGGCGGGTTAAACCTGTGTTATTTTTCTCTCGCTCCACCAATGTTTCATCATCGGGCAAATGTTCCAATTCACGGTTAAGCTCACCTGCAGATTCACGCTGGGAAATGAAGCGCCAAAACTCAGAAAAATCACTCTGACAACGGTAATACGCGAGACTGACAGCCTGAGTTTGCCGATAATTATTCTGCAACACTAACTCAGCAACATTGTCAGTCATCGTTACGAGCAATTGATTCCGTTGCTCAACGGTCAATGTTTCACTCTGAACCAACTCATTCAGCAGAATCTTAATATTGACCTCATGGTCAGAGCAATCCACTCCCGCAGAGTTATCAATAAAGTCTGTATTACAAGCACCGCCTTTGAGGGCAAACTCAATACGCCCTCGCTGGGTCATGCCCAAATTACCGCCCTCACCAAAAACCTGGCAACATAATTCTTTACCATTAACCCGCACAGCATCATTGGCACGATCCCCTACATCCTGATGACGCTCATCAGATGCCTTTACGTATGAACCAATACCACCATTCCAAATCAGGTCAACCTTTGCCTTAAGAAGTGTATGGATCAACTCATTTGGCCTAAGCTGCTCATCAGTAATGCCAAAACGCTCTCTAATTTCTGAAGACAAGTGGATGGACTTGGCATCGCGAGAAAATACGCCGCCACCTCTAGAGATTAATGAAGCGTCGTAATCCTCCCAGGTGGAACGCGGCAATTCGAATATCCTTCTCCGCTCGGCAAAACTTGTTGCCGCATCAGGGTTGGGGTCAATAAAGATATGCTGGTGATTAAATGCAGCGACCAACAAAATATGTTCTGACATCAACATACCGTTACCGAAGACATCACCGAACATGTCACCAATTCCAATCACGCTAAAATCATCTACTTGGGTATTGAGTCCAAGCTCACAAAAATGTCGCTGCACTGAAATCCAGGCACCGTGAGCGGTAATACCCATTTTCTTGTGGTCATAACCATGACTGCCACCCGAGGCAAAAGCGTCTCCTAGCCAGAAGCCGTAGGCCATGGATATTTGATTAGCAAAATCAGAAAAAGTAGCCGTACCTTTATCAGCAGCCACTACCAAGTAAGGATCATCATAATCACGACGAACAACACAATCAGGCGGAATGACAGCACCATCTATAATATTATCGGTGACATCCAGTAACCCCTGTATAAACAACTGATAACAGGCAAGGCCTTCCTGCAAAAACTCCTCTCGAGTTGCTTTACGGTCAATTTTTTTTGAAACAAATCCACCCTTAGCTCCCGTGGGCACAATCACTGCATTTTTTACCTGCTGAGCCTTAACCAGACCGAGAATTTCAGTACGGTAGTCCTCCACGCGATCGGACCAACGCAGACCACCCCGGGCGACCTTACCCGACCTCAAATGCACCCCCTCCACTCGGGGGGAATAAACAAATATTTCGTACAGTGGACGTGGCTCTGGCGCATCACTGAGCTCTATCGGTGATAGTTTCACCGATATATAGGGTTTATGTTTACCATCACCACCTGGCTGAAAGAAATTAGTTCGTTTGGTCGCATTAATTAGCTGTAAATAACTCCTCAGCACCTTGTCTTCATTCAGGTTTCTCACCAAATCCAGCGCTTCAACAACTTTCTCATTGAGCCTATCAGCACGGCGATATTCCTCACTGCTCGGATCCACGACCTTGGGGTCAAACAAACAGCGGAATAAAGCCACCAAATTGCGAGTAATATCCAGGTTCGATGCCAACGTATCTGCGATAAAGTTCTGGCTAAAGCTGCTTCCAAGCTGCTTCATGTAGCGAGAATATAATCGCAACAAAGCCACTGTACGCCAGTCGAGACGTGCACCAACTACCAGATGATTAAAGCTGTCATTCTCTGTATCACCATACCAAACCGCCTTAAAAGCCTCCTGAAAGGTATTTCGAACAGCAGAGACATCGACCTCGACATCAAGACCGAATAACAGTGTGAAATCATGTGCCCAAACTTCACCACCCTGCTTTGGGGCGATTTGGTAGGGGTGTTCTCCGATCACTCTGAATCCGAGATTTTCGAGCATCGGAACCATACTGGAGAGTTCCAGAGGCTCACTGCGGTGAAACACTTTAAAGCGCATCACATTGCGTTCTGCATCAACGGACTGATCAAAGCTCATAGCGATTTCATTTTCACTGGTCAGCGGATGAAATAGCTCGATATCCTTAATAGCGGCACAGTGATCAAAGTGGTCCTTATAACTTGCTGGAAAAGCGTTGCGATACAAGCTGGACATATTGTGTCCAGCCTCATCACCCCACTGTTGTGCAGCCTCTTCAACCAGGTCATGACGCCAGTCACGAGTAAGCTGAATAATCTTGTTTTCAAGCTCCCGGTGGTCCACTTGCCGGAAGCGGGAAGAGTTAATCCGTACCACGTACTGAGTACGAGCCAACACAGACTCCGAAAAATAGGTGTTAAATTCGCATTCGCTAGCATCCAGCTCCTGTTTAAGCAGCTCTTCAATTTGCTCACGAATCGATGTCGTATAGGTATCCCGAGGCATGTAAACCAGGCAGTTAACGAACTTTTCAAAGGGGTCTGCTCTCATAAAGAACTTAACCATTCTTCGCTCATTAATATGCCAGATACCCATCAGGATTTGATAAAGCTCATCCACAGAACAATTAAACAACTCATCCCTTGGGTGCACTTCAATCAGCTGGCACATTGACTTGTAGTCATGGCTGGCTTCGGGAAAGCCTACTCTGTCGAGTACTTGAAGTACCCGTCGGCGGATAAGCGGCATCTGAAAGGGGCTCATGGTATATACCCTGGAGGTATACAAACCCATGAACAGATATTCCCCAACCACCGCCCCTTTTTTGTTGTACCGTTTAATAACGATGTAATCTGAGTAGGCTTGGCGGTGTACCCTGGCGCGAAGTGAAGACTTGGTAAACGCCATCGGCGCGCCACTCTCATAAAAAACCCTTCGCCCCGGACTTAAGTCATTCAGCGCAGTCTTAGAAACCTCGGCAGGATGACAGGCGAAAATACCGAGCTGTCGCTCAGAGAGATGTTCAAGTTTTGGCGGCGTCTGACCCTCTATGAGTTTGTATTCAGAACACCCAAGAAGGATGTAGGCATCATCACGCATCCACTCAAGGAAAGCAGCCAGTTCACTTGCCTCATCTTGAGGCAGGTGACCGTTATTTTCCTTAACTTCATCAATAGCCTCATTTAACCGATGAACCATGGGTAAGAAATCATCTGTTACCGCTTCCACATCACGGAGTACATCAACAATATCTTGTTCCAGTGCCAGATGTTTTTCTTGTGATCGGTGAAAAATCACACCAACAGAGATCAGCGCCTCTTTGCAACTTTGGGGGTCGTCCTCATCGGCAAAAGCACTGACTAAGGTGCCCTCCCCATCGCGGGTCACGTTGAGAATCGTGCTCCTGATGCTTTGAATATTAATACCAGATCGATTCAGCTCAATACGAACAGAATCCACCAAAAAAGGCATGTCACGCTGGATAATAAAAATAGAGGTGGTGGCACTAGCCCTGCCACCCTGCTGTTCCGGATTGAACACCTTCACCTTAGGATTGCGCAAATCCACTTTTTTAGTAAATTCTAGAAAATTATGAATAAACTCCAGCGCGACCTCAATAGGATCACCCTTAAGTTCTTCCAAAGCAGGAAGGTCAAAAATTTTGTGACTAAACGTAAGAAGTTGCGCGGCTAATGGCGCTGGGTATAGGCTATTGATTTGTTTTTCAAGCAACTTGAAAAATTTGTCTTCAACAACTGCTTCCATAGTGCCTCATTGTTATTAGTTTTTTACGACTACTGACTCTGTTTACCTGCCCGCTCTTAAAGATGCCCTCTATAGCGCCCCCAATTATGCGCCATACCCATGCATAACTGAACTTCATCTGTCACCTATAGTCTAGGTTACTTTCTGGCCAACACCCACTTGGGTTAATGCCCGTCAGACAGTACAATCCCACGCTATAAATGACCACTCACAAGAGAAGTATTTCAAAACATGAGCCAGCAGCAAACAATTAACGTATTACGTGATTTTCTCAACAGTCAAATTGTCGGCCAGCCACACTTGATTGACCGGCTAATTATCGCATTGTTGGCAGATGGACACCTATTGGTAGAAGGTGCTCCCGGCTTGGCTAAGACCAAAGCGATTAAAACCCTATCAGAGGGTATCAGTGGAGATTTCCATCGCATTCAATTTACGCCCGACCTCTTACCTGCAGACATTACGGGCAGTGATATCTACCGCCCGGAAGATGCCAGTTTTAAATTTCAACCAGGGCCGATTTTTCACAACCTAGTGCTAGCCGATGAAATTAACCGTGCTCCAGCAAAAGTTCAATCCGCACTGCTCGAGGCAATGGCAGAACGTCAAATTAGCGTTGGACGTAACACCTATCCACTACCCCAGCTTTTTTTGGTCATGGCGACCCAAAATCCGATTGAACAAGAGGGAACCTACCCATTGCCCGAAGCCCAAATGGATAGGTTTCTGATGCACGTCAACGTGGGCTACCCCGCAGCTGAAGCAGAGCGTGAAATTTTGAGCTTGGCGCGTAATGAGGCCTTGCAAACCCCGCAACAAGATATTGAACAGATCTCGGAAGCAACCCTCCTGGCAGCACGAAAGGAAGTACTGTCTGTACATATGGCTGAGCCTGTTGAGGAATATATTGTCCAGCTTATACTGGCAACGAGAAACCCTTCTCAATATGATAACCAGCTGGAAAACTGGCTCGATTACGGTGCCAGCCCACGGGCAACCATATCTCTGGATCGCTGCGCTCGAGCCAATGCATGGCTGAACGGTCGAGACTATGTTTCACCTGATGATGTCCGAGCTGTGGCACATGATATATTGCGACACCGCCTGATTCTCAGCTTTGAGGCTGAGGCTAATGGTATTACTCCCGACCAGGTTATCGACACCCTGATTAGTAGCGTAGCTTCTGCCTGATCGATGAATAATAATGATCAAAACAACCCGGCTATCGCCGATATTTCGACGCTGGTAAAGCTTCGGTTTGGTGCTCGAGACCTAAAGTTCTTCCCCAGACTTATGGCGAAGAACATGATATTGGGTGGACATCAATCCCGCTTCCGTGGCCGGGGCATGGACTTTGAAGAAGTTCGCCAATATCAGCCGGGCGACGATATTCGCACCATTGACTGGCGTGTCACTGCCCGTACGATGACCCCGCACACCAAAATTTTCCGTGAAGAACGAGAACGGCCCGTTCTGATTGTCGTAGACCTGAGGCACACCATGTTTTTTGGCTCAAAGGAGCTAAAATCTGTCACGGCTTGTCAGGTAGCTGCAGCTCTGGCCTGGGCAGGGCTCAATGCCAATGATCGAGTGGGAGGGCTTATCTTTGGGGCTGACCAGCAATGTGACATCCGTGCACGCCGAAGCCACCACAGCGTGCTTCAGCTGATCCATAAATTGAGGGACTTCAGTGAACAGCTTATACAGGCAGACACTAACCGTTATACCTTATCGGAAATGCTGGAAGATACCCGGCGAGTAGCAATGCCAGGTTCCACACTGTTCCTCATCAGCGATTTCCATGATCTTGATAAAGGCTGCGAGCAACACTTGTTTGAACTGGCTAGACACTGCGACCTTAATGTCTGTCACGTACACGATGCACTAGAAGCTCAACTCCCCCCGCCTGCCAATTATCAAGTGAGCAATGGCCACCAGCGATTCAATCTGAATACTCGTGGCTCAGAACTACGTCAACAATTTGAACGGCAATTCAAAGATCGCCTGGCTCACCTAAAACACCTATGTAGTCAGTTGCGAATGGGCAACCTGTCATTCGAGACCGCTGTACCTGTGCTTCCTGTCCTACAACAAGCCTACGGCAGAAAGAAGCCGGGGCGCCGCCGATGAATGGCCAAGACTTTAATACCCAAGCCCCTAACATCCAAGACCCCTTGGCACAATTGCGTGATATTCACCTGCCAGACCCTATTTCCTGGTGGCCTCCTGCGCCGGGTTGGTGGATGTTGGCCATATTAGTAGTGGTGGTAATCTATTACACCCTGCGATGGTGGTTAAGACGACGGGCCTACAACTGCTATCGCAGTGAAGCCCTTATCAAACTGAATCAACTACAAGCAGCGTTATCCCATGATCGCCTAACCCTGTGCCGGGAAATCCTAACGCTGTTACGACGTACCGCAAAAACAGCCTTTCCGGATCGTTCACTTGAGTCAGAACTGACCCCCAAATTGCTGTCCCAGCTTAACGAATACTGTTCTGATCCTGTGTTTGATAAGCAGACACAAGAGCAACTGGGTAACCTGCCCTATCAAGCAAATCCAGAGATTCCTGAACTGTTGACTCAGCAGCTACATGACGCCAGTAAACAATGGCTAAAAAAGCACCGAAGGAAACCCCTTTCATGCTGACCTTTGAATGGCCATGGATCATGCTGTTACTCCCTTTGCCCCTTCTATATAGATTATGGCGGCGGAAGGCGGAGACTAGCGCTCCAGCACTAAAGTCGCCCATCTACTCAGACTTGGCAGCTCAATCAACAGGCTCCACACTGAGCAGTCACTGGTATTGGCTGGTATTAATGCTGTTGACCCTCGCCTGGGTGGCGACACTACTGGCAGCAGCGCGCCCCACATGGATTGGAGACCCTATTGCACTACCAAGTAATGGAAGAGACCTGTTATTGGCCGTCGATATTTCCGGCAGCATGAAAGAAACAGACATGGTAATAGACGGTGATTCTGTGGATCGACTCACCACAGTTAAATATGTGGTCACCGACTTTGTAGAACGCCGCCAGGGTGATCGGCTCGGTCTCATCCTATTTGGCACCCGTCCCTACCTGCAGACACCACTCACCTTTGATCGCCAAACCATGAACACCTTGCTCGGAGAGGCTCAAATAGGGTTTGCGGGGGAAAAAACAGCCATTGGTGACGCCATTGGCCTTGCGGTAAAACGTTTAAAACATCGTCCCGAGAATCACCGGGTTTTGATCTTGCTTACGGATGGAGCAAATTCTGCCGGTGAGGTTCAACCTCTGGAGGCAGCTGATATTGCCGCCAGCGAGGGCATTATCATTTACACCATCGGCATTGGTGCCGATGTCATGATTCAGCGTGGCTTTTTTAGAAATAAACGTATCAACCCTTCACGAGATTTAGATGAAACAACACTCACCACCATCGCCAACAAAACGGGGGGGCAGTATTTTCGGGCGAGAAACCCTGAAGAACTTGAAACAATTTACCAACAGCTGGATCAGTTAGAACCGGTGGATCAGGAAGCAGAGACAGTACGGCCCACTAGAGCGCTGTTCTATTGGCCCCTAAGCCTGGCGATGATTTGCAGTCTGTTGCTAGTACCTATGTTAGTGCCTATGGCAAATCGTGGAGAGCAGCACTAATGGATTGGCTTACCACATTATCTGAATTCCATTTCCTGCGCCCCCTCTGGCTTCTCGCTCTCTTACCGGCACTCGGTGCCTGCGGTTGGCTTTATCATTATCAACAACGCAGTGGCAGCTGGGAGCAGGTGATTTCAGCCGATCTCCTCCCGTTGCTACTGGACCACATTCCGGTAAAACAACGACGGGGCCTACCGTTAGTCGCCCTGGTCGGGTGGCTGCTTGGTTCTCTGGCCATGGCTGGCCCCACTTGGGAACAAACCCCCTTACCGGTTCACAAACAGGAAAGTGCACTCGTTGTCCTGTTCGACCTGTCTCCCTCAATGTTAGCTCAAGACCTTAAGCCCAGCAGACTGACTCGTGCTCGGTTGAAATTGATTGATCTACTGCAGCAGCGTCAGGAAGGCACAACTGCACTGGTAGCCTATGCCGGTGAAGCTTTTGTGGTAAGTCCGCTGACCGATGATGCCGACACCGTGGCCGCACTGATTCCCGCACTGGACCCCAACATCATGCCCAGTCGAGGCAGTAATGTAGAAGCAGCCGTAGAGCAATCTATTGAACTGATGTTTAACGCAGGGCTAACTCAAGGGGATTTACTACTGCTCACTGATGATGTCCCTCTAACCGCTCGTGATACCCTCAGTGAAACCATACGCAATATGGGCGATTTCCGACTCTCTATTTTAGGTGTCGGCACCGAGGATGGCGCGCCAATTCCACTCGGCAACCAAGGCTTTGCCAAAGACAGCAACGGCAGCATTGTCATCTCGCGCTTGGATATTGCCAGCCTTAAAAAACTGACCCGTCGTCACGGAGGCCGCTATAGCAATCTCACCGCGGATGATACGGATATCGAACACCTCTCCGAGGGCTTTAGTATCGAACCGGGTGCACCAGGAAAACAATTAGAGCGTACCTTTGATACTTGGAAAGACCAAGGTTACTGGGCTGTGCTGCCCTTATTATTCATCCTATTACTCGCCTTTCGACGTGGTCTGTTAGCCTGCATATTGCTCGCTCCGCTCCTCTACACACCACAGACGTCTTACGCTTTTGGCTGGGAGGATCTCTGGTCGACCCCTGATCAACAAGCGGCTAACGCATTATCAAAAGGTGATACAGAAACAGCTCAGGAACGTTTTAACGCCCCTCAATGGAAAGCATCAGCCGCCTATCGCAATAATGACTTTGAAACAGCAGAACAGCTCTATAACAACCACTCAGTAGACGGGCATTACAACCGGGGTAATGCACTGGCAAAAGCCGGTAAACTTGAAGAAGCCATTGAAAGTTATAAACAGGCGCTATCACTCTCACCGGAAGATGATGATGCTCAGTACAATAAAGCCTTAGTGGAGCAATTGCTTCAACAGCAACAAGACTCAGAACAAAATTCTCAAAATAATGACTCGTCTCAAGATCAAAAGGATCAGCAGAACGACAATCAAAAAAATGATGACCAGCAACAAGATGATTCACAAAATAATGGGCAGCAGGATCAATCTTCAGACGCTGATAGTAATCCATCAGAGGGCAAGCAATCCAAAGATAATCAAGAAAACAGTCAAGACAGCGAACAAGACGGCAGTCAAGATAATAATGAGCAACAACAACCCAGTACTGATGAATCACAAAATCAGGATGAGCAATCAACGGATAGCCCGTCAGAACAAGATAAAAATCAGCAGGGAGAACCCCAGCAAACGGGTGATGAAGAGCAATCCTCTGATCAAGGCAAACCGACAAATGCAGAATCTCAACAGATGACTGATGAGGAAAAACAAGCCATGGAACAATGGCTACGGCGTATCCCTGATGATCCCGGCGGCCTGTTGCGTGAAAAATTCCGCTACGAGTCCAAAAAGCGCAAATATGAACAGCGTCGAGGCATCAATACGGCCTCTGACCATGATGAAGAACGATGGTAAATAATTCATGATAACCACCTACAACACCGCGATACGTCTCCTCTTGGCGACTCTTTTTTGGCTGACTAGCACTGTGGCACTGGCTGACACCTTAACGGCCTCGGTAGATCGCAGCCAGCTTGGCAAAGGGGAAACACTGGAGCTTCTCGTTCAGTATGATGGGCAAACCACAAGCGACCCTGACTTCACACCACTCAATGATGACTTTGAGGTGTTATCCCAGCAGCAGAAAAATAAATTTTCCATCATGAATGGAAATTCGACCTCCTACACCGAATGGCGCCTGCAATTGTTACCCAGAAAAACAGGGAAACTGCAAATCCCCTCACTGAGCTTCAAAGGAGTGGACAGTAAAGCAATCATGCTTAAGGTGGAGGACCGTCCCCAGACCAGTACCAGTA
>JBALWM010000173.1:0-2328 GCA_036960905.1 Porticoccus sp.
GGTACCGGTGAATATGGTGACATGATTGCCATGGGTATTCTTGATCCAGCTAAAGTGACCCGTACAGCCCTCCAGGCAGCGGGGTCTATTGCTGGACTGATGATTACTACTGAGGCTATGGTAGCTGAATCGCCTGCTGAAGGTGGCGGTGCTGCAATGCCTGATATGGGTGGTATGGGTGGTATGGGTGGTATGGGCGGAATGATGTAACAGCCCATTTTACCAGTGCCATAAAAAGCCCCGATTATTCGGGGCTTTTTATTTGTGGCTGGTTTGTGACAGAATCACTTACCAACAGGAATGTCTAAAACCCTTTGCTTTAGAAGGTTATAAGGTGTTTTGCCTGCAAAGGACTTGCATAGGCCCTGAAGGCTAAATTGGTCACAACAACTTAACTATTACAAAAATAACATCTCGCTGCTAAGGAGATAACTATGTCACTTGATTTCATTAATTTTTTAGTCCGTTGGGGGCACTTGCTGTTCGGGATTACCTGGATCGGCATTTTGTACTATTTCAACTTTATACAAGGAGGCTACTTTAAACAGGCAAGTCCTGAAGGTTTGGCTGATGCCAAGGCTAAACTGGCGCCAAGCGCATTGTGGTGGTTCCGCTGGGGCGCCATGTTTACTTTTATCACTGGTGTTGTCCTGCTAATGGGTGTCAGCGGGCAGAAGGTGATGAATGATTACATCGAAGTGGGTGCACTTTTGGGTACCCTGATGTTCCTGAACGTGTGGTTGGTTATCTGGCCTGCGCAGCAAATTGCTCTGGGCATGAAGGACGGTGATGGTCCTGCTGCCGGTGCTAAAGCATTGCTGGCCTCTCGTACCAATACTTTGTTCTCTGCGCCAATGGCTTTCTGCATGCTGGCTTCTCCGCACCTAGGTTACAGTGCAGATCATTTGATCTCTGCTAATGGTGGCGGCATGGGATTATATGCAGCCGTTGCTATTGTTCTGATATTGGAAGCAAATGCTCTGTTTGGTAAACAAGGGCCGATGACAACCGTAAAAGGTGTGATTGTCTCTAGTTTAGTCTTGACTGCTGTATTAGTTGGGGCTTTGTGCCTCCTGTAGTTACAAGCAAAGCGTAAAAAAACCGGCCCTTGGGCCGGTTTTTTTACGTCTATGGCGTATAATATTTGACCTGATCTCAAACACTAAACACGATCTTCCTGCAAAAATTGAAAAGACTATTCTTAACTAAAGGCTTGACTCACCATGACTGATAAGGATTTTAATAGGCTTGATCCGATAGTACCTGAAAGCGACGAGCGTATTGGTCGGGGTGAAGGCCGAGGTGGCCAAACAGCCAAAGGTCGAAAGAGAGCTACCTCTGATGTGCCGCCTCGATCAGGAGGGGCCATTGGTGGGTTTTGGAAAGTACTGGTGGTGATATTGTTGCTTGGCTTGGGCGGGTTGGGTTATTTCTTTGTACAGGAAACCGAGCACCTTGCCTTGTTACAAAGTCGATTTGATGATTTGGAGTCCAAAATTGTCTCCACAGATGAATCTCTCAACCAGTCAGGAGCTGCGCTCGGTATAAAAATTAAGGGTCATGACGAAACACTGGATAAGCACTGGTCCGAAATTAAGAAGTTGTGGGGTGTGTCTAATGATCGAAACCGCAAGAAAATAGAGGCACAGGAAAAAGCCATAAAAAGCCTGGAAGCCTCCAGGGCGGCGCGTAAGAAGGAAGTGGCTAACCTGACAGCTAAATTGACCAAGACTGGTAAGTCAGTGGATAGCATGGCCAGTGCTTCATTAGCAGCGAAGCTAGAAGTAAATGATATGGTGAATCAATCTCAGGATTTGGTCGATCAGCTCAACAGTCTTAAGCAAAGTCTGAAGGCTTCTCAGTTGGATTTGAAGACCCGCGTCGCCGGTAATGAGGAGGCGATTAATGCGATTGATGCATACCGCCGCCAGGTTAATCGCGATATTCAGCAAATTAAACAACAGCTGGGTGCAACCCAGGCGACCCAGTAACGAGTTTAGTAATACATAGAGTTTTACCGCGGAGAGAATAAATGACTGTAATTCAACAAGATGATTTGATTGATAGCGTTGCCGATGCGCTGCAATTTATCTCCTATTACCATCCTGTGGATTTTATAAAGGCTGTACATGAAGCCTATGAGCGGGAGGAGTCCAAGGCTGCCAAGGATGCGATGGCACAAATACTGATTAATTCTCGGATGTGTGCCATAGGACATCGTCCTCTGTGTCAGGATACCGGCATCATCAATGTCTTTGTGAAAGTTGGCATGAATGTGCAGTGGCAAGGTGATATGAGTGTCACCGATATGATTAATGAGGGCGTGCG
>JBALWM010000174.1:0-2303 GCA_036960905.1 Porticoccus sp.
CAAACTGAAACAGGTGAGATGGATGAAATCATGGGTTTTCGCCACCGCGAATTAGCAGTGGAAGGTGTTCAGTTTCACCCAGAGTCGATCCTTACTGAGAACGGGCACGATATGCTCGAAAACTTTTTAAAGAGCTAAAGGGTGACCATGGATATTCAACAGGCAGTTGCCCAGCTTCTGGAAAAGCAGAACCTTGAAACGACAGAGATGCGTGATGTCATGACTCAAATCATGACGGGCAATGCTACTGATGCCCAAATCGGTGCCTTTCTGGTGGCGCTACGCATGAAAGGTGAAACCGTGGCCGAAATTACCGGTGCCGCTCAGGTGATGCGCGAGTTGGCTACATCTGTGTCAGTCTCTGGTGAGTATCTGGTTGATATTGTGGGCACCGGGGGTGATAGATCGGGTATTTTTAACGTCTCAACGGCCAGTTCTTTTGTGGCTGCGGCCGCAGGTGCCAGTGTGGCAAAACACGGTAACCGCTCTGTGAGTAGCAAAAGCGGAAGTGCCGACTTGCTGGAATGTGCCGGAGTTAAACTGAATTTAACATCGGAACAGGTGGCGCTCTGTGTGGAAGAGGTGGGCTTGGGCTTTATGTTTGCAGTCAACCACCACAGTGCCATGAAGCACGCTATTGGCCCACGTAAAGAGTTGGGTGTACGCACGGTGTTTAATTTGTTGGGACCATTAACCAATCCGGCGAAAGTGCCGAACATGCTGTTGGGCGTGTTTGACCGACAGTGGGTACGCCCTGTGGCTGAGGTAATGAAACAGCTGGGTGGTGAGCATGTTCTGGTGGTTCACTCTACTGATGGCCTGGATGAGATCAGTGTTGCCGCTGAAACCTGGGTAGCGGAACTGAAAGACGGTAGTATTTCTGAATACTCTGTGATGCCAGAGGATTTTGGTATCACCCGAGGTACCCTCAAGGATTTGAAGGTTGCCGATGCAAAAGAAAGTCTGGATATGATTAATCAGGCATTATCGAAGGGGGCTGGTGCTAGTTCAGCCTCTGATATGGTCGCGCTAAATGCCGGAGCGGCACTCTATGCTGCAGGTGTTGCCGATGATTTGGCGGAGGGGGTCAGCTTGGCTCAGGATGCTATTGGTAGCGGCTTGGCTAAAGCCAAAATTAGTGACCTTGCTGCCTTTACCCATTGTTTAAAAGAAACCGAATAGTCGTTATGAATACAGCATTGAACACCCCTACTATTTTAAAGAAAATCCTTGCTCGAAAAGCTGAAGAAGTGGCAGAGCGAAGTGCGAACATTTCATTGAGCCAGCTACAGGATCAATGTCAGGAAGGACGTGATATCCGTGGGTTTACCGATGCAATAGCCGCAAAGATTGAGCAGGGCATGGCTGCGGTGATTGCTGAGGTTAAAAAGGCCTCGCCAAGCAAAGGTGTCATTCGTCAAGATTTTGATCCAGTGAGTATTGCACAGAGTTATGAGAAGGGCGGTGCAGCTTGTTTGTCGGTACTGACAGATCGTGATTTTTTTCAGGGTGCAGATGAGTACCTGAAAATGGCGAGGGGTGCGACTCGCTTACCAGTATTGCGTAAGGACTTTGTGGTTGACCTCTATCAGATTTATGAATCCTATGTGTTGGGCGCAGATTGTATTCTGTTGATCGTTGCAGCATTGACTCAGACTCAGATGGAAGAGTTGCATGGTGTGGCTATAGGCTTGGGCATCGATGTATTAATCGAAGTGCACAATGAAGATGAATTAGATCGGGCACTACTGCTTGATAATCGGATGATAGGCATTAATAACCGTGACTTGCACACTTTTGATACCACATTGGATACGACCTTTAGTCTACTAAGTAAGATTCCGGAAGATAGAATTGTTGTCACTGAAAGTGGCATTCTCACCATTGATGATGTGGCTGCTATGAGAGGCCATAATGTGAATACGTTCCTGGTAGGTGAGACATTTATGCGTGCTGATGAGCCTGGGCTGAAACTGGTGGAGATGTTTAACTGATCCTAAAAGAAGGGTTTGCATCTGCTGCATAAAAAAAGGCCTCAATAGAGGCCTTTTTTAGTGGTGTTATTTGTCGAGTTTCATTAATGCTAATGATCTCTGATTACCTAGTTCCGAACACCACCATGGTTTTTCCTTTTGCGGTGACCAGCTCCTGTTCTTCCAGTGTTTTGAGGACGCGCCCGACCATTTCTCGAGAGCAACCAACAATACGTCCAATTTCTTGTCGGGTAATCTTGATTTGCATGCCATCTGGGTGGGTCATTGCATCGGGTTCGTTGCACAAGTCCAGCAGCGTGCGAGCAACAC
>JBALWM010000175.1:0-2251 GCA_036960905.1 Porticoccus sp.
CTGCTCAGTCTATCTCGGGTCTTAGCCATCACCTCTCCAGACCCCCACGGAATATCAGAAAACAGCGCCGGATTTAAACAATTTAAGCCTATCAACACATACCCTCCATCCTTGGCCGGACCTAATACTGCAGGGACATCATCAAGAGCCTCCAACGCTTGCGTAATATACTCACCATTAATGGCTGGGCAGTCGCTACCAATAATAATCACCCGATTAAATTGCCCTAATCGCTCGGCAAAAGCATTGGCCATTCGCTCACCAAGATCACGTCCTTGTTGTTCGACTAGCAGAACACCTGTAGTCCCGACCAACTGATGAAAAAAATTATGCTCAGCACTGCACCATAATTCCAGATTTGAAACTGCTGACACCTGATGAACACGGAACTGATACTCCACCAGCGCGCAATGCAATTGCAGACTCCCAGCTTCACCCAATGCAGACTGAAGCCGTGTTTTTACACGTCCCTGTAGGGGGGCTTTTGCAAATTGAAGCAAACAACTATCAGGATACCGTACAGGCATTCTGGATAGCCCAGTCATATGGCTCTGCGATTTCGAGGACGTCATTATGAGTAGTACTGCCGAGCCAAACGTTGGGGAGAAATACCTAAAAAGTAGGCAAGGCGTAGATGCCACATCTGCAAAATAGTCCGGAGAATGCCTTTTTTCTCCCACCGACGACTCGAGGTGGTCACTACACTTTGCTGAAATGACGGCTGACTAATCCTTTTCAGGCGACGACAAAACTCAACGTCCTCCATCAAGGGGATATTGGCAAAACCGTTGAGAGATTCAAATAATGCACGGCGAACAAACAGTGTTTGGTCACCAGTGCCAATACCGAACAATTTTGATCGTATATTCATCCCACGCTCGATCACCCTAAACGGCCATGCTAAACCACTTAACTTAACCGGGAAAAACCCCCAATCCAGACCGTCCAACCAAGCCACTGAAAAATCTGATGGCAGCGCGGTATCAGCATGTAGAAACATCAAGTATTCACCACGGGCAAACTCCGCCCCAACATTCATTTGCTGTGCACGACCTCGCTCACTACTGACCACTTGATCAGCAAAGGTTGCAGCCAATTCACGGGTATGGTCTGTACTCCCCCCATCGGCAACAATGACCTCAAGACCCATGCCCCGAATACTTATGTCACGGAGTGGTTGTAACGTCTCAAGACAGAGACCTATTTCTGACTGTTCGTTAAGCGAAGGAATAATAATACTTAGGAATACATCCCCCATTACTCTAGAGCACCCCCACAACTACTGCCCTGACCGGCCGTACAACCATAACAATGGTCAGCAATCACAATGGAATGCCCTGTAACGTCCATCGTAAGTAGGTCCCGCAAGTGACGATGCCTGTCTGAGGTAATCATCTCATCTAATTCTGAAGCTGCCGCAGGCACTGGCATCGGTATTTCCAGCATCTGATTAAAATCACAATCATAAAGGTTACCAAGCCAGTCCACACTTACGGTAGTCCGGCACATCACTGTATCCAAATTCAATGCTAAAAAATTATCCTTCAGAAGTTGCATATATTGATCGTACCCATTCTTTGCCAAAAGTACGGCGCCAAAACGACTAATCGGCATATTAGTAATCGTAAATAACTGATTAAAAGTAATTCCATAGTCATCTCTGAGTCGTGCTTTATATTCAGCTTCCAATTGCTGTTGATCCGGCGGCAAAAAAGCACCATTAGGGTTATATACCAGATTCAATATCAGCGATTCACCAATCCCATAACCCACCTTATTGAGCATTTGCAATGCATCAATACTCTGCTGAAAAACGCCCTTACCTCTCTGTTCCGTGACATTTTTTTCTGAGTAACAGGGAAGTGATGCAACCACCGTGACATTGTTGTCAGCAAGAAACTGGGCTAAATCCTGATATCCAGGCTCCAGCAAAATCGTTAGATTACAGCGATCAATGACTTCAACTCCCAGTTTACTGGCTTCTGAAACCAGATAATGAAAATGAGGGTTCATCTCTGGAGCGCCACCGGTAAGGTCCAACGTCTTCACATTCTTCTCTCTCAAGACCTCAAGGACTAGCTCTATGGTCGCCATATCCATCAATTCCGTACGAGTGGGGCCAGCATTTACATGGCAATGGGTACAGCTGAGATTGCAGAGATAGCCCAAATTGACCTGTAAGGTCGTCAGTGCTGTTCTTTGCAAGGGAGGGAAGTCTGTGTTCAATAACAGGGGGCGAGTGTCACGCATG
>JBALWM010000025.1:0-16281 GCA_036960905.1 Porticoccus sp.
TTACAGCCGTGGTAAAACCCTTCAAATTGGATGATGTTCGAGAAGCGCTAGCCGATGTAGGTGTGCAGGGCATCACTGTCTCTGAAGTGAAAGGTTTCGGCCGCCAGAAGGGTCACACTGAACTTTATCGTGGTGCAGAATATGTGGTGGATTTCCTGCCCAAGGTTAAGTTGGAAATTGCTGTTGATGATGACCAGGTTGACACTGTGGTTGAAGCGATTACTAAATCAGCCCAGACAGGAAAAATTGGTGATGGGAAAATCTTTATCACCACACTGGAAGAGGTAATCCGTATCCGCACTGGTGAAACTGGCAGCGAAGCGGTTTAATTTGTATTAGTTCAGACCTGTTTATGTGCGTTTAAAGCCGGCTTAAGGCTAGCGTTCACTCAACAGGTAGCATTGTTTCAAAAATTCTTTACACCTCTGGGTATCACTGAGACTGCTTTCCTCAATCACCATTATGTTAGGGTGAGCAGTCTTGAGTGCCCTAACAAATAAACCATCACCACGCCCTGTCTGCTTGCTCGTTATGTCATAGCTAGGGGCGGAGCCTGCACCACAACTGGGTGAACGCGACTTCACAATATAAGCACATAAATCCTGACACTGGGATTGAGTGAGCTGTTTAGCAGTAGTCTCTAATGTATCAGTAACATCAAGATCATGGTGTTCTACACCGAGGGCCCGGGTTTTCCCCTGGTCTTCCACTAGGTGAATGGGCGGGCGCGGTATGCCCAGCCCCGCTTCAACCTCTGGGCATATCAACTGTAAATCCAGCCAGGGAGATAATTCCTTATTGATCAATTGGTGGTATTTGTCTCCACCGTCGTAGCGCACGTTATCGCCCACCAAGCAGGCACTGATACCAACCTTTGGTTGTTGGCTGCGCTGCTTGGTTAGTTGAATCGCAGATAGGTCGCTCATGGATTGTCTCTTTATCGAGGGATTGTCTCTCTAATTAAGGGTTAATGATCAAGTCAAACTGAACCTGAATGTTATCGGTGTAGGTGATTTGATCTGGCATATAAGTACCTGGGCGTGATGGGGCAGCCCGCATCATTTGGGCCGCTTCCATGGGTGAGTCCTTTGCCATACCTCGATAAACCGGGGTGTTGCGGTGGTAGTCGATGCGAATGATTGGCCCCAGCTCTGCACCATAGGCTTTGGCCAGTGCTGCTGCCTTGGCTTTTGAGTCTGAAATAGCCAGTTGATGAGCAGATTGAATATGGGTATCCATCTGGCTATTGTCGTAGCGGATGTTGTCGATACCTTCCAGACGCTGTTCGAGCGCCTGATCCATCACGCCGGTGAGCTGTCCCATGTCGTGTAGTGTGACGGAGAGTGTTCGCATTGCTTCATAGCCGGTAAAACGCCGAGTGCCACTATGGTGTTCATATCGTGGGTTGAGCCGGATGGATGAAGCAATAATATCCTCAGGCTTAATTTTCATGTTCTTAAGTACATCAAGAAAGTTGTTTACCCGGTCATCTACATCCTGCTTTGCGGCCTTGCCAGATTTATGGATTGCACGCACGCTGAGGTTGACGATGGCTATATCTGGTTTCACTTTCACTTCGCCATAACCATTGGTTGAAATTAGTCGTCTATTCGGATCGTCATGTGCTTGGCAGGTTAGTGTGAGAAGTAGTAGCGGTAGGATTAACAGCTTATGCACGGGGCAAACTCCATGTATTGGTGATGATGAAAATGTTAGAGCCTTGATGAGCGAAAAAGTTTAGTTAGTTTTGAATTAATCATCTTTCTTTTTTTGGGCGCGAGGGTGCGCCTTGTCATAGACCTTGGCTAGGTGCTGAAAATCCAGATGGGTATAGATCTGTGTCGTAGAAATATTGGCGTGTCCCAATAACTCTTGAACAGCTCGCAGATCACCACTTGATTCCAATAGATGGCTGGCAAAAGAATGGCGCAACATATGTGGGTGCACCTTTCCGGGCATGCCCTGTTTGAGGCTAATCTGTTTGAGGCGATCCTGAATAGTTCTCGGTGATATACGGTTGCCCCGCTGGCTTAAAAATAGTGCAGTTTGATCGGTGCTGGCGACTTCACGGCGACTCTTTAGCCAAGTTTTGAGAGCATCAATTGCATGTCGTCCTACCGGCAATTGCCTAGTTTTATTGCCTTTGCCCGTGACGATCATGATGGCGTCTCTGAGATCAATATCGGTGAGGTTTAACCCCACCAGCTCAGAGAGTCTTAACCCGGAGGAGTAGAGAAGCTCTATCATGGCGTGGTCGCGACAGTCGATCCAGCTGTTGCCAGATAAGGATACAAATTGACTGACCTGATCTACATCCAGCGTTTTTGGCAGTTTCTTGGGAGACTTCGGTGCGGCAATGCCATTGGCTGGGTTAGATTTTACCCAACGATGTTTTAAGCCGTAGTTAAAAAATGTGCGCAGAGAAGAGAGCCAACGCTGAAGGCTGCGGCCCCCGAGCCCAGCTCGGTGAAGCGATGCCATACACTGGCGAATATGTTGTGGGTCAAGTTGGTCTGGGTGTTGGATGTTTTGTTGCTTACACCAGTCAGCCAGTTTGTTGAGGTCGCGGTTGTAGCTTTGAACCGTGTAGCTGGACAGCCTTCGCTCAGTGCGAAGGTGTTGTTCGAATTGTGTGAGTCGTTCGATGAGCGAGGCGCTCATGTGCTAGCACCTAGCTACTTTTGTAGCAGATTGGGCATGATTCGGTTCAATACCTCGGCGATATAGGTGAGGAATAGGGTGCCCATGCTGCTGCGGTAATAGTTGGGGTCAGAATGACCGATAGCGAGAAGCCCGAAGGCTGAGCCATGAGACAGTGGCACAGCGGCTACAGAACCCACCTTGGCAGATTGTTCGCCAAATAAAAAGCCCAGTTCGTCGCTACCAAGTACACCGCAGATTGCACGATTGGTTCGCAGTAACGTACCAACCCGGCTGCTGGCTTGATCCTGGCTAACTATTTTGGCATTACATGCAGGGATGGATTGTGGGTCGCCAAATAGGGTCAAACTGTGAAATTCCACTTGAAAATCGTTGCTGAGACTTTCAGACAGCGTATCGACAATAGAAGGGAGATCCTTGGTATCAAGGAGAGCCAGCACTAGGCGCTTGGTTTTATCAAATAGTTTATCGTTGGTTTTAGCCGCTTCTAACATGCCGCTAATCCGTTGACGCATTTCCAGGTTACGCTCTCTTAATACAGAAATTTGGCGTTCGACCAATGATACGGCGGTGCCACTTTCGTGGGGTAAGCTGATCAGTTCCAGAAGGTCGGGGTGGTTTTCAAAAAAATTCGGGTGGGTTTGTAGGTAGGCTTTAATCTGCTCAGAAGATAACTCGCTATCAGCATTATCACCGGTAGTGTTGTCGGCGGCCTCGATAAGAGTGTCACCCAGAGTATTGGCAAGAGCATCGACAGGGTTATTGTTATCTGTGGTCATATTTTTATTCGCCCATGAAATACTGTTGTAGCAGGCCCGGTCATGATGACCGATTGTCCCTCACCGGGCCAATCGATTGTCAGACTCCCACCGGGGAGGTTAACGGTCACGGAAGAGTCTAACAGGTCTTGTAATCTACCTGCCACCACCGCCGCACAAGCCCCCGTGCCGCAAGCTAGGGTTTCCCCAGCACCGCGTTCGTAGACTCGCAAGTTAATTTCGTTGGCACTGACCACCTGCATAAACCCGGCATTGACTCGCTGGGGAAAGCTGGGGTGATTTTCCAGAAGAGCCCCCAAGGTGGCCACTGGAGCGGTATCGATATCGGTGACCTGTAATACCGCATGGGGATTACCCATGGAGACAGCACCGATCATCAATTGCTCATCATTAACTTCGATTGGATAACTATTGGCTTTTGCGCCAGTCGTAAAAGGAATCTGTGCCGGTTCAAGAACAGGTACACCCATATTCACTTCTATCAGGTTGTCGCGGCGAACCCGAAGCTCAATAATGCCACTGGCTGTTTCAACACGAATAGTACTTTTACCCGTCAGGCGGCGATCCCGAACAAACTTGGCAAAGCAGCGGGCACCGTTGCCGCACTGTTCCACCTCACTGCCATCCTGATTGAAAATCCGGTAACGGAAGTCCACGTCAGGTCGGGTGGGTGGCTCTACCACCAAAATTTGATCACAGCCCACACCAAAACGCCGGTCGCCCAACTTGCGGGCTTGTTCCGGGGTGAGGGCCACTGCTTGGGTTACTGCATCAATAACAACAAAGTCATTGCCCAGGCCGTGCATTTTGGTGAACTTTACTAGCATTGGGTTCTTATCATTTTTAATTAGGTAAGGCCGTTTTTTTAATCAGGTAAGAGCATTTCCCCACGCATTAAATCCTCAACCGTTTCCCGTTGGCGGACTTCGTGGGCAATGTCGCCATCGACCATAATTTCTGCGGCTCGGCCTCTACTGTTGTAGTTGGAGCTCATGGTAAAGCCATAGGCGCCGGATGAGCCAATACAGAGCAGGTCACCCTGAGCAATAACCAGTTCTCGATCTTTGCCTAAAAAATCACCGGTTTCACAGACGGGGCCGACGATATCCCACGTCGAGCTTACCCCTGTTCTTGGAGCGACGGGGTCAATGGTTAGCCAGGCCTGATATAACGCAGGGCGAATCATGTCGTTCATGGCCACATCAACAATGGCAAAATTCTTTTCAGAACCGGGTTTCAGGTATTCAACACGGGTGAGCAACACTCCAGCATTGGCCGCTATGGATCGACCCGGTTCCAGAATCAATGTCAGGTCACGGTTGCCCAAGTGCTGGCGAAGCTCTGCAATATAGTCTGCCGGGTGAGGTGGCTGTTCATCTTTGTAACAGACACCAAGACCGCCCCCCAAATCTAGGTGCTCCAGAGTAATACCATCCTGCTCCAGTTGGTCCACCAGTGACAGAACACGCTCCAGAGCATCAATAAAGGGGGCTGTTTCAGTGAGCTGTGATCCAATATGACAGTCCACACCAACAATATTGAGATAATCCATCCCGTTGGCACGAAGGTAGACTTCATGGGCTTTGTGGATATCGATGCCAAACTTGTTGTCTCGCAATCCCGTGGAGATATAAGGGTGGGTATTGGCATCCACATCCGGGTTCACCCGCAAGGAGATATCAGCTATTTTTCCACAGGCGCGAGCAACTCTATTGAGCACATCAAGCTCTGCTTCAGACTCCACATTAAAACAATGGATACCTACGTCGAGGGCACGTTCCATTTCGACCGGTTGTTTGCCAACGCCGGAGAAGATGATTTTTTTCGGATCACCACCTGCCGCGAGAACACGTTCCAGCTCGCCCACAGAGACGATGTCGAACCCTGCCCCTAGTTTTGCCAGTACATTGAGTACGGCAATATTGGAGTTAGCTTTTACGGCATAGCAAACCAAGTGGGCGCAATCTGCCAAGGCATTTTCGTAGGCGAGAAAATGCTCTGTCAGAGCGGCACGGCTGTAGACGTACGTGGGGGTGCCATAACGTTCCGCTATGGTGGCCAGTGCGACATCTTCAGCAAATAGCTCGCCGTTGCGGTTGGAATAATGTGTCATGGTCTGTCTTTAATCTGCTTCGGCTGCTTCGGCTGCTTCGGGCTCTTCAGCGGCTTCCATGTCCTCCGGGGAGTCTTCAGAGCTGTCATCAGGTTCGACAGTCTCTGCAGCTGTTTCCTCAGGCACTTCTGTAGGTGCGCTTATTTCCTGTACAGGTGGAGGTGGAAGGTAAAGAGGACCCTTGTTACCGCAACCGGCCAGACCAATCGTGGATGCTGCCAATAGCAGCACCAATGCTAAAAATCGTTGCATGAAAAAAAACCTGTGTTCTGATTCTTGAGATGTCAGCGAGTATACCGGCTGACACCCACAACACTCAATCGCCTATACTCCACACGAACCTTAAATGTACCAATGTGATCTCATAACCATGAATGAAACCGAATTTAATCAGCTGGCCGATGAACTAATGCTCTCTATTGAGGAGTCAATTGATGACAGCGGCGCTGATATTGACTACGAAAATACCGCAGGGGTGATGACCCTGACCATTGAGGCCAATGGCTCCAAGGTGATTGTCTCTCGGCAGCCCGCTATGGCCCAGATTTGGGTGGCGGCGAAGTCTGGTGGGTATTATTTTAATCTCAGTGGAAATAGTTGGGCATGTACCACTACCGGTGAAACATTGCAGCAGTTGTTGAGGCGTGTGTGTGAGGAGCAGGGTGAGGGAGGTGTGGTGTTTAGTTTTTGAGCTGGGTTTTAGCTCGGAAGGTGCTGGTGATGAATTGTTAGGGCCAGGCAGGCAACATCTGGTATTTCAAACACCTGATGATGCAAACTACGAAAGTTGAAATAAAAAGTTTTCTGAATAGAGTAAAAAGGGGACTAATCTATTTTTGATAAGTCCGTTCTTTAATTGCCATTAATCCCCGATTTCAGGAATTTTCTCTTCCTTTTCCCGAGGGCAGGGGCGTCCACCCGAGCGTCTTACCGGGCAGGCTTTCTGTGCCGGTTTTCTCTCTTCAATCAGTGATTCAATAGCCTCCTGTGGATTGCTTTGGCTGTTTTTTTGGCAGTAGTCATCCAGCCACGTTGCAAGATCATTTCCTTCGGCTTTGCCCATCACGCCTTTGGGGTCTTTACCGGTGTATTCGTATTGGTCGTAGGCGGCCACAAAGCCTTGAAGCCAATAGATGGTTGGTTCGGCAGTATTCTGCTGACGAGCTTCAGCCCATTCGTTACAGTTTTCTGCGACGTTGATAGGAGTGGCCGCTATGGGCGCAGCAGCTAGCAGTAGAGGTGTAAACAATGCCATCAGACGTATTAGGTGTTTCATTGGCTATTCACCCAGAGCTGCTCGGGCTGCCTTTACCGCGGCTCTCACCTGATTTGGCGCAGTGCCACCAATATGATCTCTGGCGGCTACTGAGCCTTCCAGCGTAAGCACGTCAAAGACATCGTTTTCTATTACGTCAGAAAATTGCTGTAGTTCTTCCAGAGTCATTTCAGACAGGTCTTTATTTTCAGCTAGGCCATAGGCCACCGATTTGCCGACAATTTCATGTGAGTCGCGGAAGGGGATTCCTTTGCGCACCAAATAATCAGCAAGGTCGGTGGCGGTGGAAAAACCACGGCGGGCTGCTTCAGACATGCTGTCTTTTTTGGCTTGTATGGCGGGGATCATATCGGCAAAAGCGCGGAGGCAATCTTTCACCGTATCCACGGCATCAAACAGAGGCTCTTTATCTTCTTGGTTGTCTTTGTTGTAGGCCAGTGGCTGGGACTTCATCAGTGTCAGCAGGGCGATGAGATGACCATTAACTCGACCTGTTTTGCCACGCACCAGTTCTGGTACATCGGGATTTTTCTTCTGCGGCATGATGGAGGAGCCGGTGCAGAAACGGTCTGGTAGGTCGATAAAGTTGAATTGCGCTGAGGTCCAGAGCACCAGTTCTTCCGAGGCACGTGATAAATGGGTCATCAGCATACTGGCAAAGGCGCAAAATTCGATGGCGAAGTCACGATCACTCACGGAGTCGAGGGAGTTGCGGGTTGGCCCGTCAAAGCCCAATAGTTCTGCGGTCATTTGCCGATCAATGGGGTAGGTGGTGCCTGCCAGTGCAGCAGCGCCCAGTGGAGATTGATTAAGTCGCTTGCGGCAGTCTAGTAGTCGGCTGTAGTCTCTTACCAGCATTTCAAACCAAGCCAGTAAATGATGACCAAAGGTGACAGGTTGTGCCGTTTGAAGATGGGTGAAGCCCGGCATGATGGTCTCTGCTTCCCGCTCGGCCAAGTCCAGAATACCTTGCTGTAGCCGAACGAGTTCGGTGCTGATGGCGTCAATCTCATCTCGCAGCCACAGGCGAATATCAGTGGCTACCTGATCATTACGTGAGCGCCCCGTGTGTAATTTTTTACCTGTAATACCGACTTTAGCGGTGAGCGCTGCCTCCACATTCATGTGGACATCTTCCAGTGCAATGGACCACTCAAAAGTACCATCTTCAATTTCTGTGAGTATTTCGCTCAGCCCAGCTTGGATGCTGTGCAGCTCACCATCGGTGAGAACGCCCACCTTGGTCAACATGGTGGCATGGGCGATCGATCCTTGAATATCATGGCGGGCTAACCGTCGATCAAAATTGACGGAAGCAGTAAATCTGGCTACAAAAGCATCGGTTGGTTCACTGAAGCGGCCACCCCAGGCTTGGTTGGTGTCTTTTGGATCACTCATGGGTAAACTAGCTCTTTATCTGTGTGCTGACGATACATTGGGGTCGCCAGTGTGATGGATAAGGCGGGATTATAACAAAGCGTGAAGCTTCGCGTATGCATAAGGATGAGTTGGGGATTATAAGGGATGGTTTTTAATTGGACGTTTGGTAAACCAAAACCGGCACACTTGTTTGGCAGTGAAGGTGATTCTTTTTTGCCAGACCTTTGCCGTGGGCAAGGACTGCTGGCAGTGGTGGTTATTTCTGAATTATTGGCATTACTGATTACAGTGGCCGATAGCGGGCTGCAACATTTTGACTGGGTGAAGCTGGCCAAAGTATCGCTACTGTCGTTGTGGATTGCACTGCTCAGCGCCGTTGTATTGTGTTTTGCCAACCGGTTGCTCTCAGGTATGCATCATGTGGGCGCGGCGTTTATTTCATTCTTCCTGATATTGCTGGTGACGCTATTTTGTGGTGCGACATCTGAAGCGGTGATGTGGTGGTATTCGGCCCCCTTGGTTAATCGCGAATATAATGTTTGGAATGTTTTTGAGTATTTACTGTTAGCCGCAATTCCGGCTGGCATTCTGTTGCGTTATCTATATTTACAGCAACAGTTGAGGGTGCGCCAGAAAGCAGAACTGGAAGCTAGAATTCAGGCATTGCAGTCACGTATTCGGCCTCACTTTCTGTTTAATAGTATGAATATGATTGCCAGCTTGATTGGTTCTGACCCGGAGAAAGCGGAGCGGGTGGTGGAGGATATGTCCGACCTTTTCCGCTATGCACTGACTGATTCACAAACACTGGTACCTCTGCGTGAAGAGTTATCGTTGTGCCGACGTTATATGTCGCTAGAAAAACTGCGCTTGGGCGATCGATTGTCAGCCAAGTGGGAAATTGGCGACTATGGTGAGGGGGTACATATTCCCTGCTTGACGCTACAACCAGTTCTAGAGAATGCGATTTACCACGGTATTCAATTGTTGCAGGAAGGCGGCGAGATATTTATTTCGGTGAAGAGAATTAACGACCGAATAGAAATCGTCGTCTCCAACCCTTTGCGCCGGGCACTACAACAGCACAGGGGCAATAAGATGGCATTGCATAATGTCCGTCAGCGTCTGATTGCCCATTTTGGCCCTAGTGCCAAGGTCACTGCGGAGCCAAGTGAAAGTTGTTATATTACCCGCATTAGCTACCCCATAGGATGGTAGGGTGAGGCGATGAAAATACTGATTGTTGATGATGAGCCTTTGGCGCGTGACAGACTCAAGCGAATGCTGTCATCTATAAGTGAGTGTCGAGTGGTTGGTGAGGCTGGGAGTGGAGAGCAGGCTCTTTCTGCGGCTGAAGAACTTAGTCCTGACCTGGTGTTTATGGATGTGCGTATGCCGGGAATGGATGGTTTGGCTGCTGCCCAGTACCTAGCGGAAATAGAACCGCCACCGGCAGTTATTTTTTGTACCGCTTACGATGACTATGCGGTGGAGGCTTTTTCTTCGCAGGCAATTGGGTATCTCCTGAAGCCGATCAAGCAGGTTGACTTAGAGCATGCGGTTTTGCGTACCAAACGCATCAATAAAGCCCAGCTGACTGAACTACAGGAATCCCCCGTCTTTCATACGGATGGCCGAAGCCATATTGCAACGAAGAATCGCCGGGGTATTGATCTGGTTGCTATCGCAGATATCCGCCTTTTTCAGGCTGATCACAAATATGTTACCGCCTACCATTCAGAGGGTGAGGCGTTGTTGGATGAAGCCCTGAAAGATTTGGAAAGTGAATTTGATGGCCGTTTTGTCCGAGTTCACCGCAATGCCTTAGTCTCTATACCTCATATCGAGGGACTGGATCGTAATGTGGATGGGCAGTATTTCGTGCGATTACAGGGCTTGGATATCCGTCCACAGGTTAGTCGGCGTCATGTATCTCCATTGCGCAAGTTGTTGGAACAGATGTAGACGTTTTATTACTCGCCAACGTTCCAGCCTTCCTGTTTTTTGATCCACGACACTGCTGAGCCAGCATGGGTGTCATAGCATCAATCTGCTATGATCCCTCCTTTATTAAAGTTGGCAATTATCTTTCATGGTTACTCCTCCACTTCGTATTGCAACCCGAAAAAGTCCGCTGGCTCTTTGGCAGGCGGAATATGTCAAAGCGCACCTTCAGCAGCTTCACCCAGAGTTGATCGTAGAGCTGGTTGGTTTTACCACTAGGGGTGACAAAATTCTTGATACGCCATTGGCTAAGGTGGGTGGCAAGGGGTTGTTCGTCAAAGAGCTGGAAGTGGCTTTGTTGGAAGGGCATGCAGATATTGCCGTGCATTCCATGAAGGATGTGCCCATGGAGTTTCCAGAGGGGCTGGGACTCACGGTGATTTGTGAGCGAGAAGATCCTACGGATGCCTTTGTCTCTAATCAATTTGAGCGATTGGAGAATTTGCCAGCAGGAAGTCGTGTTGGTACATCAAGTCTGCGTCGGCAAACCCAGCTTAGAGAACGTTTTCCCTCACTTGAGATCCTTGAACTGAGGGGCAATGTGAACACCCGGTTGGCCAAGCTCGACAAAGGAGAATATGACGCCATTATTCTTGCGACTGCTGGTTTGGTCAGGCTTGGAATGGTGGATCGTATTCGTCAGAGAATTGCACCGGAACAATCCTTGCCTGCAGGTGGGCAAGGTGCTGTAGGCATTGAATGTCGCCTGGATGATGCACGAGTGAGATCACTACTTGCACCTTTGCATCATCTACGGACAGCACAGTGTGTACTAGCAGAGCGGGCAATGAATCGCCATTTGCAGGGTGGTTGCCAAGTGCCCATTGCCTGTTATGCCATCCATCAAAATGAGAATGAAATCTGGCTGAGAGGCCTGGTAGGTTCTCCCGACGGCAAACAGGTGATTAGGGATGATCTACTGGGTGATGTCAGTGATCCTGAGTCTTTGGGTGTGGCGCTTGCGAAACAACTTCTGGAACAGGGTGCCGGTGAAATTCTTAAAGATGTCTATGGAGAGAGTTGATCTGTGACGGAGTTGAAAGGGCTGCGTGCATTACAGGTGCGACCAGAGCAGAGCGATGACCTTTTTGCTCGTAAGCTAGTAGAGGCAGGAGCAACGTTATACCGCTACCCTGTGATGTTAATTACGCCTCTGGTAGAGGTGCCTGAAACAAATCAGATTAAATCCCACATTCTTAATATTGATCAGTACCAGATAGCTATCTTCATTAGCAGGACAGCGGCTCATCTGGGTACAGAGTGGCTGGCTCGCCATTGGTCTGTACTGCCTGAGAGCTTGCCCCAGAATCTTCGCTATTACGCGGTGGGTAAAAGCACGGCAGCCTTATTGGGAGCGCAGGGGATTGACGCTGAGGTACCGGAGCAAGCATTTAACAGTGAAGGGCTGCTTTCGCTGCCATCCTTGAATAATATTGCCGGTGAAAAAGCACTGATTTTTTCAGGGGAAGGGGGGCGAGCTCTCTTAGTGGATACTTTGATTCAGCGCGGAGCCAGTGTCAGCGAATGTGAACTTTACCGTCGTGAGCCAACCACCGAATTTTCTGGTCAGATTATTGAGTTGTTGGCTGCGGGGGCGCTTGATTTGGTGATTGTTCATAGCGGTGAGCTATTGAAGAATCTGTTGGCGATTGTCCCTGAAAGTCAGCGGTCCGCCTTGGTGAAGCTACCTTTATTGGTACCCAGTGAAAGAGTAGCTGATATCGCTAAGAATTCAGGTTTTCAGGCCGTCATTTGTGCTGGGTCAGCATTGCCTGAGGACATGGTTTCAGCCCTGCGAGGGTGGTACAGTAGTTCGCATTAACGCGGAATAATTGAAATTCTTCTACCAAGGTTCTTGTGTCCACTCTATGGAAAGAGAGGCTTAAACTGGGTAGCATGGTTTTGACAGATTTGTGGCGTAGCATGAGCAGAGTATTGATTTAGTATTCAGGAAAATAAGTAGTTAACTAGGGATCCCTCATACAAGAGCCCCTAATTTAGGGACATTGTTTAGGGGCATTGGTAGCCAGCTGCAGGAATTGAGTCAGTGAATAACGATATAAGTAGTGACAATAATAGTGCCGGCGATAGCCCGGAAGACAAGAAAAGCACTGAGGGCGAAATGAAGAAGCTTTCTTCAGTATCCCAGCATAAGGATGATCCTCAGTCTGAAGCCGTTGCTAGCCCGAGTAAAGCTTCAACATCAGAATCTAAAGAACCCTTAAAGAAAAGTGCCCCGTCAAAGGAAAATACACCGTCTCCGGAGAAACCTGTGACTAAGAAAAAGCCATTGGCTGAGAAAAAGTCACCGGGTGGTCGGCCGGTTTTGATGTCATTGATGGTGCTATTTTTGTTACTGGCTATTTCTAGCTTGGGTGTGGCAGGTTGGTGGTTCTACCAGTTGCAACAGAAGGCGCCGCTTGTTCGGGAAAACCTAGCAAGTCAGCAGGCAGATATTCAGCGCCTTGAAGAGCAATTGGCTGAAGAGCGGCGCGAACGACAGAATCAGCAGGCTGCATTGAGTCAGGCTACCTCCGAGTTGCAGTTAAATATTAATAGCCATGCTCGGCGTTTACGTGAGCTAGCTACCGCTTCACGAACCGATTGGTTGTTGGCTGAGGCAGAGTATCTGATTCGCCTTGCTAATCAGCGTCTGCTCACCGAGCGAAATACAAAAAATGCCATAGCATTACTGATCACTGCAGATGAGATATTGAGAGATCTGGATGAAGTGGATTTGTTGGCAGTTCGAGGGGCTCTGGCAAAAGGCATCACCGCATTGCGGATGTCGTCCGGCGTAGATAGGGAAGGGTTGTATCTGCAACTAAAAGCACTCTCTGAGCAGCTTGTACAGTTACCCCTGATTGCTCCGGAATTGTTGGAAGGCGACAGAGTAACCCTCGAGACTGAGAGTGTTACTGATGATGGCTGGCAGGGCCAGTTATTGCAGGGCTTCTACCGGGCAGTGGATGGTGTTAGTGAACTGATACGCGTAAGGCGTCGGAATGCCCCGCTTGAGCCATTATTGTCTCCCGAAGAAGACCAATTCCTTCGCCATAATCTTGGCATGATGCTGGAACAGGCGCAGTTAGCTTTGCTAAGGGAAGAGCAGGCTGTTTACCAAGCTAGCTTGGCTAAGGCCAAAAAATGGTTAGGTGATTATTTTGACCTGAATGAAGGGGCTAAGCAACTTGTCGAACAGCTATCGCAACTGGAGCAACAAAATATTGTTCAACAGTTACCCGATATCTCCAGTGGACTCGAGGCGCTGAGAGACTATATAGATAGTCGGCACAAGCGTCACAGCCTTGATAGCGCAGAAGAGCCAAATGGAGAGCAGCAGTGAGAATGTTGCTGTTGATGATTGCCTTGATCACCTTTATTGGTGGTTTTGTAGCTTGGCAGATGCTGGAAAGTAGTGGTTATGTCCTGATTGCCTTTGGCAATTACACAATCGATATGAGTCTTTGGACACTCGTGTTGCTGATCTTGGTGTTGTGGGTTCTCGTGCGGTTATTGACGTATCTGTTGCGGGCTATGGTTGAACCGGGACAGAAATTTTTACGAAATCGTGTGTCTGTAAGGCAGCAAAGATACCGAAAACGTACAGCCAAGGGGTTGTTACAGTTTATCGAGGGTCGTTGGAGTCAGGCGCGCAATAGCCTCAAACGTGCAGCAAAACATTCGGATATGCCTCTGGTGAATTATCTGGCTGCTGCCAACGCCGCCTACGAATTGGGTGATAAGGAAGACGCTAATCGCTTATTGGTAAAGGCAGAGCAGGTTGCTCCGGGTGGCGAGCTGGCTATTGGTCTGGCTCAGGCAAAAATGTATTTGCAGGATGAACGATACGAGGAAGCGCTCGCTATTTTGCAGCGGCTTCATCAAAGTGCATCTGACCACCCGCTGGTGTTACGTCTACTGGAAAGTGCTCATCGTGGTTTGAACGATTGGCGAAGCCTGGAAAAGTTATTGCCTGATTTGAGGCGTTTCAAGGTATATGACAAGCCGACGTTACTCAGTGTTGAATCTGAAGTTTATTCCTCATTGATGTTGGCCTTGGCTGGTCAAGCCAAGAGCAGTGGTAAATCAGATGATACTGAAGCGCTTATCCAGCTATGGCAAGAAATGCCTAGCGCTATTAGGGCAGATAAACAGGTCCTTTTATCATATATTTCAAGCTTGCATCAGCTGGGTGAGTCGAATCTGGCTGAAAGCCTGTTACGTAAGTCGCTGAAGACTAACTGGGATGATGCCTTGGTGAGGCTGTATGGCATTGTGGGTGGAGATGACCCACAGAAACAGCTAATCATTGCAGAAGCTTGGCTTCGTGAGCGCCCTAATGATCCAGAGCTGATGTTGGCGTTAGGACGTCTGAGCCAGCGTAATCAGTTATGGGGAAAGGCGAGAGACTACTTGGAAAGCTCTCTGGCTTTGAGGGCTCAGCCTGATGCTTATGCGGAATTAGCCCGATTGATGGTGCAGTTGGGCGAACATGAAAAGAGTGCTCAGTATTATCAGCAGGGTTTAATGCTTAGCGCACATGTGTAACTTGGTTGGGTAATTGGTTGAGCAATAAAAAAGGCGCCTTTACGGCGCCTTTTTTATTGTACGTTTACGCAATGGACCGAGTAATTAAAGTTTAGGTCCTGCGTTGAGAACATTTTCTGAAACATCAAATTTTTGGATGTTTTCCACAAATAGTTTGGCTAATTCAGATGCCTGCTTGTCATAGGCAGCCTTATCTTCCCAAGTTTCACGTGGGTTCAAGTAGCAACTGTCTACACCAGGCACATTGGTTGGAATATCCAGGTTTAGCCCAGGCAGTTTAATTGAATCTACATTTTCCAGATCACCATTCTGAATAGCAGCGACAATTCCGCGGGTCACAGGGATGGGGAATCGTGAACCGGCGCCACCAGGTGCACCTGAGCCACCAGTCCAGCCAGTATTAACCAGGTAGACACGGCTGCCAAAGTCCTCGATATGCTTCATCAACAATTCTGCATAAACATTTGCAGGGCGAGGCATGAAGGGTGCGCCAAAGCAGGTGGAAAAAGCCAGCTGGATACCCGCAGCGCCGCCCATTTCAGTTGATCCAACACGAGCCGTGTAGCCACTGAGGAAGTGGTAGGCTGCGGCTTCCTTGGAGAGAATGGATACGGGTGGTAAAACACCGGATACATCGCAGGTCAGGAAGATAACATTTTTAGGTTCGCCAGCACGGTTGTGCTCAGAGCGCATTTCTACATGCTCAAGCGGATAACTACAGCGTCCATTTTCCGTCAGGCTGGTATCGTCGTAGTCTGAGGTGTGGTTATCGTCAGTAATGACATTTTCTACAATGGCACCAAAGCGAATAGCATCCCAGATAACAGGCTCATTTTTCTGGCTCAGATTGATGGTTTTTGCATAGCAACCACCTTCCATATTGAACACAGCACCCTTCGACCAACCGTGTTCATCATCACCGATCAGAAAACGCTCTGGGTCAGCAGAGAGTGTCGTTTTACCCGTGCCCGACAGGCCAAAGAACAGGCATACGTCGCCCGTTTTTCCAACGTTGGCAGCACAGTGCATGGGCATTACATCTTTTTCTGGCAGTAGGAAGTTTTGCACAGAGAACATGGCTTTCTTCATTTCACCAGCGTATTTCAAGCCGGCGATCAGCACCTTGCGCTGACCGAAGTTAATGATGCCCACTGCCTCACTATTAGTGCCATCTCGTTCTGGGTCGCAGACAAAGTTTGCTGCGTGGAGAATCTTCCAAGGTTCTTTGTTGGAGGGGTTGTACTTTCTTGGGCGGATAAACATGTTGCGACCAAACAAGTTATGCCAGGCTGTTTCAGTGGTCACCTTCACTGGCAGATAGTGTTCAGGATCCTGCCCAACGTGAAGATGGGAAACATAACGATCTTGTTCGGCCAAGTGGGTTGCGACACGATCCCACAAAGCATTAAATTTATCTTGAGCAAAGGGACGGTTGACAGCCCCCCAGTTGATATCATCCTGGCTGCTGGGCTCTTCTACAATAAATCGGTCGGCGGGTGAGCGACCAGTGCGCTTGC
>JBALWM010000026.1:0-3165 GCA_036960905.1 Porticoccus sp.
TCACCCAAGGGACAACTGTTTGCAGAACATGAAAACCTCTTTACCTTTGATGGAGAATGCTTTCGTGAAACCTTGCCCAAACCGGAACCCTTTGCCCTATTTGGGGTACAAAGTTGTGACCTCACTGCAATCAGCTACCAGGACCAGTTCTTCGTCAACGACCCCTACTATCAGGCTCGGCGACAACAGGCGCTGTTGATCGGCGTAGATTGCTTAAGTCCGTGTCAGCACGGTTTTTGTCCCAGCGTTGATGCTGGACCCGGCGTTAAAAATGAAACAGCTGACATGATTCTTCACCAGCGATCTACAACCGACTGGCTACTGCTGGTATGTAGCACAAAAGGGCAGAAGGCCTTGGAGGGGCTTTCATTGAGCCCGGCCCACGAATCTGAATTTAACGATCGCAATAACCGAATAGCTTCCTGTATCGAACAATTCAACGATGATAGCCATCTGCAAAAAGGTATTGCCGCCTTAAACCAGAATCAAGTTCCCGATGAACTATGGCGGCAACTGGGAGTTCAGTGTCTAAGCTGCTCCGGCTGCACCACCCTATGTCCCACTTGTTCCTGTTACGGAACGTGGGAGCGACAGGATAGCAATGGCGATATCAACAGACAGAGGTTTTGGGACTCATGCCTCTACGAGAGTTTTCAGCGAGAGGCCAGTCAGAACAATCCTACCGAGGATGCCGGCGAACGGGTAAAACGCTTCTGGACTCACAAGTTTGGTGACAATTTTGCTCAGAAATTTGGGCGTTATGGCTGTGTGGGATGTGGGCGATGCGAACAGACTTGTCCCGGCGTAATTGGCGTTCACTCGGTAATGAAAAGGATTAGCAGCGATGCAAAACCCGGTGCTTGATAACCAGGCTTTTTACAACTTGACCCCCATTGCCATGGAGTTAGTGGACTTTATCAATGATGGTGAGGACGCGCGCCATTTTCGCTTTCGCTTACTCACCCCCCGATCCATCGATGAACCCGAGCCCGGGCAATTTTTTATGCTTAGTGTGCCTGGCGCCGGGGAGGCGCCGTTTACCTTCACAGCTATACCCAATAGCCAAGGAGTTTTTCGTGCCTTGGTCCGCAAAATGGGGGAGGTCACAACTGCTCTGTTTCAGTGTCAACCTGGTGCCATACTGGGTATTCGAGGCCCCTTTGGCAAAGGCTGGCCAATCGCCGCGCTTGCCGACAAGAAAATTCTTATGGTTGCAGGTGGCTGTGGCCTCGCCCCTCTGGCCGGCCTAATTGATCAGCTTATTACCCAGCAGCATCACAAACATTTAGCCCTGGTTTATGGTGCTCGCAATCGTGCATTACAAATGTTGAACTCGGAACGCCTGCGCTGGCAACGAGAAATTTCCCTCTTTGATGTTCTTGAAGACACAGAGGAAACGGCGGCCTCGAGTAAAAACCACATTCTGGAAGGGACACCACTGGATGCAATGGATTGTGTACTTCGCACCCTGGACTGGACACCTGATGCTCTTCTCTTGTGTGGTCCCGAAGTAATGATGAATGCTGTTGCAAGAAATTTTCTACAGCGCGGTCTACCGGCACAAGCAATCTGGCTCTCCATAGAACGACGCATGCATTGTGCCGTAGGCCTTTGTGGTCATTGCTACCTCAGTGAATACCACTTGGCCCATCATTATGTGTGTAAGGACGGCCCTACCTATCGTTGGGACCATTTACAACCTCCTGAAAAAAACTGAGTGAGAACATAGCGAGTGACTGGACTTTCCTCAGCAGAAGTCGATAAACGCCTAGAACAATATGGCTACAATATGCTCCCTGAGCAACGCAAAGATGGGCCTATTGGCATCTTCGTACGCCAATTTAACAGCCCTTTTATTTACGTGTTGCTGGCCGCCGCTTTGGTCTCCTTCGGGTTAGGCCATAACCTTAATGGTATTTTTATCTTTGCCGTTCTACTGATTAACGCCACCATCGGTACGATACAGGAGTACTCTGCGCAACGTGCCGCCTCAGCACTAAAGAAAATGGTTCCCCAATATGCCTCAGTAATACGCGATGGCATCCCCAGAAAAATTAATGCCACCGAGTTAGTCCCGGGCGATATCGTGCAATTGGCCTCGGGTGACAAAGTGCCAGCTGACCTACAACTACAACAGTGCCAGTCCTTGCTTGTTAATGAAGCCATTCTCACCGGTGAATCTCTGGCCTCCATAAAAACAGTCTGCACCGACATACCCGAAGATGCGCCACTCAGTGAACGGCTCGGTAATGCATTTGCGGGTACCATCGTGACCCGCGGTCGAGGTCAGGGTGAAGTCATTGCAACGGGACGACACTCCCAGATCGGAAAGATTGCGTCAGAAGTCAGTGAACAACAACATATTAAACCACCACTGTTACAGCGTATTGAACGCTTTACATTGCGGGTTTCCTGGAGTGTCCTGGTTGTAATCGCTGTTCTTTTTATGATTGCCGTATTGCGAGGAGAGGAGCTAGCCACAGTATTTTTACTGGGCGTGGCATTGGCGGTCTCAGCGATCCCGGAAGGTCTTCCGGCAGCTATCACTATAGCCCTTGCCATAGGCATGCGGCGCATGGCCCGAGTTAATGTCATCGTACGAAAACTGATCGCGGTAGAGTCTCTCGGCTCCTGTACCTATATCGCTTCTGATAAAACGGGCACGCTCACCGTTAACGAGCTTACCGTAAAAAAACTGCTGCTTCCCAATGGCCACAGCTATTCCGTGAGCGGGGAAGGCCTGGATATTCATGGGAATATTTGCTCGGACAATATAGACAATCCAGAGGACAGGGATACCCTAAAAACACTCATACGAACCGGCCTGCTAGCCAACGAAGCTCGTCTTACGCTTGCTTCAGGTCTTCCGTACGAACAGAGCGTGTCGCAAAAGAATGGAACTTGGCAGTCCTATGGCGATGGTGTTGATCTGGCATTTCTAGTCTTAGCCGCAAAACAGGGCTTTGATCATCAACGAGCGCATATTATTTACCCTGAACAAGGCCGGATTCCTTATGAATCAGAGAATGCTTATAGCGCCAGTATTAACAGAATAGATAGTGACCTGATAATACATGTGAAAGGTAGCGCTGAACGCTTGCTCCCCATGTGTAATTCGTGCGCCACGAAAGAAAATCTGGATATCGAGAATATTCTTCAACAGGT
>JBALWM010000026.1:3265-16235 GCA_036960905.1 Porticoccus sp.
GGAGAGTTTGTCGCAGTGACAGGTGATGGTGTTAACGATGCACCAGCACTACGCCATGCTCATGTTGGTATCGCCATGGGAAAGCGTGGTACTGACGTAGCTAGAGAAAGCTCGGAACTCATTATTACAGATGATAATTTTGCATCCATTGTGCAAGGAATCAAGCAAGGACGAATCGTCTATAATAATATTCGCAAGGTAGTATTTCTTTTAATCTCCACAGGTGCTGCTGAGATTACCCTGTTTATTCTCAGCGTACTCTTCGGCTTACCGCTACCACTTTTCCCCATTCAGCTCCTGTGGCTCAACCTGGTTACCAATGGCATTCAGGATGTGGCTCTTGCCTTTGAACCAGAAGAAGGTAACGAGCTTGAACGCCCTCCCCGCCCACCTAACGAAACTATTTTTAATCGCTTGATGCTGGAACGAGTACTTATCAATGCCGTGGCTATGGGCTGCCTAGCCTTCGCAGTTTTTGTTTACTGCCTCGAACTGGGGTATAACGAAGCATCAGCACGCAATATAACTCTGCTATTGATGGTATTGTTTGAAAATGTTCATGTACTTAACAGCCGCTCTGAAACCCAGTCCATCTTTCAACAGCCATTTTTCGGCAACCCGCTATTGCTCTTTGGCATGCTCGCCGCCCAAGCGATTCACATAGCAGCTATGTACACACCTGGGTTGAAAACCATTCTACAGGTGGAGCCGGTTACTCTACTTCAGTGGAGCAGCCTGCTATCGATTGCTCTATTGCTAATAGTCATTAATGAACTACATAAATACAGGTACAACCAGAAACAAATGGTTAAACCCAAAGAGGATTTATAATTCGACAACAATCCTTGTTATCCGAATCAGTGCTATACATGAATCCAAGTATCTGCCAATTGTTGCTGCGATAGTTGATATAAGGGAAAGCAGCTATAAACAAAGACACTTTTGCATGAAACAGAGGATTTTTGACGAATAACAACATAATGGGAGTAGTACACAATGTCCCCAAATAACGATATGGAAGCCTATTCTCCAAAGCAGATAGCACAACGGGTGGAAGCCGTCGGTGTCACCAAGGCCAACCTCGACACACTAAGTACACTCTTACTGGCCATACTGGCCGGGGCCTTTATCAGTTTCGGCGCGTTGCTTTACACTTTTATTATTCACGACTCCTCTTTCGGGCTTGGTTTGACACGATTGGCAGGTGGTCTAGGTTTCTGCCTGGGTTTAATCCTGGTTGTTGTGGCTGGCGGTGAACTCTTTACTGGCAATAACCTGTTGACCATAGCCTGTGTCAGCCGTCGAATCAGCTTGGCAAAATTATTGCGAAACTGGGCTTTGGTGTTTCTGGGGAATTTACTCGGAGCGCTGGCAACGGTAGTACTTATTTCTATCAGTAACTACTGGCTGGCTAATGATGGCAGGGTTGGTGAGGTGACTGTGCTCATCGCCAATAGCAAAGTAAACCTGAGCTTTGCAGAGGCTTTTGCCCGAGGTATTCTCTGCAATGTATTGGTCTGTCTGGCTATCTGGCTGTGCTTTGCCGGTCACAGTGTTACCGACAAAATTCTCGCAATCCTATTCCCAATCACAGCCTTTGTCGCCCTTGGCTTCGAACATTCTGTCGCCAATATGTACTTTATTCCAGCAGGGATGATGGCACTGAACGATCCAATGGTGCTGGCAGCCATACCCGCAGGAACCGATCTATCTGGGCTGAACATATGGGATTTTCTGGTTAACAATCTATTACCAGTGACCTTGGGTAACATGGTAGGAGGCGGGATTCTTGTAGGTGTGGTCTATTGGGTAATCTATCTACGCAATGAGAAAAAAACCTAACAGATCATTTTTCATCAGTCGGCTATAAAGTCCCCGTGATTACAGGTTTTCAAACGCCTTGTATTTTGCAACCATGCCGAGACTCTCTGCCGCCGACCTATAGGTAATATAACCCCTATAGGTATTAACGCTCTCTGCAAAGGCTTGATCATGACGCAATGCATTAAGCCCTCCCTCAGCAAGGCGTAAAATATAGGCAAGGGTCTCATTGGTCAAAGCAATAGTGGAAGTCCTGGGGTAGGCACCCGGCATATTAGTCACGCAGTAGTGGGTAACACCATGGGTTACATATATGGGCTCTCCATGGGTTGTTGGGTGAGCGGTTTCAACACAGCCACCCTGATCAATACTCACATCCACAATGACAGAGCCAGACTCCATACTGGCAACCATTTCGTCGGTAACCAGATGTGGGGTACGGCTACCCGAATGAAGAACAGCCCCAACCAAAAGATCAGTATTAGGGAGTACCTCTGAGATCATCTCCGGTGTTGAAAGTGCCACGCGCAACCTGTCAGATATTTGGCCTTTAAGCTCGGCCTCTCGGTCACTATGGCGAGTAAACATAGTAACCTTAGCGCCTATATGGTCGGCAACCCTGGCTGCATGCCGGCCAACAACACCATCACCCAAAACAACCACACTGCCATGATGTTTGCCCAGTACAGAGCCCAGCTGCACCCCCTTGCCCTGATTGAACTTAGCGAGATAGTAGCTGCCAATGGTAACTGCCATATTGCCAGCCACCGCACTCATCGGTGCCAATAATGGTAACCGTCCCTGATCATCCCTCAGAGTCTCATATGCCAGGGCCATAGTACCCGCCTCTAGTAAGGCGTCAGTTAGCGCCGAGGTTGCCCCTGCGAGATGGAGATAGGTAAAGAGTATTTGCTGCTTGAGAAAGTGGTATTCTGAGGCCTGAGGCTCTTTTACCTTGAGCACCAAATCGGTATTCCACGCTGTTTCAACCCGGACAATTTCACAGCCAACATCTCCATAGGATGAGTCGGAGAAACCCGAACCTTCACCTGCACCATGTTCTACCATCACTCCGTGACCGGCCTGTATGAGTATTTTTGCACCAACAGGTGTAAGTGCAACACGGTTCTCATTGTTTTTGATTTCCTTTGGAACACCAATCGTTATCATCTTTAACTCCCAGTACGTAACCGTCTCTAACGCCCTTAATCGCATACCTTTTAAGTGCAGTGTAGAGTCGAGTTCCCGATTCATCCAGTCTGCCCAATAAAATTGTCAGATGGAAGTCTGTGGCCCTCAACTTGCACAAGCACAATCACAGTCTATTGTTAGGTGTATGAAAAGCATTTTCAGGAAAAAGATATAAGTCCCAGAGGTTATACTCGATGAATATTCAATCTCCAGAGACGGGTTTTGTCAGCACTCGTTACTGGCACGAGCTAGAGGACGGTCGTATTCAATGCGACCTGTGCCCCCGGTTCTGCAAATTGCACGATAATCAGGAAGGCCTGTGTTACGTGCGAGCAAGTCGTAACAACGAAATCGTTTTAACCACCTATGGTCGCTCTAGCGGTTTTTGTGTCGACCCAGTAGAAAAGAAACCCCTCAATCACTTTTTACCAGGGACACCGGTACTTTCATTTGGCACCGCAGGCTGCAATCTGGCCTGCAAGTTTTGCCAAAATTGGGACATGAGCAAAGCCCGTGAAATGGATATTCTCGCTGACCAAGCATCACCAGAGGTTATTGCCAAAGCCGCGAAAAAACTTGGCTGCCGTAGCGTCGCTTATACTTACAATGATCCGGTAATCTTTATGGAATACGCAATGGACGTTGCCGATGCCTGTCGCGAGGAGGGTATCAAATCCATTGCCGTCACTGCCGGGTATATTTGCGATGAACCACGACGCGATTTTTTCAAACATATAGATGCTGCCAATGTGGATTTGAAGTCTTTTACTGAACAGTTCTATCACAAAATTTGCGGCGGACATCTACAGCCTGTACTGGACACCCTTCGCTACCTCAAACACGAAACTGATGTCTGGCTTGAATTGGCCACACTGTTAATCCCGGGAGAAAACGATTCCGAAAATGAAATTGAAGAAATGACCCAATGGGTGGTAGAAAACCTTGGGCCCGATGTTCCAATGCACTTCTCGGCCTTCCACCCTGACTGGAAAATGAGAGATCACCCTAACACCCCCCCAGAAACGCTGTCCAATGCCCGCCGTATCGCGATAAAAAATGGTGTCCACTACGCCTACACTGGAAATGTGCATGATGAAGCTGGAGGTGGCACCTATTGCTGTAATTGTGGCCACAAACTGGTGGGAAGGGACTGGTATGAAATTACTGGTTGGGGATTAGATGCCAAGGGGAACTGTGACAATTGTGGTACAACCTGCGCCGGTCTGTTTGAGACAAAACCTGGTGATTGGGGCTCAAAATACTTACCTGTGCGGTTGGCCGATTTCTCTGGCTGAAAATGATGACTCCTGCGGTAAACAATAGCGCTATTACAATCAGGTATTAACTACCGACTTTATTTTCAGCCTCAACAATAGTTGTCAGCGTATCGATAATGCTATCAGCATTTAATGAGATCGAGTCTATGCCCTCCCTCACTAAGAATTCAGTGAAGTCCGGGTAATCCGAGGGTGCTTGGCCACAAATTCCTACTTTGCGCCCGTATTGATGCGCCACCTTAATCACCTGAGAAATCATGCGCGTGACAGCCTCGTTACGAGCATCAAACAGGTAAGCCAACTCTGCAGATTCACGATCTACCCCCAAAACCAGTTGGGTTAAATCATTGCTACCAATCGAGAAGCCATCAAACCGTTCGGCAAACTGCTCAGCCAAAATGATGTTCGATGGTATTTCACACATCAGATAGACTTCCAGACCCTGTTCACCGCGAACCAAGCCATTGTCGGCCATTACCTCCAACACACGATCTGCCTCCTCGGGCGTGCGGCAAAAGGGGATCATGACAATAACATTATCGAATCCTCGCTGTTCCCGTACCTGCTTAATCGCCTGACACTCCAACCCAAATCCCTCACGGTAACGCTCACTGTAGTAGCGTGCTGCACCTCGTAACCCCAACATGGGGTTACTCTCGGCTGACTCAAATTGCCCACCACCCAGAAGCTTACTGTATTCATTGGTCTTGAAATCGGAAAAGCGTACGATGACTGGTCGTGGATACTGAGACGCCGCCAGCTTCGCAATCCCAAGCGCCAACCTGTCAACAAAAAAGGCCGGTGGACTTTGGTAGCCTTGGGTCAGCTTGCGAATGCTATCCTGTATATCAGCGTCCTCAATTTGGTCGGCCTGTAACAACGCCATGGGATGAACACCCACCGAACTGGAAATGATAAATTCAATACGCGCCAACCCAATACCATCCACGGGCAGCTGCCACCACTGTAATGCGCTGTCGGGAATAGCCATATTGATGTTCACCTGCATTCTTGGGCGCGGTAGCCTAGAAAGGTCTATGGCAGTTTGTTCAAAGGGCAGGCAACCGGCGTAGATTTTTGCAGTGGCACCCTCAGCACAAGAGAGCGTCACCGGCATACCCTGGGTCAGTTTCTCAGTAGCTGAGACAACACCTACAGCGGCAGGAATCTTGAGTTCACGGCAAACAATGGCAGCATGGCTGGTGGGGCCACCAGCATCAGTAATAACTCCAGCGGCTTTGCGCATCAGTGGCAACCAGTCCGGGTCGGTATGTGGGGCCACCAATATGCACCCCTCGGGGAAATCCGTTTGTTCCTCGGGCCGGGTTACCACCCGCACCGCACCACTAGCGATGGCGCTGCCCACGCTGTAGCCTTCTAATAGCAGCTTGCCAGTGCCGGCAAGATGATAGCGGTTGAGTTGTTGTCGCGGGCTCTGTGAAGCAACCGTCTCCGGCCGCGCCTGGACAATATAGAGATCGCCGCTGATACCAGCCTTAACCCATTCAATGTCCATGGCGCAGCCATAATGATACTCAATGCACTGTGCCCAGCGAGCCAGTTGCAAAATATCAGTATCGTCGAGTACAAAGGCGGCACATTCCTCGGGGCTAGTTTTATGCCACTGTGTGCCACCGCAGGAGCCAGCTTTGTAAGCTAGCTTTTCCTTTTTACTGCCCAGATTCTTATCGAATATTGGTGCCAATTCAGGCTTTACCAGAAGCGGCTTGTATACCATATAGCGATCAGCGATCACCCGCCCCTGGACCACCGCTTCACCAAGCCCCCAAGCAGCGCTGATAACCACGGCATCAGGAAAACCAGACTCAGGATCCAGAGTAAATATAACTCCGGCTGCCCCCTCACTGGCATCCACCATTGTCTGAACACCTACAGATAATGCTACTTGAAGATGGTCAAATCCTTGAGCTTCTCGATAACTGATGGCTCGATCGGTAAACAATGAAGCGTAACAGTGGCGGCAGGCATCAAGCAGAGCGTCGAAACCTCTCACATTGAGAAAGGTCTCCAGCTGTCCCGCAAAACTGGCTTCGGGCAAGTCTTCTGCAGTTGCAGAGCTACGCACGGCCACCGGCACCTCCTTTTCTCCGAGTCGATCACCTAGCTGCTCGTAAGCATTCGCCAGCGATGACACTAGAGAGTCAGGCAGCTGGCTAGCTAGAATAGCCTCACGGATAGCCCTTCCCACCTGCGGCAATGAGTTTTGATCAGAAGAAAACGCCATCAGGTGCTGTTTGATGACAGGCTGAAGGTCATTGAACGCAAGGAATTCCCTATAGGCATTGGCCGTGAGAGCAAAGCCTGATGGCACTCGAACACCTTCCTTTCCGAGCGTTTGCAGCATTTCACCAAGAGAGGCATTTTTCCCCCCCACCAATGGCACATCTGTATTACATACCTGCTCAAGCCATGCAATCAGAGACCTTTCTCGGTCAGAGCACGTCATTGGTAACACTCCCGTCTTTATAATTAGAAATGAGTATAGTCTCTGGTGATAACTACTGCTTTAACCTATGTCTACCATAACACCATCATTCACCGGTATTCCGTCAGTTTTCTTCAATGGCAATAAGAGAAAACCTCTCCTAGACTTTTTAGCAACTCATTATTTTAGGGGCGTGATCATGCACTTTAAAACCCGCTCACACGCAGGGCTGCTGCTGGCAGAAGTTCTAGCTGAAAAGTACAAAGGCGTTGATGCTGTCATTTATGCCCTTCCCCGAGGAGGAGTTCCTCTCGGTTTAGCTGTAGCACAAGCTCTCAACATGCCCCTGGATTTGATCATCCCCAGAAAAATTGGGCACCCCAACTACGCCGAATACGCTATTGGTGCAGTCACCGAGGCCGGGGAAGCCATTTTTAATGAACACGAAATAGCCCAGATTGACAGCGAGTGGCTTGAACAACAAAAACAAGAAGAAATAACCGAAGCAAAACGCCGACGTGAGTACTATCTCGCTGACCGGAAGCCCGTTTCCGCCACAGGAAAACTCGCTATTCTGGTGGATGATGGTATTGCTACTGGGCTAACCATGCGGGCAGCAATCCGCGACCTGAAAAACCGACACCCGGACAAAATAGTCGTGGCCGTTCCAGTTATGCCCGCTGATACCGCCAAAACCCTCGACTCAGAAGTGGACGACGTTGTTGCGCTATTGATTGACCCACACTACCAAGGCTCTGTGGGCAGCTACTACCAGTATTTTTACCAGCTCTGTGATGATGAAGTCATTTTACTCTTGAATAAACTGGATGAAGACAACATCCCCAAACCCTTAGAACAACCCTAGATTAGAGACGACAGCATCGAACGATGAAATCCCTGGCGAAACAAATACTTTCAGAGGCCACCTATTTAGGTAACGGCATTATCAAAGTCGACCGCTTTTTAAATCACTGCGTGGGCACCACCTTGATGACCGAGATAGGAAAATAATTCTCGTTGCAATTAACTACGCTAGGAATTACTGATGTGAATAAAGTCGTTACGGCAGAAACCAGCGGTATCGCGCTGGCATTAGCCCACCTCAACGTCCCAACAATCACTCTTGCTCGACTGGACCTGCAGGGAAAGGAAGTCATTCTGGCCCCTTAAACCATCCCTTAATACACCCCTAAACCACGCCTTAAAATCAGATCCATTAACCAATATCACCCCAACCAACTGATTTATATGAACTATTTACAGAAAGAGCTAAATTCTCGCTGATGACTATACTGATATGACCAATCAACCATATTCGATCAACACAGCATATGTGGAAGTGTTTGGCTTTTATTGTACTTGCCCTGAGCTTCTCCCCTAGTCAGGGCGACCCGTCGCAGCAGCCTATTTGGTTGCTCAGCGTGCAGGGTGCTATTGGCCCAGCCATCGCTGACTACATTGACCGAGGCATCGGTTCAGCCAAAGATGATCAAGCACAACTAGTTATTATCCAGATGGACACGCCCGGTGGCTTGGACAAATCCATGCGTCATATTATTCAGACGATTCTGGCCTCAGAGATTCCCGTCGCTACCTTTGTTGCTCCCAGCGGCGCCCGCGCCGCCAGTGCCGGTACCTATATTCTCTATGCCAGCCACATTGCAGCCATGGCACCAGGTACTAACCTGGGTGCCGCCACCCCCATTCAAATTGGTGCACCCTCTTTGCCCAATCCGGCAAAGCCAGACAAACCCAACCAATCCCCGCTAGAAAAAACCGATAAAGATTCAGCGCCCGAGCCTGCCACCACCATGGAAAGAAAAGTCATTAACGATGCCGCGGCCTACATTCAAAGCCTGGCAGAACTGCGAGGGCGCAATGTCGAGTGGGCAATAGCCGCCGTGCGCAGTGCCAAATCACTGACCGCCCAACAAGCTGTGAATAACAATGTCATCGACCTGATAGCCAACGACCTCGATGACCTGATCAGCCAACTCGATGGCTTCACTCTGACAATCAATAACCGTGAGATCACATTGGCAACTACCAATGCTGAATTGGTGCAACATCAACCAGACTGGCGCAATCAGTTCCTGGCAGTCATCACCGACCCCAGCGTGGCCTATATTCTGTTGCTGGTTGGTATCTATGGGCTGGTATTTGAATTTTCCCAACCCGGCACAGGGCTGCCAGGTATTCTGGGTGGCATCAGCCTGCTCATCGCATTTTATGCGCTTCAGGTGCTTCCTATCAGCTACACCGGGCTGGCCTTGATACTGCTTGGTTTGGGCCTAATGATTGCTGAAGCATTAAGTCCCAGCTTTGGCATTTTGGGGTTTGGCGGTGTGGCCGCCTTTGTTATTGGCTCTGTCATGCTTATGGACACAGACCTGCCTGCCTTTCAAATCGCCATTCCTGTCATTATGGGCGTCACTGCCGTCAGTGCGGCACTGATGATTCTCTTACTAGGCATGATATGGCGGTCGCGTCATGCGCAGGTCGTCACTGGCCTCGATACCCTGATAGGCACCATTACCACCGTTGAATCCATCTACCACGATCAACCCATGGTTTGGGTACAGGGTGAACGATGGTCAGTGCAATGTAATGAAGTACTTACTACCGGTGACACTGTACGTATTACCGGAGCAACAGGTCTGACACTCAACACAGAAAAGGTGACACCGCCATGATCCCTGGAATCTACTTTACAGTAACCGTTATTTTCTTATTGATAGCCCTGATCGCCTACATGTTCCGGGTTTTGAGGGAATATGAGCGAGGAGTCATCTTTTTACTGGGCCGGTTTTACAAAGTAAAAGGCCCGGGGCTGATCATTGTCATCCCCATTATCCAGCAAATGGTTCGGGTGGATTTACGCACCATCGTCATGGATGTGCCCACACAGGACGTTATCTCCCGAGATAACGTGTCGGTGAAAGTAAATGCCGTGGTGTATTTCCGGGTAGTCGACCCAGAGAAGGCCATCATTCAGGTGGAGCACTTCTATGAAGCCACCAGCCAATTGTCTCAGACCACCCTTCGCTCGGTACTTGGGCAGCACGAACTGGATACCATGCTCACCTCCCGGGATAAACTGAATACCCACATTCAGGCCATTCTCGACCAACAGACCGATGCCTGGGGAATCAAGGTCTCCAACGTAGAGATCAAACATGTGGACCTTGATGAGAGCATGATTCGCGCCATTGCCAAACAAGCAGAAGCTGAGCGAGTGAGACGCGCGAAGGTTATCCATGCAGAGGGGGAATACGAAGCAGCTGAACAATTGCTTAATGCTGCCAAGCGGCTGTCCGAACAACCCGAGGCGATACAGTTACGGTACTTGCAAACCCTCACCGAAATTGCAGGTGAGAAGAGCTCGACAATCGTGTTCCCACTACCCATGGACATCTTGCAGGGGATTAACGTCCACAAAAAACTCTAACTAGCAACCCATAACGGCACTGATTTAGGCGGCTTAAAATCCGCTGCCTGGCTGTGCGAGATATGCTAGCTCATCGGGTGTGGATTCTCGCCCCAACACAATATTACGGTGAGGAAAGCGGCCAAACCGCTCGATCACATCAGCATGTTGCTCCGCATAATCAAGAAACCCCTCAAATGTCTCACGCTGCGACTGGGACACCTCTTCCACCAGCTGCTTAAACTTCTGAACACACAGGTGCTGCAAAGAAAGGTCCTCTGCATGCTCCAGTGGCAAATAAAAGAACACTTGCTCAATGGGACGCAGCTGTTTGTCTAATTTGTCGTGAATGCCAGACAAGCACCAGTTCAGTGCCAGCAGATCCGCAGAAAATGCGGTAGGAGTATCCCGATAGATATTTCGTGAAAACTGGTCAAGCACAATAATGGCGGATAAACGACTCTCTGGAAACTGAAGCCAGTAACGGTTACCGCCATTTACCAACAACTGCAATATTGGCTCAAAACGCTCGCGTATATCGGCATCCACATCAGGAGACTTCCCCCACCACAAACTCGCCTTCAGGCTGGCACAATCCGCATCGTCATCGGCCCGACCAAACCAGTAATCAAGTATTGGTTGCCATGCGGGTTGCCCGTTACTCATATCGTTCATACATCCTTTTAGCCAGTATTGCTTATCGCTCATACTTTCTATCATTAGTTGTCCTGCGTCCATTGGCGCACGCATCAACAATCGAGGATAATAGCGTCCCTAATTTCCAAGAATAAAGCCAGACTAATCCCATGCCCAATCCCATGCAACGATCTCAGCAACTGTTTGAAGCCGCACAAAAGCATATCCCCGGTGGCGTTAATTCTCCCGTCCGTGCATTTAAAGCCGTTGGCGGTACCCCGGTATTTTTTGACCACGCTGAAAAAGCCTACCTGTTTGATGTTGACGGCAAACGCTATGTGGATTTCGTGCAATCCTGGGGACCGATGATTTTGGGCCATAACCATCCAGAAGTCATTGCTGCAGTGAAAGCCCAGCTGGATAAAGGCATGACCTTTGGCGCGCCCACGGAACTGGAAATAGAACTGGCCGATAAACTTTGCGAATTAGTCCCGGGTATGGACATGGTACGCATGGTCAGCTCCGGCACCGAAGCTACGATGAGTGCCATTCGACTGGCTCGTGGTTTCACGGGTCGCGATAAAATCATCAAATTTGAAGGCTGCTACCACGGCCACTCAGACTCTCTCCTGATTAAAGCAGGCTCCGGCGCTTTAACCTTGGGCGTACCCAGCTCACCCGGTGTTCCCGCCTCGCTGGCAGACCACACCGTGACGCTAACCTACAACGATATCGACAGTATCAAAAAAGCCTTTGCAGAAATTGGCTCAGAAGTAGCCTGCGTTATTTTAGAACCCGTCGCTGGTAATATGAGCTGTATACCGCCTGTCGAAGGCTTTCTGGAAACCCTTAGAGCAGAATGCACCAAGAGTGGTGCACTACTGATTATCGACGAAGTCATGACCGGCTTCCGGGTTCACCCCCAATGCGCGGTGGGCCGTTTTAATATTGATGCTGACCTCATTACCTTAGGCAAAGTCATCGGTGGCGGCATGCCCGTTGGAGCCTTTGGCGGCAAACGAGAAGTTATGGAACAGATCGCTCCACTAGGGCCGGTCTACCAGGCAGGCACATTATCAGGCAACCCGGTAGCCATGACAGCAGGACTAAAAACGTTGGAACTGCTGTCAAAGCCCGGTTTTCACGATGCGTTGTTTGCCAAAACCACCCAACTGGTAGAAGGCCTACAGCAACGTGCTGATGCTGCGAATATCCCCATGACCACCAACCACGTGGGCAGCATGTTCGGCATCTTCTTTACCGAAGAAACATCCGTCACCAATTACCAACAAGTCATGGCCTGTGATACTGAGCGCTTTAATAAGTTCTTCCACGGCATGTTAGAAGCCGGTGTTTATTTAGCACCCGCCGCCTACGAAGCAGGCTTTATGTCCGCAGCCCACACCGATGAAGATATCCAATTTGCATTAGATGCGGCAGAGCAAGTATTTAAAACGCTGTAGAGAATGATAGGGCATGTAAAAAGCTTGAGTGGCGGCTTTGAATTTAATTTTTAAGCCGCCTTATGCTCCAAGGTATGTAGCCCAACACGGGCAAGCATCGACACCAAATAATCAATAGTAAAACCACTGATTCGACCTTTCTGAATATCAATGATCCGGTGACGCTGCACATTAAATAACTTCGCCGATTCCGTATTATTGAGTTTATTGTTTTCAATATATTGGCGAATATCGTCGAACAACTGCACTTTCAGTTTGATCACTTCTCTTTCTGCCGCATCAAATAACTCAGGATCATCAAGAATTGAGCCCTTAGTTATACTCGTCATGCTACTCATTTTGTCATTGCTCATCGCTGCAACCTCTCTTCAATCATGGACTTGTACCGCTTAACCGTAATGTCCTTATCACGCTGGGTGGTTTTCTGTGTTTTCTTACCAAAGCAATGCAGCACACAAACTGCATCCTCAAACCTTGCCACATACATGACGCGGTAAATTCCACTGCCATCCACATCCTGAACCCGGACCTCCTCAATACCCCTGATTCCCTTACCTAGCTGTTTCATCGGTTTAAAGTCGTCAGGCTGTAATCCCAACTGAACTCTATCCAGCTGATAACCGGCTTCTTGAATCACCGGTTTTGGGAATGAAGCAAGCACTGCTTTGCTGCCACCCATCCATTTGATTGGCTTTCTAACATCATCCAT
>JBALWM010000176.1:0-2196 GCA_036960905.1 Porticoccus sp.
TCACTACCTCACCGTAGGGAGAGAACATCTCCCGAACCAATGGCATATTTTCGTCTGCGACTATTTTCATTCTGTCGTACTTTTTATCATAAAGTGCTGCCCATACCATCAACCAACCTGTCCGCTTTGGCTAATAGACGTTCACCAAGCCCCATACGTTGGCAGAAATCGGTCAAAGCATTCAGCGCGACGGGCTGCCGCTTTAACTCTACATTCGCCTCAGGATTCATTTCTACGTTATCCATCGGGGCATTTTCAGAGATTATAGTGAGTTCTCTCGCCATAAGAATTTGCTCTCGATAGGCGCCAATTTTGGCGGGCAGATTTTTGGCACCTCTAACTGGAGCCTCCGCGATCAATTCGTCTGCCTGTAACAGCGCATGAAGGCTGCCGAAATGTTTGAGTAGTGCGGCAGCTGTTTTGGCCCCAACACCCGGAACGCCGGGAATATTATCAACACTGTCACCCACCAGAGCCAAGTAATCTGCCAATTGCTCCGGCCAAACGCCCATACGCACCATAACAGCCATTCGATCTTGCGGCTCAGCGTAACCATAATCCCAAATCAAGTCCTCAGGACCAACCAGCTGCATAAGATCCTTATCCCTGCTGACTACAATAATTTGGCGGCCATGCCTTTGACGCCCACGATTAGCCAGTGTACCAATAATGTCATCCGCTTCATGGGTATTACTGGCAAATCCGGTAATACCCAAAATACCGGTGACTTCCGCACAGGCATTGAGCTGAAAGGCCAATGCCTCATCTGGCAACGCCCTATTCGCCTTATAATCCGGGTAAATTTTATTTCGAAAACAATGACTCAAGCTCTCATCGAAAGCAGCGGCAATATACTCAGGTGATTCTTTTTCTATCAGCGTTAATAAAAAATTTAGGTAGCCATAAATTGCCTGGGTGGAGTAACCCTCTCGACTATGCCAGTTATCAGGCATCGCAAAATAATGACGAAAAATATAAATCGATGCATCAATTAAATAGAGTGGAGATGGCATTAGACAAGAGACTTACGGTAATGATCTATACAGAATGGCTGAGTGCCAAAGCACTCAGAAAGCGCCAACGTAAACGCTGCTGCACGGGAAGGCATGGGTGAAGCACACCACTCACCGGCTTGCTGAACGACCAAGTCAACAAACTCCTCACTGGCACCAATATCAGCCGACAGATTATCAGCACTGATATTAAAGGAGTGGCCCGCTGACACAGAGAAAATCCACTCCATTGCCTGAGGCTTCACTTCCACCTTCTCGAAAGTACGCTGCTGAACCTCTGTCCGGCCATCGGGGCTATACCAATAACCGAAGTCTACCAACTGCCTGCGTTGCTCACCGGCAATGCACCAGTGGGATATTTCATGGAGCGCACTGGAAATATAGTCACTGCGAAAAATCAGACGGTGGTAATCACAGGTTCCATCAGCCGGCAGATATATGGGTTCCTCGCCTCCGCCTTCCAATCGTGTGTTATAGGTATCGGCAAACAAGCGATTAAAAATCTCTACCAATTGAGCTGCGCTTAATGTCACCACCAAACAGTTACCAGACGACATTGGCAGCCTCCTGACAAGTGGTCTGATCAATACGATCCCAATACTCTGATGTAAGATATGCCTTCCCTGCCAGCAGGTGCTCCACATACCAGCGTGCGGGCTTAATACTATTATCGATGACTGCAGGGTTAGCGATATAGGTCCATGCGGGAATAAAGCTGGAGGTCGTCTGTACCCAAAACAACTCTCGGCTATACCTAAAGGGCGTACCCTCATGGCGGTCAAGCTTGATAATTTCTGTTGGCGTAGCCAAATGATACAACACGCCTTCCACGCGTTCTCCAGGCGCATAGACCACGTTGGCACAGGCCAGCGTTGCTTCTCGGCGCGAACGCTTATTGAAGCGTAAACCAAAGCCTTCCAGCCACCCGGAACAAGTACTCAACACCTGCAAATCACGTGCTGCCATACGGTCAGAATTCATGTTTGAACCGTAGGCAAAATAGTAGCTCACAAAAATTACACCCTAGGTATTGTGCTTTTAGATAATCGGTAGTACCTTATGTTGTGTGGTGACCATAATATCTTATTCACCACTCAAGATTCTGGCACGACAAGAAACTCTGTATATGTGCCTTTGTCTAACTACCATTTGAGGAGGCGTATTATGACTACCTCAACATCAG
>JBALWM010000027.1:0-16128 GCA_036960905.1 Porticoccus sp.
CCACCCCAGGGATCTTTTCCGCCACCGGGTTCATTCCAGGCCATACTGTTCTCCACATTCTTTAGCGTTATTCAACGGCTGGTGATTGTATCAAGCCGCCAGTTAAATACTATTGTTTCAACGTCGATAGTTGTTTAAGTCGCTATGGTGCACTACGCAGTTTTCTGCTCTGGTGAATGACCAACCACCTGTAGATCTTTTTGGGTCAACCCTTCTGCTTTTAACAGCCGGAGAAAATTTGGTTTGGGTATACGAACCTCCACCAAAATATCACCGTTATCCATCTGAGACTCAGACACTACCGCATTATTTTGGTAAAACATGGCACGTAGCCTACTCAACGTTGGTGGCAGCTTAAAACGTTCACAAACAAGGTCATCAGATAACAGCTCACTAATAGCCTCAAGAAGCAACTCACAACCCTCGCCCGTCTGAGCTGACAACCACACTGCTACTGGCTTGCCATGCACATCACGATCAATCCGTGCAATCGCATCACCCATCAGATCAATTTTGTTAAACACCATCAAGGTCGGTAATTCATGTGCGGCGATCTCCTCCAACACTTCACTGACCCGCTTTATATTGGTTTGCCGCTCCTCACTATGAGCGTCAACGATATGTAACAACAACGAGGCATTTGCCGCCTCTTCCAACGTGGCATGGAAAGCCTCAACTAACTTGTGTGGTAAGTGGCTAATAAACCCTACGGTATCCGCCAAAATAATCGGCCCAACATCGTCCAGCTCAATCCGACGCATGGTGGGGTCTAGTGTGGCGAACAACTTGTCTGCTGCATAAACATCCGAATCGGTGAGCCGGTTAAACAGTGTTGATTTACCTGCGTTGGTATACCCCACCAAGGATACCGTGGGGATCTCTGCCCGTAGTCGGGAACGTCGCCCTTGATCACGCTGACGCCGAACCTTTTCCAATCGTTTCAGAATAGATTTGATTCGCTCACGCAATAATCGTCGATCCGTTTCTAACTGGGTTTCACCAGGACCACGTAAGCCAATACCGCCTTTCTGTCGTTCCAAGTGGGTCCAGCCACGCACCAGCCGTGTAGACATATGCTGTAGCTGAGCCAGCTCCACCTGCAACTTACCTTCGTGGGTACGGGCTCGCTGAGCAAAGATATCGAGAATTAAACCGGTCCGGTCAAGCACTCGGCACTTGAGTTCATGTTCCAGGTTGCGTTCCTGACTGGGCGACAAATTGTGGTTAAATATGACCAGCCCAGCAGCATTTTCTTCAACCGCTTGACACAATTCATCGACCTTGCCAGTACCAACAAAGTATTTAGGATGGGGAGCATTTCGATGGCCGGTGATAAAAGAAATAGGATCACCGCCAGCAGAGAGAACCAGTTCTTCAAACTCCCTGGGGTCCTCCGGTTCATTTTCACTGGCTAAATCAAGATGAACCAGTACAGCAAGCTCACCGGAATCGGGACGTTCAAAAAACAATCAACGCTCCCTATTCCTCATCTTCCGACACGCCACCATGAGAATCAGGAATAACCATAGGTAAGCGAACAGGCCGAGAGGGAACCACTGTTGAAATAGCGTGCTTGTAGATCATCTGACTCACAGTATTTTTCAACAAAACGACAAACTGGTCGAAAGACTCTATTTGCCCTTGCAATTTAATACCATTCACCAGAAAGATAGAGACGGGAATGTGCTCTTTACGTAAGACATTCAAAAAAGGGTCTTGTAGATTATGCCCTTTTGACATCATTGTTCTCCTTAACCAAGGAACAAAATAAACCGCCGAAAAAATCCATTAGTTAAATAAATAGCTCGACGAAACATACACATACAAATCAAGACGGGCCATCATACTACCGAGGCCTATCCTTGTATATGGGTGCATTTTCGAGAAATTTCAAGCAATTTTTCAAAATATCTTCAAAAATATTTAACTGGCCAACCTCGGAGTCGATATATATTTCATGTAAATCTGGCCATTTTCTCAGCCAGGTAAGCTGTCGCTTGGCCAGCTGCCTTGTGGCCACAATACCTTGCTCTACCATTTGGTCATAGCTCACAGTGCCTGACAGGTATTGCCACATCTGCCGATAACCCACCGCCCGCATGGATGGCAGGTTTGGATGCAAATCACCGCGTTCAAACAACTGCCGAACTTCTGACTCGAAACCCCGCTCTAGCATCCCCCTAAAACGCTGCTCAATACGCTGGTGAAGAACCGCCCTATTCTGTGGCAATAAGGCAATCTGAATGACTTGATACTCATCCGTGATCGGTGCCAGAGCACTCCCCGTCTCCATCTGTTCACGTTTCAGTTCTGACATAGGCCTGCCGGTAATCCGAAAGACTTCCAATGCTCTTTGGATACGCTGAGAGTGATTGGGATGTAACTGGGCAGCTGTATCGGGGTCCACTTTAGCCAACTGATCATGGACAAAGGGCCACCCCTTGATGGCGGCCTCCGCCTCAATGGCCTCTCGTATTTGCGGATTAGACTGTGGGGCATCAGCCAAACCCTCGAGAAGCGCCTTGAAATAAAGCATGGTGCCACCCACCAACAGCGGAATACGACCCTCTGCTGTAATCTCAGTCATAGCCTGCCTCGCATCATGGGCAAAATTTGCTGCTGAATATGATTCTGAGGGGTCTCGAATATCGATTAACCTATGGGGTACACGCGCCAATAACTCTGGCTCTGGTTTTGCTGAACCAATATTCATGCCCCGATACACCAGTGCTGAATCCACACTGATCAACTCAACCGGAAAATGCGACTGTAGGGCTATGGCTAAATCCGTTTTACCAGTAGCCGTTGGGCCCATCAAAAAGATGGCAAATGGCAAATTGTTATCCACTACTTTTTCCAACATGGCCAAATGGCATCACATGGCTAATATCATCGACACCCAGTAACTGCATCAATAAGCGATCAATACCCAGCGCAACACCAGCACAAGTAGGTAGACCACTTTCCATTGCCGCCAGCAGTTTGGTATCTATTGGCATAGCGGGTTTTCCCGCTGCCTGACGAAGCGCCACATCTGCTCCAAACCGGGATTTTTGTTCATCGGCATCAATCAACTCATAATAACCATTGGCCAATTCAACGCTATTCAGAAAAACCTCAAAACGCCGCGCGATGGTGTTTCCCTCTTGATCTTCACCCAATCGGGCTAGTGCTGCCTGACACGCAGGGTAATGACGGATAAACACTAGGCCCTGAGGTAATACTGGCTCCACTGATAAGCTGAAAATAAGATCAAGACAGGTGCTGCGACTTTCATTTGAAAAATCACTGCCAGCGATACTGGCGGCTTTTTGTTGGAGCTCGGCAAGAGACACAGTATGGGGGTTTAGATCAATGACCTGCTCAAAAACATCTCCATACATCAAGGTCTGAACATCACAATCCAAGCCTAGCTCTCGTAGCAATAAAGCCACTTCCTCGATCAACTGACACTCATCCCAACCTGTTCTATACCATTCAAGCATGGTGAATTCTGAATGATGCCGCCGACCTAGCTCACCATCCCGGAAAGCCTTCCCCAAATAGTAGATAGAACCACTACCCGACGCCAACAAGCGCTTCATAAGGTATTCAGGGGAGCTCTGGAGGTATTGAGTATCCCCACTGACTTGCGTCTGAAGGCAGTCAATGTGGAGATCGGTAACCCCGATTTCTGACAGGACGGGCACATCAACCTCGAACACATCACGAACCTCAAAAAACTGGCGAATTTGTGCCAGTATTTTTGCCCGGTAACGAAGTGTTTCAATCGTTGCTGTCGGTTGCCAATTGGCCATGTCGTTATCTTACCTTCCCGTATTAACTCGCCGCATCACCCTGCAAGTATCCAGAAGAATAGGTTAAATAAAAGAAGGGTGGCACAGGCCACCCTTCTCTCATCAATGACCAAAGGCTGGTATTCAAGCCCGGCTTAGATATTCACCTGTGCGAGTATCCACTTTAATGACTTCACCAATATTCAGAAATAAGGGTACCTTAACAACAGCACCAGTACTCAACGTAGCAGGCTTTGTACCACCTTGAGCTGTATCACCTTTCAGCCCTGGGTCTGTATCCACAATTTCCAGCTCTACATGGTTGGGGGCAGCGACTGACAAAGGCGCACCGTTATATAAGGTCACAACCACAGTATCCTGTTCTCTCAACCATTTGGCCGTATCACTCACCACTTTCTCATCCGCCTGGTGTTGCTCAAAGGTGTCCGGCTCCATAAAGTGCCAGTATTCACCATCGGTATAGAGGTATTGCATGTCGCGATCCATCACATCTGCACCCTCCAAAGACTCACCCGATTTGAAGGTGCGCTCCCAAACTCGACCTGATTTCAAATTACGCAAGCGCACACGGCTGAACGCCTGACCCTTGCCAGGTTTCACAAATTCATTTTCCACAATAGAGCATGGATCGCCATCCAGCATTACTTTCAGACCGGAGCGAAATTCATTGGTAGAATAGTTAGCCATTATTTCCTCAATATTCGGTAGAACTTTCTAGATAAAAGAGCTCGCTATGATAACCCGTTCTGTGGCAACTGTGGATAGCCTGACATGGCAAGAACAACTCGCCAGTAGTATTCGCAACCCCAAGCAGCTCCTCAAATTGCTGGAGCTGGACTCTTCTCTGCTAGACGGGGCTCTGAAAGCACACCAGGATTTTCCTCTGCGAGTCCCACTTCCCTATCTACAACGGATTAACAAAGGTGACCCTACTGACCCGTTGTTAAGACAAGTACTACCACTGGGAAATGAACTGCTGGCTGCCCCTGGCTATAGCGAGGACCCATTGGGTGAACAAAACGCCAACCCCATTCCAGGGCTCGTTCATAAATATCACGGACGAGTACTACTGATCGTTAGCCCCAATTGTGCGATCAACTGCCGTTATTGCTTTCGCCGTCACTTTCCCTATCAAGACAACAAACCTGGCCGCAATGAGTGGCAACAAGCACTTAGCTATATTGCTAACAATAGCTCCATCTCTGAAGTTATTTTTAGCGGTGGCGACCCTCTAGCGGCAAGTGACAAACAGCTCAAGTGGTTAACAGAGCACATTGCTCAGATTGATCACGTCAAGCGATTACGGGTTCACACCAGGCTACCCATTGTCATCCCCGATAGGGTTACTAACAGTTGTCTCCAGTGGCTGACCGGCACCAGGCTCAAACCTTCCATGGTCATTCACAGTAATCACCCCAACGAACTTGATACAGCAGTAGCCAATGCGCTGAATCAATTGAAGGGGGCTGGCGTAACGCTACTGAATCAGACAGTGCTATTGTCTGGTATAAATGACAGCCTATCGGTGCTTCAACAATTAAGTGAGAGACTGTTTGATATTGGGGTGCTGCCCTATTACCTGCACCAACTAGACCGGATAAACGGGGCTGCCCACTTTGAAGTGCCTGACGCGCAGGCCAAACAACTTATCTCTGAGCTTATGGCGATACTACCAGGCTACCTGGTACCGAAACTGGTACGTGAAATCCCCAACGTACAACATAAAGTGCCCCTACTTTAAGCACCACATAATCCGTCTAAACACTCTTCAGGCATCATTCATGCTGGTCAACAATGGCATCTGGTCATCTAAACTGTCAAAAGGCTATCCCATATGATTTAGAGACGGTAGCCCTTATCATGCATTCCTTTATAATGACGCTTTTAAGTCTCCAGTGAAAAGACAACACTGAGAACCCAGCACAAGGAGAGTGGAGCACTTAATGGATTCAATCAAAATGGCAGCAGATAACGCACTAAAACTCCTCCTGGCCCACGATGATTTCGAGGAGGCCAACCGAATTGTCAGTCTGTTGAGAAACGCCAACTACCGCTCTGAATCCAAACATGTCAACAAAGAAGATGTACTGAACAAACTCCTTCAGGATAAGCCCTGGGACCTGATCATTGCCCAGCTCAACGGTACTAATGTTCCAACAAAGTCAATCTTCTCCATGATTAGAAAGCTCAACCTTGATACTCCCGTAGTACTGATTTCAGATGAATACAACCCATCTGAAATTGTCGAAGGGCTCCGCCTAAGTGCCGCAGATGTCATCCCAATGGATGAAGATCAACACCTGCTACTTTCAATTTCTCGTACGCTTTACGATTTGGAGCAACGTCGCCGTCTGCGCATGTGCCGCCGACGTTACTCTGATGCTGAAAGTCGCTGCGACAGACTACTCGGCAGCTCGGAAGACGCTATTGCTATTGTGCAGGAAGGCACCTATCTGTTTGCCAATGAAAGTTACTCGCAACTGTTTGGTTACTTCAAGGATGAGAGCATGCTTTGCTTGCCTGTCATTGACAACATCTCCACTGAAGACCGGGCACAATTGAAGAAGTTTCTCAGACCCATTAAAGCCGATGAGGAAATCAGCTCCGAAACCCTCCGCTTCACCGGCATGACAAACAATGAAATACCCGTGCCTATTGAAATGCGGATAGCCAAAGTTGACTATCAAAATGAACCCGCTCTGGAATTTCTTATCACCAAAGCATTCCTCGAAAACCAAAATGGTAGTCTGGGAGGAGCCTTCAGCGAGGACACATCAAGTGCCGTAGACATCCAGCGCGACAAAGTGATCGAATTGATTAACGTTACTATTCGCCTAGCAGCTCAGAAGCACAACACATCCGTGCTCCTCTACATCACTATTGACCGCTATCAAAATATTCAGCATGAAGTCGGCCTACAGAAAACGGAAGATTTAGTTTGGCAACTGATAGCGAAAATTGAAGCTGAGAGCAAAGCTGGTTACACCCTAAAGCGGTTCAAAGAAGATAGTTTTGTGATGATTTTGCCGAGCACAGGTGCCGATGCCGGCCTGATGTTTGCCTCCCACCTCTGCGAAAATATTGACCAACAGGTATTTGGCCTTGATGATCAAACATTGTCTCTAACGCTGGGCATTGGTGCTACCGTCATCAGTGAAGCCGTTACTACTGCGGAAAGCTGTATTGAACACGCACTGAGTGCACTTACAGAATTACATGCTGAGAAGAACAGCCCCGATTTTGCCAATGCTGCGAAATTATATGAATCAGGTATTGGTCCAGAATTCACCGAAGAGGATGTAGAAGGCATCGCCAAAAACATGTTGAAGGAAAAGCAGTTTGAACTGCTCTACCAGCCGATCATCCCTCTTCATGGTGAACGTCAAGAATGCTACGAAGTTCTTATGCAGGTTGCACCAGAAGCACAGGGTGACCATTTACCTGAAAACTTTATTGCCAAGGTATTTAAAACACCGACGGCCATCGATATCGACCACTGGGTCATACTTGAATCTATCAAAACCCTTGCCGAAAAATTAAAAACCGATTCCTCGACGAGACTGTTTATCAATATTAGTGGGCACTCTATTGCCGATGAAGGCTTTATTCCTTGGCTGAAGGTCGCCCTTAAAGCCTCAGGGCTGCTACCAAAACATGTGGTTTTCCAACTCCGTGAAATTGATGTGGCAAGACAGTTCCACCGCTCGGTCCAATTGATCGAAGAATTGTGTAGGATCAATGGAGATGTCGCGCTCTCTCATTTTGGGCTTGCCATTGAACCCTTGAAACTGCTGAAGAAACTCTCAGTCAATTTTGTGAAATTCGACAGTGTGATTATTGAAAGGGCAAATGAAAATGAGGATGGCGCCGTAGAAGTTGAAAGCCTGATTAACGCGCTAAAAGGAGAGGACGAACAAATTATAGTCCCCTTCGTTGAACGGGCCGCGATGATTCCCACCCTCTGGCGCTGTGGTGTTCACTATATCCAGGGACACTTCCTGCAACCACCACTGCCGATCATGAACTATGACTTTAGCGACGAGAACTAGCGTTAACAAGACAAGCTGGCGCCGTACGACTTAAAAACTATTGTAAGTGCAACGTATCCCTGTCGCTAAAGCCCATTAGATAAAGAATCCCATCCAACCCCAGCTTTGATATTGATTGCTTGGCTGTTGCCTTCACCAAAGGCTTGGCTCTGAAAGCAATACCCAAACCGGCAATACTCAACATGGGCAGATCATTAGCGCCATCACCCACTGCGATCACCTGCTCCAGGTCGACATTTTCACCCGCAGCAATTTCACGTAATAACTGGGCTTTGCGCTGGCCGTCCACCACCTCACCAGTGACATTACCGGTGACCTTGCCATCAACAATTTCCAGCTGATTAGCGTACACATAATCAATACCCAGTTTTTTCTGAATATGACGGCCAAAATAATCAAAACCACCGGAGAGAATGGCTGTTTTATAACCTAGCTGCTTCAGGGTGGAAATCAGTGATTCCGCACCTTCTGTCAACTGAAGGCGAGCCGCAACACGTTCCAGCACCGACTCATCCAGACCTTTTAAAAGCGCCATACGCTTGGCAAAACTTTCTTTGAAATCCAACTCACCACGCATGGCTGCTTCAGTAATTTCTGACACCTGCTCACCGACACCCGCTTCTTTAGCCAGCTCATCAATCACCTCGGCATCAATCAACGTGGAATCCATATCAAACACGACCAAGCGCCGATTTCGGCGATAAATATTATCCTCTTGATAGGCTACATCCACATCCATCTCAGCCGACAGTTCCAGCAAGGACACCCTCAATGCTGACATATCAATAGGCACACCACGCAAGGAGAATTCCACGCAAGCTTTGCTATTATCTTCAATACGCTCTATCGGCACGCGACCTGAGAGGCGAGTGATCTTGTCAATGTTGAGCCCCTGCTCTACTGTCGCAGTGGTTACACGAGCAATATGCTGGGCAGTCACCCGGTGAGCAAGCAACGTAACAATATGACGTGGCTTACCCTGCTGCCCCACCCAATGTTCATAGCTCTCTTCTGAGACAGACTGAAACCTGACATTCATATCCATTGCGTGAAGGCTGTAGAGAATTTCTTTCTGAACTTGCTCAACCTCCTGATCCTCGGGTATTTTTGCCAGAATACCAAGGTTGAGGCTATCGTGAATTACCGCCTGCCCAATATCCAGAACATCCGAGCCGTGCTCAACCAGCACCTCGGATACCGCTCGAGTGACACCGGGCTTGTCCTCCCCGGATACATTGATCAGTAAAATTTCTCTCACAACTCATCCCATCGAAGGTGACATTTGTCACATAGGCTACCTTAATTAGGTGGGTATTATAGGAGAGCCGGGAATAAGATAGAATGCGTCTATCGAACAAACTTGGCTATCGAACCTCTTCAAGAAGCCTTATACCAATTAACTTTACGGAAATATTATTTGATGGGCGTTACACATACATCGCTTGCCAAAAGGCTGCCCACATTCACCCTGATATTTTCCTTGGCAATAGGCCTGATTATTACACTAGTTCTCAGCTGGCAATTAAATTTACTTGCCACCGAACAACTCAACCACCTTGGCACAACACTTTCTACCCAACTAGCGAAAATTGTTCGAGACCCTATCATTCATCAGGATATCCTCAGCCTACAAGTTGAAGTTGATGAAATGCTAAGGATTGATGGAGTACAACGTGCCTCGGTCTACGATGCCAGCAATCAACTTCTAGTCCAAGCCCAGACTTCTCACCTTCAGGAGAGTGAATTAAGTGGGTACACCAGCCCCATAACCATTGAAAATACAATTGCCGGTTATGTCACGATCAACCTGAATCAGCACTATTTCTCGGCTTCGTTTAAAACACTCATACAGACCTTTATCATTTTCTGGCTAGTGTTGACCTCAATTCTGGTACTACCCTCAATCCAGTGGGGGCGTAAAATTTCCACCCGACTCAATCATCTTTCTCAGCAACTCCCAGGTAATGAGTCCATAAAACTTGACGAATTGAGCCTCCTGGAACAGCGGATTGCACCACTGCTAGCCACTCGACAACCATCGACCCAAGATCCATCTGCCTGTCACAGTTCGCTACTGGGTATTGTCTGCCAAAATCTGTCTCGGCTTGAAAGTTTACTCAATCGGGAACACTTTGAATCACTGATGATTAGACTTGATCACTTAGTGGATGATGCTACAGAGTTATACGGGGCCACCCGTCTTAGCGGCGGCCACCACAGTATCCACCTCGAATTCAGTAGCCTGGATGAGCAAGGTGACCACCGGCTACGCGCTATTTACTGTGCCACCGCATTGTTCCAGCTAACGCATCAACTACTCGCTACCCAAGGAGTTACCGTGGAACTAGCTGGTGCCATTTCAAGTGCCCAGCAGCAGCCATCTACATCCCAGCTGCTTAACGAACGTCAACATGAGAAACGTGAAGAGCTCTTGATCGCGCTATTGGATAAAGCGGTGACCGGCGAAATATTACTGGATAAAGACACCGGGACTCACCCATCTCTCTCTGACATCGATTTATCGCCACTCGCTGAAGACAGCCCCTTATATCGAGTAAACGGGCTCAACGACAGTGCTGAAAAGCTGGTTTCTCAACAGCTTGCACTGCTGACCCGCAATTACTAGATAGATAACTTGGGGCTTGATCCAACCCTATCCAGACTGCGTAATAACCCCTCCATCTAATAGCCTTCTCGCCTAAGTCTAAATTCATATTTACGTTAATCAAAAGAACGTGTGAACGTATCGTCGAAATAATACGATAGAAAGAGGGACAAGAGGGGTTATCCGCTTTTCTCAAAAAACGTCAACCTGATTGGAAGCGTGATAGCTAGGATATTGGATGACTCGCTTTGCGAGTGCTTCTAAATGGAACATGTAGAAGCACATGCAAAGGAGAGAGACATATATGTAAAAAATTAATTCGTTAATGGACGACCTATTTCGAAATCAATACCTTCAATTTCAGACTCATCGAGCAGCTTATGAATATACTGAGCGATCGCTCTACGCTGACCAAACTCCATCAACATGTTAGCCACATCGCTTTTAACTTGCTCGTATTCCAACTGCTTCCCAAGTAATTTTTTGTCAATGTAGACTACGTGGTAGCCGTAACGAGATTCAACTGGATCTTTAGCAAGGCCTTCTTCAAGCTCAAAGACTGCATTTTCAAACTCAGGGGTAGTCTGTCCACGAGTAATCTGTCCCAAACTCCCGCCAGTTTCCTTGGAAGGGCAGTCTGAATGCTCATTGGCCAGCGCTTCGAATTGGTCAAATGACTCAACCAGCTTTGAAATCAGCGATTCCGCTGCTTCTTTAGCGACGGCTCTTTTATCTTCATCTTCTGGGTCAGCACCCAATAAAATATGCTTTACCTGTAGTAAATCCTGGCTGACAAACTGATCCTTGTTCGCTTCAAAATACAGCTGACATTCCTCTTCAGTGACATCCTGTGGTGAAGCTTCTTGCTCAACCAGTCGACCAATAATGGTTTCTTCAGAGGGCACGTCGCTATCTGTGGGTAAATCCTTATCCAGACCCAGCTCCCTGGCTTTCTGCAATAACAACAGTTGAATAATCAACACTTCAGAGGATTTCTGTTTGGCCGCTTCCTGCGAATCAGCTGCGTGGAATTGCATCTCACTAGCAATCTCATCTGGAGTAATGACAGTACCGTTCACCTTGATTTCAGAAATCTCAATTGGCGTATTGTCAGTGGAGTCATCTGTGGAGTTGTCAGTGGATGGGCAGTTCATAAGGGTATTCTCTCATTACAGTTTGTCTTGGAAATAGCCGAAAATAAAGGCCGGGGGATTATCCCGGCCTTTCGCACCGAATACAACTCAGATTATGCGCGCTTCTGACGAACAATCTGATAATTGCGCAGCAAGTATTTTACTGGTGCAGCCACACCGCTAATGATATGAACTAGACGTGTGAAAGGGAAGATCAAGAACAGAGTTATTCCCAAAAATACGTGTAGCTTATACACCAAGCCCACTGGAGCAATGGAGGCAGCGGCTTCCATTGGCCGGAAGAGTACGATGGATTGCGCCCAGTCAGCCAGCATCACCATCACAGAACCATCCATATGATGGCTTGAAGCAAAGATGGTACTCAGGCCCAGTATCAACTGAATGTAGAGCAAGATCAGCACAAGATTATCGGAAAAACTGCTACTTGCCTGTACTCTCTCATCGGTAAAACGGCGAACAATCAACATCGTCATACCGACAAAACAAAGAGCACCAAATAAGCCACCGGACACCATTGCTAACAATTGCTTGTTAGGTGTAGAAATAACATGGTGGTAAATGGACTCAGGCATAAGCAGGCCAACAAAGTGGCCCGCTAAAACAAACAATATCCCCACGTGAAAAGCATTACTGGCTATACGCATACCTTTTGTGCGCAAAACCTGACTCGAACCTGCTTTCCAGGAATATTGTTCACGATCGTAACGAGCCCAGCAACCGACCAGACAGACCATTGCTGCCACATAAGGGTACAGGCCAAATAAGATAGTATTACTATTCATGGGTCACTCCTTAAAGTTACCTTAATTTGCCCAGCGAACGGCTACGGCATCATTGGCTGATTTTTTTGGTGGGACCGGTGCTGAAGAGGAACAACCACTGCCAAGAGCATCACCGGCACCAAAGGTAACGGCTTCCTCCTCCCAGATTTTGTCCAACTCTTCCATAGTGTCATCCCGTTTTTCACCTGACACTTTTTCCCGCAACTCACTGATATCAACATTGACGCCGCTAATCATCAGCAGGGCGTCAAACAATGTGGCATAGGCCGACTCACGCTCCTGTAGGCGAGCATTGAGGACCCCCAAAATATGACTGACATCAGACAGACCCTCACGTATTTCAAGGTCGGGCAGGTGCGCTAGAAACTCCAGGTGCAGAGGAATATGATCTGGGAGCTCTCGGGCATTAATACTAAAGCCGTGCTCCTCATAAATACCCAGCAGATCTACCATTGCCTGACCACGGTCGCGAGATTCACCGTGCACATGTTCAAATAACAATAGCGACAGAGAGCGGCCACGATCAAACATACCGGTATAAGCTTCTTGAGCATCCAGTAAATCACCATCGTAAATTTCATGAAGCAGATGGATCAACTGTTGGCGCATATCGGGAGAAATCTCCCGTGCATCGTTAATCACTGTTTCAATCTCGGGCACCTGAGCCTGAAGCTCAGCATTGGGGTAGTCCATCAATCGAGAAATTACTTTGATAATATCCACGCTACTATTCCTCCCAAACCTGAACGGTGTCGATCACATCCCTGCGAGTTGTTTTCTTGGTACCGAATAAATTGATATCCGATTCACCCGTAGAACAACCATTGCCAAAGGAGAAACCACAACCACCACGTTCGGCAAAGGCTTCCGACATCGCCTCTTCACGGTGAGCGGTAGGGATGACAAAGCGATCTTCATAGTTTGCAATGGCCAGGTAGCGATACATCTCTTCTACCTGAAGCTCACTCAAACCAACCTCTTCCAGCACAGCTAAATCCTGCTCACCATCAACAATTTGTGAACGCTTATAAGCGCGCATTGCCAACAGGCGCTTGAGTGCCAACTTGACCGGTGCCTCATCACCAGCTGTGAGTAAATTCGCCAGGTATTGCAGGGGAATACGCAAGGAATCGACATCTGGGATAATACCGTTCATGCCCATATGACCTGCATCTACAGCAGACTGAATGGGTGACAGTGGTGGTACATACCAAACCATGGGTAGGGTGCGATATTCAGGGTGTAACGGTAACGCCAGCTGCCAATCTACTGCCAGTTTGTACACGGGCGATTGCTGAGCTGCGGTAATTGTTGAGTCGGGAATACCGTCTTTTCTAGCCTGAGTAATAACTGCTGGATCATTGGGATCAAGGAAGATCCCCAACTGCTCCTTATACAGGTCCTTCACATTTTCAGTACTGGCCACTTCCTGAATTCTATCGGCGTCATACAACAATACACCCAGGTAGCGAATACGGCCTACACAGGTTTCTGAACAAACGGTTGGTTGACCCGCTTCAATCCGCGGGTAACAGAAAATACATTTTTCTGATTTACCGGATTTCCAGTTGAAGTAAATCTTTTTGTAAGGGCAACCGGATACACACATCCGCCAGCCTCGACACTTCTCCTGATCAATAAGAACGATACCGTCTTCTTCGCGCTTGTAGATGGCTCCTGATGGACAGGATGCTGCACAAGTCGGGTTGAGACAGTGTTCGCACAACCGAGGTAAATACATCATGAAGGTATTTTCGAACTCGCCGTACATTTCCTTCTGCATATTGTCGAAGTTTTTATCGACGCTACGTTTTTTGAATTCAGTCCCGAGGATTTCTTCCCAGTTAGGCCCCCATTCAATTTTTTGCATACGCTTGCCGGTTATCAGCGAGCGCGGACGTGCCGTAGGCTGATGCTCTGACAATGGTGCGGTATGCAAATGCTGGTAGTCAAAATCAAACGGTTCATAGTAATCATCAATTTGTGGCAGGTCTGGGTTGGAGAAAATATTCGCCAGCACCCGGAATTTGCCACCAATCTTTGGATTGATAGAGCCATTTTTATTGCGAATCCAACCACCGTTCCATTTATCCTGGTTTTCCCATTCTTTCGGGTAACCAATGCCAGGCTTTGTTTCAACGTTGTTGAACCAGGCGTATTCCATACCTTCACGGGAGGTCCACACATTCTTACAAGTGATTGAGCAGGTGTGACAACCGATACATTTATCGAGGTTCAGCACCATTCCAACTTGAGATCTAATTTTCATTGCGCTGTCTCCTTAAACTTCTGTTGGAAGTGGTTGAGGAAGGCCGTCACCGGTCTCGTTATCGAGCCAGTCAACCTTGTCCATTTTGCGAATCACAACCATCTCGTCACGGTTACAACCCACGGTGCCGTAGTAGTTGAAGCCATAGGATTGCTGGGCGTAACCACCAATCATGTGGGTGGGTTTCATCACAATCCGGGTCACTGAGTTGTGGTGCCCACCACGGGTACCCGTGGTTTCACTACCGGGGACATTCACGATGCGTTCCTGGGCGTGGTACATCATCACCATGCCCTCTTTTACCCGCTGACTCACCACCGCACGACAGGCAATGGCACCGTTCACATTGAACACTTCAACCCAATCGTTATCTTCAATGTCCGCTTTTGCGGCATCGATTTCACTCAACCAGATAATCGGGCCACCACGAGACAAGGTAAGCATCAATAGATTGTCAGAGTACGTACTGTGGATACCCCATTTTTGGTGCGGGGTAATCCAGTTCAACACGATCTCTTTGTTGCCGTTAGACTTCTTACCCTTCACCAAATCAATGGTGTTGGTATGAATCGGTGGACGGTAGGAAATCAACTGCTCACCAAAGGCCTCCATCCATTTGTGATCCTGATAGAACTGCTGACGACCTGTAATAGTGCGCCATGGAATCAACTCGTGGATGTTGGTGTAGCAAGCGCTATAGCTCACATGTTCATCTTCTAAACCCGACCAAGTAGGTGAAGAGATAATCTTGCGCGGCTGTGCCTGAATATCACGGAAGCGAATTTTCTCATCGTGCTTGGGCTCAGCCAGATGCTTGTGTTCACGACCGGTAATTTGTTCCAGTGCCTCCCAGGCTTTTACGGCAACATTACCGTTAGTTTCCGGTGCAAGGCTGAGCACCACTTCGGCCGCATCAATGGCTGATTCGATACGTGGTTGGCCCTTACTAATACCTTCTTCTGTCACGGTATAGTTAAGTTCACGAAGCAGCTTCACTTCATCATCGGTGTTCCAACCAATCCCCTTACCACCATTACCCAATTTTTCCAGCAATGGGCCCAGAGAGGTAAACTTCTTGTAGGTGTTGGGGTAATCCCGTTCTACCACCACCATATTGGGTGCAGTTTCACCGGGAATCAGATCGCATTCACCGTATTTCCAATCCATCACATCGAAAGGCTGTGCTAGCTCTCCGGGGGTATCGTGGAGCATGGGAACCGTCACAAAGTCTTTCTCAACACCTAAGTTGCCATTAAAGGCTGCTATTTCAGAGAACCTCTTAGCGATGCCTTTGTAGATATCCCAGTCAGAACGGGCTTCCCATGCAGGGTCAGCCGCTTTTGACAGTGGGTGAATAAAGGGGTGCATGTCGGATGTATTCAAATCATCCTTCTCGTACCAGGTTGCGGTAGGCAACACGATATCGGAGTACATACAGGTAGATGACATCCGGAAATCCAGTGTGACCACCA
>JBALWM010000028.1:0-16050 GCA_036960905.1 Porticoccus sp.
ATCTTACCGGCAAAGCTGTTTCAGCGCCATTGGTGGTTTCCTATCGGAGGGCGTGATGTGTATACTTTGGCCGCTTTCGCAACTGGCTCACAACAGGTTATCAACCAGTGGGCTCATCAATTGATAAATGAGGCCGTGGATCGTGGAATTTTTTATTTTTGTTAGTGAACAGTGGATGCTCGTTAGTGTTCTGATGGTGCTTGTCTACCTGTTTGCTATTAATGAGCGTATCAAAAGCGGTAAACCAATTTCATCTCACGTAGCTACCCGGATGCTCAATGCTGAAGAAGCGGTGCTGCTGGATATTCGTGATGTAAAGGACTTTAAAGCCGGGCATATTGCAGGCGCAATTAATATACCTCATACCAAACTGCAAGACCGGCTGGTCGAGCTGGAAACTCACCGTGATAAGGCTATCATTGTTACCGATAAAGCAGGGCAGCATACGGGTGCTATTGGGCGTCGTCTCCAACAGAAAGAGTTCAATGTGCAGAGATTGACCGGCGGAATGATGGAATGGCAGAACCAGAAGTTACCGGTTGTCAAAGACTGAGATGTCGAAAGTAACAGTATATACAACACGTTCTTGTGGTTACTGCGTGTCAGCCAAAAGATTATTGGCTGACAAGGGTGTCAAATACAGCGAGATTGCGGTTGATTCAGACCCGGCAATGCGACGTAAGTTGATAACACTGAGTGGCCGCCATACGGTGCCGCAAATTTGGGTGGGTGATACCCATGTGGGGGGGTGTGATGATTTGTATCACATGAACCAGTCGGGGCAGCTTGATGTATTGATTACAGAAAGTTTGTAGGTGGTTCCAGGCTTATTCCCTAAAGTTTTATGGATAAGAGAAGTGATACTTAATGAGTGACACTGTATTAACAAAGGTATCAATATGACTGAAGATAATACCCAAGCTTCGGCTGGTGATGGACAGGATAGTGCGCAACAATTTGCGGTACAGCGGATCTACCTAAAGGATCTTTCTTTTGAAACCCCAATGGGGCCAGCTGTTTTTCAGAAGAAGGTGAAGCCTGAACTCAATCAGGATATTGGCTTGTCGACCACAAAGCTCGGTAGTGATCATTATGAAGTAGAGTTAACGCTGACGGTTACCGTGAAAGATGGTGAAGACACGATTTATCTAGCGGAGGTGCATCAGGCTGGGATCTTTATGGTTAAGGGAGTTGAAGGACCTGCGTTGGCTCAGTTGCTCAATACTTTATGCCCGGCAACCCTGTTTCCCTATGTGCGTGAGGTGATCGATAGCGTGGTGGTTAAAGGGAACTTCCCGGCATTGATGATCCCGCCAATTAATTTTGAAGCACTATTTGCTCGGGCGATGGCTGAGGGCGAGGTCAAGACCGGCCAGCAAGCTTCAGAGACTGTGACACATTAAGTTATTTGGGTAAATCTTGATCCAATAGGGTGTCATAGACACCCTGTGGCCTTGTCGCGTAGCGGCAGGTTTTCCCACTAGAGGGGCTTTCCTTGTGAGCTGGAGGTCTACCCCTCCTCCTTCTCGCTGATACCCAGCTCTTTCAGCTTTCTTGTGAGGGTGTTTCTACCCCACCCCAAGAGTTCTGCTGCATCTTTCTTTCGCCCGTTAGTGTGGCTTAGTGCAGTTTCTATCAAGGCTCGTTCAAAGGCCGGTACTGCCGTTGTAAGAATATCCTGTTTGCCAGTAGCTAGTTCGCTCTGTGCCCAATGTCTAAGTTGCTGTTCCCAATGACCCAATACGGCTGTGTTCTCTTCGGGGCCGTTCTGAAGCCCGGAGGGATTAAGATCAGATTCCTTAAGCTCGGGAGGCAGGTCGCTTAAATGAATTTCCCGGCCTGGGGCCATAACCGTCAACCAGCGACAGGCATTTTCCAACTGACGAACATTGCCCCCCCAAGGCAGGGTGCAGAGGTGTTTTTCTGTATCAGGTGACAGGATTTTAGGCTCGGTATCCAGTTCAGTTGCAGCACACTGAAAAAAGTATTGCATTAGCCGGGGGATATCTTCGCGACGATCTGCCAGCTTGGGCAAGTGAATGCGAATCACATTCAAGCGGTGAAACAAATCTTCCCTAAAGCGGTTCTCGGCGACCAGCTGTTCAAGGTTCTGGTGGGTGGCGGCTATAATGCGAACATCTACCTTAACCGGTGTGTGTCCTCCCACGAGGTAGAATTCACCATTTGCCAAGACGCGTAGTAAACGGGTTTGTGCTTCTGGAGGCATGTCACCTATTTCATCGAGGAACAGAGTGCCTCCATCTGCCTGCTGAAAACGGCCCTCACGGCGCTGTGATGCGCCAGTGAAAGCGCCTTTTTCATGGCCAAACAACTCTGATTCAATGAGGTCGTGGGGAATTGCGGCCATGTTCAAGGCGATAAACCGATTTTTTTTACGTGGGCTGTGGTCGTGTAATGCTTTTGCGACTAGCTCCTTTCCGGTACCGGACTCACCATTAATCAGCACCGTGATATTTGAATGCGAGAGCCTACCAATGGCACGAAACACTTCTTGCATAGCTGGTGCTTCACCAATAATTTCACCACTAATGTCGTTGGTATCAACAGGGTGTTCTGTGCCCTGTTCCTTGGCAAAGTTGATAGCGCGGTTTGTGACGGCAATTAGCGCATCGATATCGAATGGTTTAGGGAGATATTCGAAGGCCCCGCCTTGATAGGCGGCCACCGCGCTGTCGAGATCTGAGTGTGCTGTCGTGATGATAACTGGGAGCAGTGGGTTGGAGGCATGAATTTTTTTGAGTAATTGTAGGCCATCAATACCGGGCATACGGATATCGCTAATGATCGTATCAGGTAGCTGCTTGTCAAGCTGAGCCAGCAGGTCGGCGGCATTCTCGAAGCTTGTGACCTCTAGATTGGCACGGTTTAGAGCCTTCTCCATTACCCAGCGTATCGATCGATCGTCATCGACTATCCAAACAGTTTGCTTAGTCATTTAATGTGTCCAGTGGTTTGTTTGGGGGCTTGTTTTCTAGAGACTTCGTTTCCAAGGGTAAGTACATTGAAAACCATGTCTCGCCCTGCTTATTGTCACATTCAATCAATCCGTGATGAAGATTGATGGCTGACTGAGAAATAGGTAGACCAAGGCCGCTGCCACCAGATCGCCCGCTAATCATTGGGAAAAAGATACGGTCAACAATGTCGTCGGGAATTCCGGGGCCATTATCGATAATGTCAATCCGGCAGACTACTTTGTGGTGAGTCTTGCCAATAGTGAAGTTTCGTTGAATACGCGTTTTAAGTTTTATGGTGGGCTCTGACTGATCACTATTGTTTAGTGACTGAATGGCATTTCTGACAATATTTAGAAGTGCTTGAATCAGTTGCCCGCGGTCACCGTTGATCTCTGGGATGCTTGGGTCGTAGTTGCGCTCAATAGTAATGGCGCCAAGTGTTTCCGTTTCAGCCAGTGCTGCGACGTGTTCAAGTACTTCATGGATATTGATGGGGGTAAATTTAGGTACGGTGTTCGGGCCCAGTAAGCGATCAACCAGGCTGCAGAGTCGGTCAGTTTCCGCTGAAATGATCTCAGTAAATTCTAGCAATTCCGGTTGGCTGCTGAGATCCTCTGACAACAGTTGTGCTGCACCACGAATACCCCCTAGCGGGTTTTTGATCTCATGTGCGAGTCCACATACTAAGTTGCGTGTAGTGTCTCGGGTAGAGATCAGCGCCTCTTCACGGTTGATGCGTATCAACCGGTCCATCGACTGCATTTCTAACAAAAGGAGTGTTTTGGTCTCGGATTGAAGAGGGGTGGCAGTGAGATCAACCGTTATATGGGATTGATCCATCAGTTTCAGAGAGGTCTGTCGCTGGGTAACGGGGTGGTTGGCCTCAATAGCGTCTCGTAATGCGACAAGGCTTTGATCTGATTTATCGAGCAACTGTTCTATGGGGCTTCCACAGAGGCGCATGGCGCTCACCGCCAGTAGGTTTTCGGCAGCGGGATTAAGATAGCAGATTTCCAGTTTATCGCTTAATAGAACAACCGCGGTGCTGAGGTTATCCAGTAATAAATGGTGTAGCTGATGGTTAATCATCCAATGTTAGGCTCTGTTAACACACATTAATATTCTGTCGGTCAGCATGCTCTGGCTCAAGCTTTAAGGGTGTATTGCCATCTCATGTATAAACAAGATCTAGCAAGTTACGGGCCAGCTTTATGAGATTGCGCCGGGCCATGGATTTCAGGTAATTCAGCCTATGCTTTAGCTGTAGTCTAGGTTAAATAATGAAGTTGCGCACCATGTTGGTGCGCTTGAGCTGTGTATGCTAGAGGAATGTACTCTAGTGCGGTGCTGGCGTCGGAGGAGAAGGTCTGTTCGGATGTTGGCTTGAGCCGCGTTTTATGTGAATCGTTGTAGTGTTAGAGAGGCCAATAATATTGCCCTCAGTATCGACTACCTGAACCTGAATACTACTTTCACCACGAACAAGTGATCCAATGTTGAAGGATGTGGTGGCAGTAGGCAGGCCATAGGGTTGACCATTTAATAAGAGTTGAATGAGGTGATTGGCTTGTAGATGAGGCTTCAGGCCGACCTGTATTGTTACTGTCTCATGTCCGGGTGGAATCGTCGCATCCTGTGTTGGTGTCAGAATAGTGATCTTTTGATAGCTGTCTATCTCTTCCTCTACGGCTTCTACCGAAGGAGCAGCTTCAAGGGCGGGCTGAATATCAATGGTATTGGTAATGGGTAGGCTCACCTTCTCCTTTGTGGGGGCATTGTGGGGAGGCTTATCTGTAAAGGTGACCTTGCCTTCTTCATCCACAATACGGTAAACCTCGGCAAAAGTACTGAATGCCAAGCCAAGTCCCAGTATTGCAAAAAGTAGCTTATTTCTTGTGATCACAACGCTTCTCCATTGACTGTATTTCAAGACTAGCGCTAATTAGACCAAAGAAAAAGCCCGTTATTCCGAAAAATAACGGGCTTTTTCTAATATTATGAGTAGCTGGTAACCATTAATAACGTTATTGGCACCCTCTAGATCATCTGTAATACCTTACACAGAGTAGTACAGGTCGAACTCAACCGGGTGAGTGGTGTGCTCAACGCGGTAAACTTCTTCCATTTTCAGGTCTATGTATGCATCGATAGTATCATTGGTGAAAACACCACCAGCCGTCAGGAATTCACGGTCTGCATCCAGAGCTTCCAGAGCTTCGCGCAGGCTACCAGCTACTTGTGGAATTTGGGCCGCTTCTTCCGCAGGAAGGTCGTAGAGGTCTTTGTCCGCTGGATCACCAGGATGGATTTTGTTTTGCACTCCATCGATTCCAGCCATCAGCATGGCCGAAAACATCAGGTAAGGGTTGGCAGTACAGTCACCGAAGCGAACTTCTACACGTTTTCCCTTGGGGGACGCGACGTAAGGAATACGCAGAGAGGCTGAACGATTGCGTGCAGAATAGGCAAGCATCACTGGCGCTTCAAAGCCTGGGATGAGGCGCTTGTAGGAATTGGTGGACGCATTAGCAAAAGCGTTGAGTGCTTTTGCGTGCTTGATAATACCGCCAATGTAGTAAAGCGCGGTGTCGCTCAGCCCAGCATAGCCATCACCAGCAAAGGTGTTTTCGCCATCTTTCCAGAAGGATTGGTGGCAGTGCATACCCGAGCCGTTATCGCCGACCAGAGGCTTCGGCATAAATGTGGCAGTTTTACCGTAAGCATGTGCCACGTTATGTACGCAGTACTTGAGAATTTGAACTTCGTCAGCTTTGTTAACCAGAGTGTTGAACCTCACGCCGATTTCACACTGACCAGCAGTACCCACTTCATGGTGATGTACTTCAATGTCGAGGCCCATTTGCTCCATAGCGCCACACATGGCGGCACGCAGGTCGTGCAGGCTGTCGACGGGGGGTACAGGGAAGTAGCCGCCTTTGACGCCGGGGCGGTGACCCATATTGCCGTCAGCGTAATCGTGGCCGGCAGCCCAGGCCGCTTCTTCAGAGCTGATTTTGTAGAAGGCGCCGCTCATGTCAGCACCCCATTTGATGTCATCGAAGACAAAGAATTCTGGCTCAGGACCAAAAAAGGCTGTATCACCCAGGCCGGTAGCTTTCAGGAATTCTTCGGCGCGCTTGGCAACGGAGCGAGGATCGCGCTCATAACCTTGCATGGTGGCGGGCTCAATAATATCGCAACGGATGATAACCGTTGGTTCATCGGTGAAAGGATCGAGTACGGCTGTGGTGTCATCAGGCAGCAGGATCATGTCTGATTCATTAATGCCTTTCCAGCCTTCGATGGAAGAACCGTCAAACATTTTGCCCTCTTCAAAGAAGTCATCGCCAACTTCGCTGATAGGCATGGATACGTGCTGCTCCTTACCTTTGGTATCGGTAAAACGCAGGTCAACCCAGCGGGCTTCACTTTCTTGAATTAGGGTACGAGTCTTAGACATTGATTCCTCCAATTTATGGGTATCGAGGTTAAATAAGTTAGCCGGTTTGGCGGCAATATAAAAAATCTAGCACGACCAGCAACATATTCAGGGTCGGGCAATCAGTAGTCCTAGTTTAACGCAAAAGATATGCCAGTCTCTCATCTCAATAAATTCAACAGGTTATACCCGTCGGCAGGCACATTGAGATGGCTTATGCACTAAAAAGGTGCATGGATGCATGATTATTGTGCGTTGTAGGGGGTCGCTGATTCATGTTTCTGTCGTTTTAGGGCGCTCATAATACGCCGATTATGACGTTATTTGTAATATAATCAGCGGCTTTTCCTGTCTCTAGTGATGAGTAGCCCTTTCCATGCATTTTGTCATCAAGTTATTTCCTGAAATTACCATTAAAAGTGCGCCTGTTCGAAAGCGTATGACCAAGCAGCTGCGTAATAATTTGCGTACCTTATTACGGCCTCTGGATGAGCAAATTCAGGTGGATATGGATTGGGACAAAATAGAGATTATGAGTCCTGACAATGATGATTTGGCGCGTCAGATGGCGGACGTATTAATGAGGACGCCCGGTATAGCCAATTTCTCTCGCGTACAGCATTTCCAGCTGGGAGACTTCGACGATATTGTTGAGAAAACACTCTCAGTTTGGTCAGCCAAGCTGGCGGGCAAGACTTTTGTGCTTCGGGTAAAGCGTAATGGTAAGCATGATTTCTCTTCCCACGATGTGGAGCGTCAGGTTGGTGGCGGTCTGCTGCATCAATCGCAGGCCGCGGGTGTTAAGTTAAAAAACCCCGACATTACGGTCAGGTTAGAAATTCGTCAGGACCAGCTGTATGTCATTGAGGAAACGACGCAGGGTTTGGGTGGATTTCCGCTTGGCACTCAGGATTCAGTGATGTCATTGATATCCGGTGGTTTCGATTCCACCGTTTCAAGCTACCTGACGATTAAACGAGGACTACGCACTCATTTCTTGTTTTTTAATCTGGGTGGTCGTGCCCATGAAGTCGGTGTGAAGGAAGTAGCATTTTATCTGTGGAATAAATTTAGTGGCTCCCATCGGGTGCGATTTATTTCTGTCCCCTTTGATGAGGTTATCTCTGAAATTCTTTGCAACGTTCATAACTCCCAGATGGGGGTTGTTTTGAAGCGGATGATGTTGCGTGCAGCCACAAGGGTAGCCGACGAGATGGGGGTGCAAGCATTGGTGACGGGAGAAAGTGTTGCTCAGGTATCAAGTCAGACATTGCCTAACTTGGCTGTGATTGATTCGGTGGTTAGCACGCTGGTTCTCAGGCCGCTGGTGACCTTCAATAAAAATGACATTATTGATATTGCCCGAAAAATTGGTACTGAGGAATTTGCTGCCAACATGCCTGAGTACTGTGGTGTGATCTCTGTGAAGCCCACTACTCGTGCTAAAGAAGAGCGGGTTGCCAGAGAAGAATCTGCATTTAATTTTGATGTGTTGGAAAAGGCTATCGCCAATAAGTGGGTGCAGAATATTGATGAGGTGATGGAGGAAAGTCAGCCGCTGGTTCACGTAGAAATTTTTGATACGCCGCAGCCAGATACAGTTATTATCGATGTTCGTCATCCCAATGAAGTAGAGGTTCGCCCCCTCAACTTAACTGAAAATATAGTGCAGGAAATCCCCTTTTTCACATTGCAAAATCGGTTCAAGGAGCTGGGTGGTGACAGACGCTATCTGCTTTATTGCGACAAGGGTGTGATGAGTCGTCTGCATGCAGAGTTGCTGGTGGAGCAGGGGTTTGCCAATGTGGCGGTTTATCGTCCGGCAAAATAAAGCCTAACCACCTGTAATTGAAATAATTTCGCTATCTCCACAACGGCTGGATCAGTATAATGCCCGCCTTTTGACCAACTCCGGACTCATCCTGTGATTAAGAATCTTCGCAACATCGCCATTATCGCCCACGTTGACCATGGTAAAACGACCCTGGTTGATAAATTGCTCGACCAATCCGGCACTCTTGATCGTAAGAGTCAGGGTGCAGAGCGTGTGATGGATTCCAGCGATCAGGAGCGTGAGCGTGGAATTACCATTCTGGCGAAAAATACAGCGATTGAGTGGAACGATTACAGAATCAATATTGTAGATACCCCGGGGCACGCCGATTTCGGTGGTGAAGTTGAGCGGGTACTGTCAATGGTGGATTGCGTACTGTTGCTGGTAGATGCTGTTGATGGCCCAATGCCGCAGACACGGTTTGTGACTCAAAAGGCCTTTGAACAGGGCTTGAACCCAATTCTGGTTGTGAACAAGATTGATCGCCCTGGTGCGCGCCCTCACTGGGTGATGGATCAAGTGTTTGATTTGTTTGACAGCTTGGGTGGTACTGATGAGCAATTGGATTTCCCCGTTATTTATACGTCAGCCTTGAACGGTATTGCCGGTATGGAGCCGGATGAGATGGCGGATGACATGACTCCGTTGTTCCAGTTGATCGTGGACAAGGTGGAGGCTCCAGAGGTTGACTCGGAAGGTCCGCTGCAGATGCAAATCAGTGCGCTGGATTACAGCAGCTATGTTGGTGTTATTGGTGTTGGCCGTATTGCTCGTGGAAGAATAAAACCTAACGAACAAGTGGTTGTGGTTGATCGTGAGGGGAATACACGTAAAGGCAAAGTTCTGCAAGTGATGGGTTATGCTGGCCTCGAGCGTGTGCCTGTTGAAACAGCAGAAGCTGGCGATATCGTTTGTATTACCGGTATCGATAAACTGGGCATTTCTGACACCATTTGTCACCCTGATACACCGGAAGCACTGCCTCCTTTAAGTGTTGACGAACCAACAGTCAGCATGACTTTTCAAGTGAACAACTCGCCATTTGCCGGATTGGAAGGCAAGTTTGTGACCACCCGCAATATCAAAGATCGCCTCGAACAAGAGCTGATCCACAACGTTGCTCTAAGAGTACGGCAGGGCGACGGCCCCGATAAATTCATTGTTTCCGGTCGTGGTGAATTACACCTGTCTGTATTGATCGAAAACATGCGCCGCGAAGGTTTTGAGCTGGGAGTCTCGCGTCCAGAGGTGATTCAGAAAGAAGTGGATGGCAAGCTCCACGAGCCCTTTGAGCAAGTGGTGATCGATGTTGAAGAGCAGCATCAAGGTTCGGTCATGGAGGAGTTTGGCTTGCGTAAAGCTGAGCTAACCAATATGGAGCTAGATGGCAAAGGCCGTGTGCGGCTGGAGTTTATGGCGCCTTCTCGAGGTTTAATCGGCTTCCGCTCTCAGTTTCTGACCATGACCAGTGGTTCAGGCATCATGACCAGTATTTTTGACCACTATGGTCCGGTTAAACAGGGTGAGGTTGCCAAACGTCAAAATGGCGTACTGGTATCAATGACGAAAGGCAAAACACTGGCCTTTGGCCTGTTTAACCTGCAGGGCCGTGGCCGTTTGTTCCTCGGACCCGGTAACGATGTCTACGAAGGCCAAATTGTCGGCTTGCATTCACGCCCCAATGACCTGCCCGTTAACCCAACTAAAGGCAAGCAATTGACCAACGTGCGTGCCTCCGGTACCGATGAAGCATTAACCCTGAGCCCGCCAGTCACCCATACACTGGAGCAGGCATTGGAGTTTATTGAAGACGACGAGCTGGTAGAGGTTACGCCAGAGAGTATTCGCCTTCGCAAAAAGCTACTCACTGAAAACGAGCGTAAGCGAGCGCCTAAATAAAAGACTCTTTAGTTTGTATTATTAACTTGTAAGAGGGAATGCCAGGCCTAACCCTGGCATTCCTTGTGTCGAAAGCATGAGGTTGTGTGATCGTTCACTATGCCTATGGCTTGCATGTAGGCATAGCAGATTGTTTTTCCAAAAAACCTAAAACCAATTTTTTTCATGTCTTCACTAATGGCATCTGACAGTGGTGTTGAAGTTGGCACTTGCTGAAGATTAAGCCATCGGTTCTGGATTGGTATACCGTTGACGAACCCCCAGAGGTAATTAGAGAAGCTGCCTGATTGTTGCTGTACTTCAAGAAATAATTGCGCGTTACTAATTGCACTTTCTATCTTCATTTTATTCCGCACGATTCCCGAGTCACGCATTAATCGTTCAATGCTTCTAGCATTGAATCGGGCAACTTTTTCCGGTTGAAAGTTGGCGAAGGCCTGCCGATAGTTTTCACGTTTTCTCAAAATGGTAAGCCAGGACAAGCCAGCCTGAGCACTTTCCAGTATCAGAAATTCAAACAGCTTTTGATCATCGGTGCAGGGTATGCCCCACTCTGTATCGTGATAGTGCTGATAAAGCGGGTCGCTGAGACACCAGTCACAACGTGATAATTGCGTTTGCTTGAGAGCTGGCATAGGGTTAACTGTAGTCTATTTGAGTGCTGGAGAATATTTTTCTGGTAAGTATCGCTGCGGCAAGAGCTAATTGATGAGAACGTTTTACCCGAGAATCAAACCCTATGCCAATCACTGTCTGGTGGTAGATGATACCCATACACTTTACATTGAAGAGGTGGGTAATCCAGAGGGTATTCCTGTGTTGTTTGTGCACGGTGGCCCCGGCGGTGGATGCACAGAAAATGACCGTCGTTTTTTTGACCCTGAAAAATACCGAATTATTTTGTTTGATCAGCGAGGAGCTGGTCGTTCCAAGCCCCACGCTGAATTAGCTGCCAATAATACCCGGGTGCTTGTGGCAGACATAGAGAAAATTCGTGAGCTAATGAAGGTGGATCGTTGGGTGCTATTTGGAGGATCCTGGGGGTCAACGCTGAGTCTGGTCTATGCGCAGGCATACCCAGAGCGAGTGCGAGGTATGATATTGCGGGGAATATTTCTCTGCCGAAAACAGGATATTAGATGGTTTTATCAGGATGGTGCCTGTCATGTGTTTCCCGATTATTGGCGGGACTATTTGGCGCCGATTCCTTCTTCTGAGCACGATGACCTGTTGGCAGCGTATTACCAGCGGTTGGTGGGTGATAATGAGTTGACGCGAATGGCGGCGGCAAAAGCCTGGTCAATATGGGAGGGGCGATGTGCCAGTTTACAGCCTAACCCCGGTTTGGTGGCGCACTTGGGTAGTCCGCATACGGCATTGGCGATGGCTCGCATAGAGGCGCACTATTTTATGAATCATGCCTTTCTGGATGACGATGAAATTATTGCTCGGGCGGATCTTTTGCAGGATATTCCGGGAGTTATTATTCATGGTCGCTACGACATGGTGTGCCCCATAGGGCAGGCATTCGATTTGCACCGTGCCTGGCCGGGGGTGGTTTTGAATGTTATTCGGGATGCTGGTCATGCCTCCAGTGAGCCTGGCACCCTGGCGGCACTGATTCAGGCGACAGATGATATGGTGATGACATTGGAAGATGCTTCTTGATAGGGGTTGGTTTAGTTGGAAGGGCGCTATTCCATATTTTCTTGTAAATACTTGAAGATCTTTCGGCTGGCAGCGGGAGGTTTGTTTTGCGAGGCCTCTTTTTGTGCCTGACGGATTAATTGTCGCAAGTGTTGCCTATCCAGCTCGGCGTACTCTTTAAGTAGTTCGCCAATGCCTTGATCCCCATCGGTCATTAGCCGGTCACGCCATTGCTCCAGGCGATGGAGTTGTTGGCGGGATTCCTGGCTTTTGTGGTTGAACCTGTCCAGACGTTGCTTGATAGCATCGCTGTCAATATTCCTCATGATTTTGCCGATATACTGTAATTGCCTACGCTTTCCTTCACGGTTTTTGAGTCTGCGGGCCACCATGATGGCATCTTCCAATAGTTCTGGCATGGGGACTTTAGCTAATTGTGACGCGGGTAAATCAACCAGATCTTCCCCAATTTTTTGCAGGGCGGTCATTTCTCGTTTAAGAGCAGATTTACTCTTTGGTTCTTCTTCAGGCGTTTGGTCTTCAGGGGATTGTTCAGAAAATTGATCGTCACTCATAATGTGTTAACCATAAAATACGGTTGCCAGTCCGAGGAATGAAAAGAAGCCCACTACATCGGTAATGGTCGTCAGTGCGACACTCCCAGCCAGTGCCGGGTCGATTTTACAAGCTTTGAGGATGACCGGTAGTGCCGCTCCGGCCAGTGCCGCCGCAATGAGATTGATCACCATGGCCGCTGCAATAATAACGGCAATCATTGGGTCCTTGAACCAGAGGGCCGCCACGGCACCCATGACGAGAGCCCACAGCATACCGTTGAGTGCACCTACAGCAAATTCCTTGCTGAGTAGCCATCGTAGGTTGTTTCTACTGACCTGTCCTAAAGCCATGCCGCGAATGACTACCGTCAGTGTCTGGCTTCCGGCAACGCCTCCCATGCTGGCAACAATTGGCATCAAAATGGCCAAGGCAACCACTTTGTCGATGGTAGCTTCAAAAATATTGATGACGGCAGAGGCAAGGATCGCTGTCATCAGATTTACGCCGAGCCAAATAGCGCGGCGAGGTGCAGTGCGACCAATGGATGCGAAGGTTTCTTCTTCGTGACTCAATCCAGCCAGACCGAGCAGTGAGTGGTCAGCATCATCCATAATCACATCTACCACATCATCAATGGTGATACGCCCCAGTAATTTGTTGTACTCATTGATTACCGGTGCAGAGACCCAGTTGTGTTTTTCAAACAGGTGGGCTACTTCTGAATCGGACATATCTGCAGGAATGGCCTCAACTTTGGTCATGGTAATTTCGCGTACAGTAATGTTGGGGCTTGATGTGAGCAGTTTGCTTAAAGGCAAAATCCCCAGAAAAGTATCTTCCCGGTTAACCACGAAGAGACTGTCAGTGGTCTGTGGGATTTCTTCGTGGCGACGAAGGTAACGTAAAACCACATCAAGGGTCATGTCTGGCCGGACGGTGATGGTATCCGTATTCATCAGCCCGCCAGCCGTGTCCTCATCATAAGTGAGAACGGTTTCAACGCGCTGGCGATCCTGGGTGCTCATGGCCTGCAGGATTTCAGGGATTACTTTTTCCGGGAGCTGTTGAAGGATATCGGCCACATCGTCCGGATCGAGGCCTTCGGTCAGTGAGGCCACCTCATGGCTTTTCATTTCCTTGAGGATTTCACCCCGGAGCTCCTCGCTGAGCTCACCGATTACCTCGCCTTCAAATTCCTTGTCGACCAGATCCCATAATACGCGGCGTGCTTTGGGTGGTGCAGATTCAATCTGGTCGGCAATATCAGCAGGCGTCAGTTCGTTCAGCATATGGCGCAATAAGCGGACATTACTGGAATCCATCAGCTCATTAACGCTGGCTAGTTGTGATAGCTGGCTGACTTTTTCGTTGGGCGCCTGCATGGGTGAGGTAATTCCTGGCTACCGTTGTAGATGGACGATAGTTTATAGGTGGGCGATAAAAATTTATAGCATTATCAGCAGGATGGACTGGACTGTTTATTAAATTTGTGGGGTGATCATTTTGTGACTATTGCTCTTCATCAAAGCGGTTTGCTATGAGTTGCTCAATATCTTGGTGTGCCCTCTTCGCATCATCACCTTCGAAGTGAAAGTATAGGGTTGTGCCCTGGCTGGCAGCTAGAAGCATTAGGGACATCACGCTTTTGGCATCAACCAGCTTATCTGGTTTTCGGCCGGTTTTGATGACGCAGCCGTACTTTCCTGCTGTCGATGCCAGCTTGGCCGCAGCGCGTGCATGCAGGCCCAGCTTGTTAATGATAGTGAGTTCTACGCAAGTCATGGGCGACATAAAAGCCTGTGGTTGGTGTCTGTGTCAAGTGCTGAGGGGGCATGTAAGGTCATGTGAGTTCCCTGTGTCGAACTTGTGTGTTGGGGTATTGGTCACCAAAGTATTTACTCAGTGTATTACTGATGTATACCGAGCGGTGCTGGCCGCCAGTACAGCCTATGGCTATGGTTAAGTAGCTGCGGTTATTGGCGCGAAAACGAGGCAGCCAGCGAGTCATAAAGCCATTGATATCGGCTAACATGGCAGCAACTTCGGGTTGCGATTCAAGGAACTCGATGACGGGCTGGTCATTGCCGTTAAAGGGTCGAAGTGTATGTTTCCAGTAGGGGTTTGGCAGACAGCGGACGTCGAATACAAAATCGGCATCAGATGGAACGCCACGTTTGAAGGCAAAGGACTCAAAAAGAATGGCTATATCACCATTACTTGTGTGGGCGATCTGTTTTTTGGTGACATCGCGTAATTGATGCAAGGTCATGTTGCTAGTATCAATCCTGCGATTAGCGATAGAGGCGATGGGTTCCAGAAGTGTGGTTTCCAGAGCAATAGCCTCTTTGAGGTCAACCTGTTCGGAGCTTAGTGGGTGTTTACGGCGGGTTTCACTGAACCGTTGAATGAGCACTGATGTTCTGGCATCAAGAAAGATAACTTCATAATCGATGCCGGTTGCTTTGAGTTCATCCAGAATATTTGGGAGTTGGTTTAGGTCGCCGATGAGGTTTCTTGCATCGATACCCACGGCGATATTTTCCAGCCAATTATGCTCCTGCTTGTGGGTAGTTTGCTGGAATAGGCCGGGTAGTAGGCTTGCTGGCAAGTTGTCGATACAAGTAAAGCCCACATCTTCCAGCACATTGAGTGCCGTGCTTTTCCCGGAGCCCGATCGTCCACTGACTACCACCAATCTCATGGGTTGTTATCCTTGAGCTGGTCGATCAGTTGTAGCGACACGGTAGAGTATTTCGTTTGAGGTGGCCTCACGCAGTTGGTTGCGAACCTCTTCCTCTTGCAGTAATTCTGCAATGGAGGACAGTACCTGAAGGTGTTCGTCATTTTGTTCTTCTGGCACGATGAGGGCAAAAACCAAATCTACTGGAACGCCATCGATTGAGTCGAAGTCCACTGGGTCGTTGAGTTTAAGTAGAGCGCCAGTGATTTTATCGCAACTGGCCATGCGGCAGTGGGGGATGGCGACGCCTTCCCCAATACCCGTGCTACCGAGTCGCTCGCGTGCAAGAAGTCCCAGATAAATTTCATCTGCATCGATCCCTGTCATGCGATCTGCTAGAAAGTGTGAGAGGTCTTCAAGAACCCTTTTTTTGCTGCCCCCGGGAGCATCAGATGCGGTGTTCTCGGGGGGGAGTATGTCTATTAGTTTCATAGGAGGTTATCTAACGCGGTTTTTTTCCTTATGTTTAATCAGCTGGCGGTCAAGTTTGTCCGTCAGTATGTCGATTGCGGCATAGAGGTCGTCATGTTCTGAATTGGCAAAAAATTCTCCGCCACTTACATGTACCGTGGCCTCTGCTTTCTGGATCAGTTTTTCTACCGAAAGAATAACGTTGGTACTGGTGATGCGATCATGGTGTCGCTCAAGTTTAGATAGCTTGTTAATTACATAATCCTTAATAGGGTCTGTAATGTCGAGGTGGTGTCCGCTGATATTTAATTGCATGCGGTTCTCCTTTTTTGAGAAGTTTAAACATAGAGTTAAGTATGAGATTTATAACGTTTACGGTCACTGGAGGAGGTGATGCCCATCCCTTCCCGGTATTTAGCGACTGTGCGCCTAGCGACCTGGATACCCATGTCCTGAAGTAGTGTGGTGAGCTTGTTGTCACTGAGCGGCTTGGTGGAATCTTCTGCACTAATCATCTTTTTTAGGATAGCGCGAATAGCGGTAG
>JBALWM010000177.1:0-2162 GCA_036960905.1 Porticoccus sp.
AGTTATTGTGATCCGAATTTTAAGCATAGGTGTCAGTTCTTATGGCAGGTGAATTGTATGTGGTGGCCACGCCTATAGGCAATTTGGGGGATATGGTACCTCGTGCCGTGGATGTTCTCCATGCAGTTGATCTCATTGCTGCTGAAGATACGCGTCACAGTGGTCGTTTGTTGAAGCATCTTGGTATAGAAACACCCTTGACGCCCTACCACGACCACGGTGATGACCGCCAAATGTTGCGAATTGTAAATGCCTTGGAGTCCGGGCAGAAGGTGGCGTTGATCTCCGATGCGGGCACTCCGCTCATTTCTGACCCTGGCTATAAGTTAGTAAGGGAAGCCCGATTGCTTGGTATTAGAATTATTCCTATCCCTGGTCCCTGTGCTGTCATTGCAGCATTGAGTGCCTCGGGGATGCCTAGTGATCGCTTTTCCTTTGAGGGTTTTCCCTCCCACAAGTCATCGGCTCGCATTAAAAAATTCGAGGGTTTGGCCAAAGAGTCTCGCACCTTGATTTTTTATGAGTCTCCTCATCGTATTGTGGAGACTCTTGCTGATATGGCAGAGGTCTTTGGGTCGGATCGTGAGGTGGTTATGGCTCGAGAGTTAACCAAGACCTATGAGACATTTCTTTCCGGGTCGTTGGTGAGTGTTCGCCAGCAGGTAACTGATGACCTCAACCAGCAAAAGGGCGAGATTGTGTTGATTCTTCGGGGGGCTGATGAGGCTGAGTTGTCCCCTAGTGATGATGAGCAGGATCGGATTTTAAGGTTATTGCTGGATGAACTGCCTCTGAAGCAGGCTGCAGCACTGGCGGCCAAGGTTACTGGAGGGCAAAAAAATGCGCTTTATCAGCGAGCTCTGGAGTTAAAAGGGTAGCATCGATAGGCGCTCGTTTAGGCGTTGCTAGCAAGGGCGATGGTATCGGGGTTAATTTGCCTGAAAGTTGTTGAGTCTTCATCGGGGCGCCCTCTTTCGCACCACTGTGCTATCCGGGTTAGGTCTATTTTATCCCTTTTATAGTGGGCTCCATTCATTTCACATATACCTAATCCGTGAGCCGCAGCCTGAATATAGTTACGGGTATCCCTCAATGTGGCGATAACGGGTAGTCCCAGTTGTTCCGATAACTGATCGATTTGCTTTTTAAGCCGGGTAGTCTTTGGGCTTCGATTGAAAACCAGAGCAATATTTTGTTGATTGGGCAGGCTACGCTGTATTTGTTGGATCGTATTAGCGATAGCATGCAGGTCAAACTCATTCGGCAGGACAGGAAGCAGAATAGCACTGGCTTCTTTCAATAACGGATTGAGGCTGATTAAGTCAGGTCTTGCTGGTGTGTCCAGCACCAAGACATCGGTATTGCGGGGTGGTTGAATTGCCCAGCTTCGGGTGACGTTGTGGGGGCAATGATGGGCATCGACAAGTTGTATTTCAGCTGCTTTTTCAGGGCGCTTATGGGCCCAGAAAACGCTGGAACCCTGAGGATCTAAATCCATTAAGGTGGTTATCTCGCCCTTATTACTGAAATAACTGGCCAGGTTGGTCGATAGCGTTGTTTTTCCACAACCGCCTTTGGGGTTCATGACGACGATTCTCAGCATCATAGATACTCGGATAATTGATACGTGTTTTGTAGGGTAGCGAAGAAGCTGGCACTTAAACATCGATTCGGTCATAAATTTCAAATGTGGGTAGATACTCAGGGTCTGTTTTGAGGTGTGTAACATTTTATTTTCAGAGAGTGTTTCATGATACCCTTGTCGCGGGAGTTGGCTGGACAGTCGCCGCTTCGTTTTCTCGGTATTTCCGTAGGTGATATTGGGTTGCGTAGGGGAGGAAAGTCCGGGCTCCATAGGGCAGAGTGCCAGGTAATTCCTGGGGGGCGTGAGCCTACGGAAAGTGCAGCAGAGAGCAGACCGCCGATGGCCACACTTTCTTTATAGAGAGCGATGGCACAGGTAAGGGTGAAAGGGTGCGGTAAGAGCGCACCGCACAGCTGGTAACAGACTGTGGCATGGTAAACCCCACTCGGAGCAAGACCAAATAGGAATCCATTGGCGTGGCCCGCGCTGGATTCGGGTAGGTTGCTTGAGGCATATGGTGACGTATGCCCTAGAGGAATGACTGTTCACGACAGAACCCGGCTTACAGGCTAACTCC
>JBALWM010000178.1:0-2149 GCA_036960905.1 Porticoccus sp.
ATCTATTTTGGTCTGATGGGTATAACGCCAGCTCAATCAGTAAATTAATAGATGTTATGGGTATTAATCGCGGCAGTCTCTATGCCACGTTTCACAATAAGGGCAGCCTTTTCTCCGAGGCAATGACCAGCTTTACAAAGAGCTCTTGGGATTTTGATTCAGCGAGACTGGTGGGTGTTGAAGACCCCCTTCAGGATATCCGCGGGTTTTATTACAGCAAATTTCTTAGTGATGGCGAGACGATTTCCAATGGTTGCCTTCTAGTTAACACTGTCTCAGAGCTCAGCAACACCTTGCCAGAGGTTGCAGGCGAGGCCCGTGATCATTTGCTTGAGCTGAGGACGCTATTTCTAAAGCGGCTTACAGAAGCCCGTGACAACGGCATGATTGATAAGGAAAAAGATCTTGATGTTCAAGCAGATTACCTGCTCGCCATGATTGCTGGTTTGCGTATCCTCTCCAAGATGGATTTCGATAGGGCTTCGCTAAAAGAAGTGATAGATACTATGGTGGATGGGCTTTCCAACTAGAATGTGGCCACATAAAACCATAAAAAAACGGGCACATAGGCCCGTTTTTTTATGGTTTTTTATTAATATTTTTCAGGGTTACTTTAGTCTTTCTGATAGGACATCCTTTAGTTTCTCTCGCATACCACGTAGGGATTTTTCAGTTGTCTCCCAGTCTATGCAGGCATCGGTAATCGAGACGCCATACTCAAGGTCATCCAAATTTTCTGTGATTTTTTGATTACCTGCTTTCAGGTTACTCTCAACCATAATGCCGATGATAGACTGATTGCCTTCGATAATTTGATTGGTCACATTCTCCATCACCAATGTTTGTAATTCGTGATTTTTATTGGAGTTGGCGTGACTGCAATCCACCATAATATTGGTAGGGATACCGGCATTGGTTAATTCCTGCTCTGCGATGGAAACGCTGACAGAATCATAATTTGGTTTGTTATCTCCGCCACGAAGAACTACGTGTGCATAAGGGTTTCCAGCTGTTGTTACTACGGAAACACTCCCCTCTGAATTGATGCCAAGAAAGCGGTGAGGGCTAGCGACAGATTGAAGAGCGTTGATTGCGACGGTCAAACTGCCATCGGTACCATTTTTGAAGCCTACCGTTGAGGATAGCCCAGAAGCCATTTCCCGGTGAGTTTGAGATTCTGTCGTTCTTGCGCCAATGGCAGACCAGGAAATCAAATCCTGCATGTACTGGGGAGAAATAGGGTCCAGCGCTTCTGTGGCAGTGGGTAGTCCCAGTTCAGCAACATCCAGTAACAATTGGCGGCCCACATGTAGTCCATCAGTGATTTTGAAGGAATCATTGAGGTAGGGGTCGTTAATTAGGCCTTTCCAGCCAGTGGTTGTACGTGGTTTTTCAAAATAAACTCGCATAGCGACATAAAGCGTATCACCCACCTCATCAGCAAGTGCTTTCAAGCGATTGGCATAATCCTTTGCCGCACTGATGTCATGAATGGAGCAGGGGCCAATAACGACCAGAATACGGTGATCCTTCCTGTCGAGAATATTCTGGATCGTAGAACGTCCTTCCGTAATCGTTTTACGGGCAGTATCCGTGACCGGGATTTCTTCTTTCAGGGCCTTGGGGGTTACCAGTACATCCTGTGATCGGATGTTGATGTTTTCAACAGCTTGAGTCATTTACGTTCCACGCCAACAAATATGTTCAAATTAAGGCGGGCATTCTACATTAAATATTGATCTGGGGGCACTTGTTGGGCTATGTGGTGGGGGTTTTATAGGTGGTGACCAGTTGATTCTAGACATAAAAACAGTGATTACTTTACACACTTAGTGCCCATTCAGATGACTTCAAGTAGGTTGATGAGAGGAAAATACAGTGCGGTTTTAATGGGTCTATCATCTACTTGGCTGCAAAGTGCTGCGTAGTGTTCCAATTGAGCCTTGTACTGCTGAGTTTGATGACTCAGAAATTCTTTCTGCGACTCACCCTTTGCAGGTTCTGCCATTTTGTAGTCAATAATCCAACGGACACCGTCCTCCACAAAGGTTCGATCTAGAACGACTGTTTTGGACTTGCCTTTCTCTGTGATGTAGCCAATGGCATATTCACACTGACTGTCGGTGTGCTGGCTGTTAAGTAGCCACTG
>JBALWM010000029.1:0-12285 GCA_036960905.1 Porticoccus sp.
TTCAGAAAAAGACCGGTGCCGATATGCTTCTGTGGGATGGGAGCTGTATTGTGCATGAGGAGTTTAAATCACGGGGGGTCGCTTTCCTGAAGACAGTTTACCCAGATGCTGCAGTGTTGGTTCATCCCGAATCTCCTGGTGCAATGGTTGAAATTGCTGATGCTGTTGGCTCAACTTCACAGCTGATTAAGGCGGCACAAACGCTGCCTAATAAGCAAATGATTGTGGCAACAGACATCGGTATCTTTTACAAAATGCAGCAAGCGGCGCCAGATAAAGAGCTGATAATTGCACCTACTGCGGGTGAAGGTGCGACTTGCCGAAGCTGTGCAAGCTGCCCATGGATGGGGATGAATCACTTGAAAAATCTGATGGAAACGCTGGAACAAGGTACTAATGAAATCCATGTGGATCCAGTGATAAGTAAGCAGGCCATGGTATCGCTACAGCGAATGCTAGAATTTCGTGAATTACATTTATCCGCAGAGCTGGATTGATAGGGTTCCCTTTAGGGGTTCTTAGCGTTTTTAACCGTGAGTTAACAGTGAGCCCAGCCGTTTATTTCATGAGGTTATTCATTTTCTTTTCCAGAGCCGCTAAGTCTCTTAGCTGTTGGTCAATAATAGCTGTTTGCTTGTAGTCATGAACCAGAAGTTTTCGAGCATACCCAAGTTGATCTCGTGCTTGGCCGAAGACACCATTAAGAATAAAGTATTGGGCTCGGGCCATATGAACCCCAGAAATATTGCCAGCCAGACCACGCACCTCGGCCAGATCGTACCAGACAAGAGGTAAATTAGGACGACTTTTAGTTAACTCTGTCAGGACGACCTCTGATTCATAGAAACGATTGGCTTTAAGGTAGGTTTCAGCCAGAGACATTTTGAGGGGGTAGCTGTTTGGATGGTAGTGTAGGAGCATGGTCGTCTTCGTGACGGCGAAGTCAAACTTGCCTTCAGCACGATCTATATCGATATCTGCCAATAGGTAGGTCAGTCGATCCGGTGATTTTTTTAACAAGCTTCTCAGATTGTTTCGTGCGGTTGAATAATCACCCAGCATTGTATGGGTTAATACCAGTCCATATTGGGCGGCGTCTGTGTTGAGACTGTTTCCTTTTAGCTCATGCTGAAAGCGGTTCAAGGAAACTCGGGGTTTTTTATCGATGGCGATCAATGAGCGGGTTCGCATCAGGTGATATTCAATATTGTCCAGATACTGTTTGGGGGGGTACTGCCTTGCACGGCTTCTGGCGTCAGCCACCCGCTTTTCTGTCAGTGGGTGGGTGAGCATAAATTCTGGGGGTTTGCTGCTGTAGCGGGTGGCTTGAAGCATTTGCTCAAACATTCCTGGCATTCCATTTGGATCCATGCCTGCTGCGCTCAAGGTTTGGATGCCGATGCTATCCGCTTCTTGCTCATTCTGACGGCTGTAGTGGAGCGTGCGCCCCTGGCTTGCCGCCATCGTTCCAGTCATTGCTGCCATGCCCGCATCACCACCTACTGTAACCGCTAGGACCAGGGCGCCCAACATTCCTGCCATAGTGGCGGTTGAGTTTCTTTTCTGTGTTTCTACCCTGCGAGCGAAGTGTCGCTGGCTTAAGTGAGCGATTTCGTGAGACAGCACTGAAGACAATTGAGCTTCGGATTTTGCATAGTTGAACAGGCCGGTATTAACACCAATAACCCCTCCGGGTACAGCGAAGGCATTCATTGAGGAGTCGTCGATGACGATAAGCTCAAGTCTATGATCCTGTAGCTCGCTATATTCGGCCAGTTTATAAATGAGATGTTCCAGATAGTCATACAGTACGGCGTCGTCGCATTCTTTCATTCGGCCGCGATAGGCCAGTAGCCATGCTCGGCCGAGCTCGTATTCTTGTTGCTGAGAAATAACGCTGGAGGTGCCACCTCCAAACGATGGCAGCTTAATATCGGCGCTATGAGTCGGAGCCGTTAGCATGGCAATAGCCATTGCTGTTAGGGTGAATCGATTTAAATATTTAAGAAACACTGTTAAGTAAGTCCTTCAGTATCGTGCGATGTGAGGTGTTTCAAGATAATAACGTAAGTCTATGACTGAATTCATGAGAATTAGTGCAGTTTTGGCTTAATAATGTCCGTGCCCTTAAAAGGTTGGCGTCTGTTCTTGATGCGTGGGCATGGATTCCGTAGTCTGCATCATGAGCGTATGTGTTGTAAGTATTGGGATCTGTTATGTGGAAAGTGCTTGGAAGTTGGGTTGACCGCTATTTTGGTGAAGAAGAGGCCGTTCTTCTGGCACTGTTACTAGCGGTCGCCCTCGTGGTGGTGGCGACCATGGGTGAAATTATGGCGCCCTTCGTGGCGGCGCTCATTTTTGCTTTCTTACTGCAAGGTGGGGTTAATCGGCTGGAGCGATTGAAAGTGCCAAGGTTAGTCGCCGTGACGCTGGTCTTCCTGATGTTCATCGGTGCCTTTCTAGCTATTTTGATTATCCTTCTCCCCTTGATCGGGCGCCAAGCTGCAAACTTGGCTGGTGAGGTGCCTGCCATGGTCAAGCATTGGCAGGAGGTATTGCTGTTGCTCCCCGATCAGTACCCCCACCTGATTTCAGAGGATCAGTTACAAGAGCTGTTGGGGCAAGCATCACGTGAAGTGGCTGGTATGGCTGAACGGTTGGTGAGTTTTTCTTTCAGCACGTTCCCCAGTGTGGTGGCTATGATGGTCTATCTGGTATTAGTGCCGCTGTTAGTGTTCTTTATGCTCAAGGATAAGGACGAGTTGATGTCCTTGATGTCCGGTCTGTTGCCCCATCAGCGGCCGGTTATGTGGAAAATTTGGCACGAGATGGATATCCAGATGGCCAACTATGTACGCGGCAAGACGATTGAAATACTCTTGGTTGGCTTTGTGAGTTATGCCGTATTTTTGGTTATGGGGTTGAACTATGCGGCACTCTTGGCCTTGTTAGTGGGATTGTCGGTCGTCATTCCTTACATTGGTGCGGTTGTCGTCACCATCCCGGTGACCGTTGTTGCCTATTTTCAATGGGGGTGGGGAGGTGAATTGTTTTGGTTGGTGATGATCTACGGAATTATTCAGGGTTTGGACGGTAATGTTTTGGTTCCCCTGTTATTTTCCGAGGCCGTTAACCTGCACCCCATTGTTATTATCCTTGCCGTATTAGTGTTTGGTGGTCTTTGGGGATTCTGGGGTGTATTTTTTGCGATCCCCTTGGCGACCTTGGTGAAAGCACTTTATAACGCCTGGCCGAGAACTGATGTGCCCAGCGCGGTGTCAGAGTAGCTCTATAAAGGGCTCCTCTAAAAATAAATGTATTTTTTCCAGGATTACAGCGTCAGCTCCGTGCTCAAATTCTCTTGTACCTCTTGTGCGCTGTGGTTTTCCGCATGATGCTTTCTAGCGCTCACGAAAAAATCACTATTTTTAGAGATGTTCTTAAGCAGTTTAATAACCTAGCGCTACAAAATAACCCTACAAATAAAAACGGAACCTCATGATTTCCATGAACAGAATAGCAGTAGTTTTTGTTTACTTATTGATCGCAGTTTTTGGTGCCTCTCAGGCATTAGCGGCTCGCCCCTGTCATGGCAAGCAGGTTGCCGGTAGTGACCCGATAGCCCAGCGCGACTCGATTGTACGAAGTGATAGTGACCATTCGGAATACCGTTATCTGCAATTGCCCAATCAGCTACAGGTCTTGCTTGTTTCTGATAAGAAAGCTGACAAGGCTGTAGCGGCTTTGGATGTATTTGTTGGTAGCTCCCATGATCCAGTCCAACGGCAGGGGCTTGCACACTTTTTAGAGCATATGTTGTTTTTGGGGACTGATCGGTACCCAGAGGCAGATGAATATCAGGCATTTATCAGCCAGCATGGTGGGCGACATAATGCCTATACCTCCTTTGATCACACCAACTACTTTTTTGATATCAACCCTGGGGATCTTGAGCCAGCGCTGGATCGCTTTTCACGATTCTTTGTGGCGCCCTTGTTTAATGCCGAGTATGTGGAGCGAGAGAAGAATGCCGTGCATTCTGAGTACAAAGCCAGAATAAAAAATGATTACCGTCGTCAGTTGAATGTTTTTAGTGAAGTGGTGAATGCCAAGCATCCCTCATCAAAATTCAGTGTGGGCAATTTGAATACCTTGGCTGATACAAAGGTAAGTACCGTTCGTGAGGACTTGGTTTCATTCTATCAGCAACATTATTCAGCCAATCGGATGACTCTGGTGGTGCTGGCTCCAAATTCACTGGATGAGCTTGAGTCGATGGTGCGACCACGTTTTGAGGTAGTGCCTAACTCAGATAGCAAGCAACCAAAACATGGGCAGCCACTGTTTGAGAAGGGTCAGCTGCCATTGTTAGTGTCAGTCCAGCCAGTTCAAGAGCTTAGGGCGTTGTCGGTGACGATTCCGTTGCCAGCGGTACATGAATATTATCGACAAAAGCCGTTGGCGTATTTGGGTAACTTGATCGGGCATGAGGGCAAAGGCAGTTTGTTGTCATTGCTTAAGGAAAATGGTTGGGCCGAAGGTCTGCGGGCTGGTGAAGGTCTTTCGGATCAGAGTGGAAGTTCATTTGATATTACTGTTGGGTTGACTCCTGATGGGTTATCGAACTGGCAGCAAGTGCTAGAACTTATTTTTCAGGAAATTGCACTGGTAGTAGGGCAGGGTGTGGCTGAATGGCGTCACAGAGAGCAGGGTGCCTTGGTGGGTATTCAGTTCCGCCACAAAGAACTAGGTGACCCGGTGCACCGGACCAGTCAGCTGGCCAATCAATTACATAAATACCCCTACAAAGATGTGATGCGCGGCCCTTACCGCATGGATATGTTTGATTCTGACCTGATCGCTGAGATGTTGGGCTTGATGACGCCAGAGAACGCCCTTGTTACGTTGATGGCGCCAGAGGTTGATACTAATAAGGTTTCATCGCTCTATCAGGTGCCCTATAGCGTCATTCCGTTACCAAAAATAGCACTGGGTGCCAGTGTGGAGGGGTTGCAGTTACCCAAGGCAAATAATTTTGTTCCAGATAATTTTGCACTTAATCATCCCGCTAATCTCGGGTTGAAAGAGGGGGTGGAACCAGGGCCTCCAGAGTTGTTGGTGGATAAGCCCGGGTACCGCTTGTGGAATTATTCTGATAGCCATTATCAGGTCCCCAAAGCTCAGTTTTATGTGGCCGTAAAAACGCCAGCTATTGATGATGCTCAGACGGCAGCCATGGCTGATCTCTATCTGAGTCTTGTGCGGGAAACACTCAATGAATCGAGTTATGAGGCTTCGTTGGCTGGGTTGGGGTATGGCATCAATCGACGCCCTGATGGCGTAGGTTTTGTGGTCAATGGTTTTGATAGCAAGTTGCCGGTTTTGACAGAAGCAGTGGTGGGTGCCATGTTGAAACCTGAAATTTCTGATGAACTGGTGGCGCGCCTGAGGGCTGAGCTCATAAGAAAGTGGAGAAACAGTACCAAGGATACTCCCTACAAGCAGTTAATGCGTGAGGCGGGTTTGTTGCTCAACATCACTGCCTGGCAGCCAGTACAGTTGGCTGATGCACTGGAGGACTTTGATCGCAAAGTATTCGATCAATTTGTAGCGGGTTTGTATCGAGGGGCAACGCTTGAAATGTTGGCGAGCGGTAATTTGGTTCAGGCTGAGGTTGAAAAACTGGGTGTATCAATAGCGGGCCAGCTGGTTGGAGAAAACCATGAGGCCTGGGTGGAGCGTGGGGTTATCCGTATTCCTCCCGGTGAAAAAATACACATACCTCTATCGATTGATCACAAGGATGCGGCGATCCTCAGATATTATCAGGGACGTAATGATAGTCTCGATGAAACAGCAAAAATTATGTTGTTGAGACAATTGATTAAATCCGAATTTTTTCACCAATTGCGAACTGAGCAACAGCTTGGTTATGTGGTGGCGGCAATAGATCAGGGGATCAATAGGGTGCCTGGCATCGGTTTGCTGATGCAGTCGCCCACGGCACCTGTTTCTCAGTTAGAAGAGGCTGTTGAGCAATTTCTTGTAGATTTTGATGGGCAGCTTCAAGAGATGCCTGATGCCGAGTTTGAAAGTCATCGCCAAGCAGTGTTAATCAGCCTGAGAGAGCAGCCAAAGAGTCTGTCTGAACAATCATCACGGTTTTGGGGCAGTATCGATCTGCGTGATTATGGTTTTCATCACAGGGAGCGATTAATCAAGGCTGTCGCGTCGCTCACTCACGAAAACATGACCCAAATCTACAGTGCTTTGTTGATGGAGTCGGGGTACTCGCTACAGGTGGATAGCACCCAGGGCGGTACAGTTGATGATGCCAAACTGCGTGAGGGTCGTGAGGTTTATCGTCTTCCATCTAAAGATATGTAGTAAAACTATATTTTGTATTATTTTGTGATATACAAATAAGTTCAATAAATACAGTGTATTGAGAGTTTTTTATGCGGATTTACTAAAAATATTTTTAATGAATGTCTTGGTGTTAGTAGTTGATTTGGCTTTATATGTAGCTATACTACACGCATGGTTTGTGAGAAGTGCCAGGTCTGCCATCTTCATACTTTTGAGGATGACCTATACTTCTTCAAGGCCTTCTTGCAGATGGTTAATGTATTAATAAGGTATCACTCATGCGTAAAGATATAGATCCTGTCGAAACCCAGGAATGGCTTGAGTCGCTGGATTCTGTATTAAAATACCAAGGAGAAGAGCGCACAGCATTTCTATTGCAACAGTTGCTGGATCGAGCAACTGCTACTGGGGTTGGCATGCCAAATGCCATTACTACGCCCTACCGAAACACCATTCCCTCCACCCGCGAAAAACGAATGCCCGGTGATCTATTTATGGATCGACGCATCCGTTCGTTGATTCGTTGGAATGCCCTGGCCATGGTGATGAGAGCCAACAAGGACCCAGATGAAGGCTTGGGGGGGCACATTGCCTCGTTTGCTTCCTCAGCCACACTCTACGATATTGGTTTTAACTATTTCTTCCGTGGTGGTGAAGGCGACGGTCTAGGCGACCTTATATATTTTCAAGGGCACAGCGCCCCGGGTATATATGCACGCTCCTACCTAGAACGTCGGTTTGATGAAGAGGATTTGGACAGTTATCGGCGCGAGGTAGATGGCAAGGGGCTCTCATCCTATCCACACCCTTGGTTAATGCCGGATTACTGGCAGTTTCCTACAGTCTCTATGGGGTTAGGGCCATTGCAGGCCATTTATCAAGCACATGTTATGCGCTATCTCTCTGCACGTGAGTTGGTTCCCCGTGGTGATAGGAAGGTGTGGGCATTTCTGGGTGATGGTGAGTGTGATGAACCAGAAACCCTGGGTGCTATTTCTTTAGCAGGTCGTGAAAATCTTGAGAATTTAGTCTTTGTTGTTAACTGTAACCTTCAGCGTCTCGATGGCCCTGTGCGCGGCAATGGAAAAATTATTCAGGAACTTGAGGGTGCATTCCGTGGTGCAGGTTGGAATGTGCTCAAGGTTGTCTGGGGGCGCTTATGGGACCCCTTGCTTGAAATGGATAAGAATGGACTGCTACAGAAGCGAATGGATGAGGCCTGTGACGGTGATTATCAAAACTATAAACACAATGGTGGCGCCTATACTCGTGATCACTTCTTTGGCGCCAGTCCTGAATTAAAAGAGCTAGTGAAAGACCTGAGTGATAAGGACATTATGTACCTTAATCGCGGCGGGCATGATCCCTACAAGCTCTATGCTGCTTATGCGGAAGCGATGGCACACAAAGGTCAGCCCACAGTCATCCTGGCGAAAACGGTCAAGGGTTATGGCATGGGTGTGGGGTCGGGTGAAGCGGCTAATGATACTCATTCGATTAAGAAGCTGGATATGGAAAGCCTGAAGCATTTCCGTGACCGGTTTGGTATCCCGATTCCTGACGATGACTTGCCAAACGTGCCTTATTATCGGCCTCCGGAAGATAGCCCGGAAATGGTCTATATGAAAAAGCGCCGGGATTCATTGGGCGGTTCGTTGCCAGCACGTCGTGCCGACTTTGATAGGATGGAGATTCTACCGTTAAGTGATTTCAGTAAGTTGTTGGAAAGTAGCGGCGAGCGGAAAATTTCCACCACCATGGCATTTGTTCGTCAGTTGGGCATGCTGCTTAAAGATAAAACTATCGGTAAGCGAGTGGTGCCTATTGTCCCTGATGAAGCCCGTACCTTTGGTATGGAGGGAATGTTTCGTCAATTAGGTATTTATTCCTCTGCAGGGCAGAAATACGTACCCCAAGATCATGATCAGATCATGTTCTATAAGGAAGATAAGAAAGGGCAGATTCTGGAAGAGGGTATCAGCGAAGCTGGCGCAATGTCCGCGTGGATGGCTTTAGCGACGTCCTATAGCAACAACAATTTCCCTATGATCCCCGTGTACATTTATTATTCCATGTTTGGTTTTCAGCGTATCGGCGATTTAGCTTGGGCTGCCGGGGATATGCAGGCACGTGGATTTTTGATTGGTGCGACCTCTGGGCGTACCACGTTGAATGGCGAAGGATTACAGCATCAGGATGGACACAGCCACTTGCTGGCCAACACCATCCCCAACTGTCGTACCTATGACCCAGCCTATGCCTATGAGCTGGTGGTGATTGTGCAAAATGGCCTAAAAGTCATGTTTGAGGAGCAGAAAAACTGCTTCTATTATATAACCACGATGAATGAAAATTATCATCAGCCCGCCATGCCAGAGGGCATAGAAGAAGGCATTATCAAAGGCATGTATCTCTTTGATGAAGGAGATAAAGCTGAATTAAAAGTTCAGTTGATGGGTGCAGGTAGTATCCTCAATGAAGTACGTGCTGCAGCAGAAATTCTCAAAGAAAAATATAACGTGGCTGCGGATATCTGGAGCCTCACCAGTGTGAACCAATTGGCTAGAGATGGCCAAGCGGTAGATCGCTGGAATATGTTACACCCGGAAGCTGAGCCTCAGGTTCCCTATATCACGCAATTACTCAGTGATCGTTGTGGCCCTGTTGTCGTGGCCACCGACTACGTTAAAAGCTATACGGAACAATTACGGGCCTATATTCCTGGGCAGTACCATGTGTTGGGAACGGATGGCTTTGGTCGAAGTGATAGCCGGGAAAAATTACGCCACTTTTTTGAAGTGAATCGTTATTTTGTAACCGTTGCCGCCCTGAAGTCTTTGGCCGATGAAGGAAAGATTGAAAAATCTGTGGTGTCTGAAGCCATTGCTGATTTCGGATTGGATCCCGATAAAACCAACCCCCTTTATTGCTAACCATTAAGTGATTAAACATGAGAATCAATAGTGACCACTGACATTATCCATGTACCCGATCTCGGAGGAGCCGAGACGGTAGAAGTGATTGAACTCTGTGTTGCACCCGGTGATACCGTGGAGCTGGAGCAGTCATTGATTGTGCTTGAATCAGATAAAGCCACCATGGACGTTCCCAGCCCAAAAGCTGGCATCGTTAAAGCCCTTATTGTGAAGGAGGGTGATACGGTCAGTGAGGGTTCAGCCATTATTGAATTAGAGCCAGTTGTTGAAGCTGCACCTGTATCTGCTTCTGAGCCAGAGGCATCACCGGACGTTACCGAATCTGAGGGGGGTATAACCTCAAAGGCTGAAGTGGTTTCAGAGCCTGTTGAACCCGTAATGAGTGAGCAGATAGTTGTCGTTCCAGATATAGGTACATCTGACCCTGTGGAGGTGATTGAAATTACGGTGTCCGTTGGTGACACGCTCTCTGAAGATGACAGTCTTGTTGTGGTGGAGGGTGACAAAGCAACAATGGATATTCCCGCCCCCTTTGCTGGTGAGGTACTTGAAATACTGGTTGAGGAAGGGGGCAAGGTCACTACAGGTGACAATCTTGCACGTATGATGGTGGCGGCTGCACCTGCACAGGACAACGCTCAGGCAGCAGAAATAATAGAACCCTCTGTCACAACAATAGAGGCTGCAACCAACCCAGGAGTGCAATCTGACTCTGAAACATTACCAGTAGTTTCGGAAGCACAAGAGCTAGGCAGCCCTGGCGTTGAGCTTTCAGTAAGTGCCGATACCTATGCCGGTCCAGCATCTCGTGCATTGGCGAGGGAGCTGGGTGTAGACCTTCGCAAGGTGGCTGGTTCTGGGCCCCGTGGTCGTATTCTCAAGGAGGATTTACAGGGCTATGTAAAAAATGCGGTGGCTACTGCTGAGTCTGGTCAGGGTGTGGGTAATGGCATGGCCTCAGGGATTCCCGCTGTGCCCGATGTGGATTTTAAAAAGTTTGGTGAGATCGAGATAATCCCACTGAAAAAAATTCATAAGCTCACCGCAGTTAACATGCAGCGCAGTTGGCTTAATGTACCCCATGTTACCCAGTTTGATGAAGCGGACATCACAGACCTTGAAGATTTTAGAGCATCATTAAAACCTGAGGCAGAGAAGCGAGGCACTCGCCTTACGCCACTTCCATTCCTGTTAAAAGCTTGCGCCCATGCGTTGCTTGCAAACTCCGAATTCAATCGTTCTATCACCAGCGATGGCGAAAACTTTGTACAAAAGAAATATGTTCACATTGGTGTAGCGGTGGATACGCCTCAGGGTTTGGTTGTACCTGTCATTCGTGATGTCGATACAAAGGGGTTGTGGCAATTGGCTGTGGAGGTCAATGATATGGCGTCCAAAGCCCGGGATCGGAAATTGTCACCTGCCGATATGCAGGGTGGTTGTTTTACTATCTCCAGTTTGGGTGCCATAGGTGGCAATGGTTTTACTCCTATCGTCAACACACCTGAGGTGGGTATTCTTGGGGTGTCCAAGTCCCAAATTAAACCAGTCTGGAATGGTTCTGAGTTCATTCCCAGAATGATGTTGCCGTTGAGTGTCTCCTATGATCATCGGGTCGTTAATGGGGCCGATTGCGGTCGTTTCTTCACTTATCTGGTCAAAGAGCTTGGGGATACAAGGCGATTGGCGCTGTAACTCAAAGTCGACCGCAAGAATATCCTGAAGACAAAACCCTAGAAAATTAGGGGTTTTTCGTGGAAATTACTGCATTTATTGAGGACTTTTGGGGAAGTTTTGCTGTCTGAGTCTGCGTTCTAAATCTTAGATATGGTACAAATTGGTATTTATTGTGTCTAATTGACTATAACCGAGAGTTTTCGGTGCATGTAAGAACGGGGCTTTCAGCGGAGTATTGCTATGACACATTTAAGACCTTTTCGAGTGCTTTTATCTGGCGTGATGGCCATTTCAATAATGCTTTTCTCGGCGATCTCGGTGTTTGCTACAGAAGAAGTCGATGAGGTTGACGTTAGAGCTGTTCGACTGGTTATTGATAGTCAAATTTCTGCCTTTAAATCGGGTGATCATCAATCAGCCTACGCTTTTGCTGCAGCGAATGTTAAGCAAGCATTTCCCTCGGTAGAAATTTTTATTGATATGGTGAGGCGTGGTTATATGCCCCTCTATCAACCAGAATCCTATTTCTTTGGGCGGAATATGCTGTCTGAGGGTGAGGTTTACCAAGAGTTGATAGTGACCGATGCCAACCGCCAGCTATGGCAAATTATCTACACATTGGTTCAGCAGGAAGATAAAAGCTGGAAAGTCACCAACGTGTTGATGTACCCCTATAAGGGTACATCCGCCTAGGGCTGTTTTAGATATTCTGTCTTGAGCCGCATGGAAGCACATATTGCGACATAAGCGTTTTTCCTGATGCAGCCCAGCACAGATTCTTTGCTAACTGTTATTTATTCTGGCTTAGGGGCATCTTTTCGGGGTGAGCGTTTTTGAGAGCCTTCAGACTTCTTGCCTTTTGGTTTCTCGCTCGCAGGATGATTTTTCTGCAAACTGGTGCTGGGAAGGCTCAGCTTCATTGGCTGTTGGCAAACACGCACCTTATTCTTTAGGTGATTGAATATATCCTTGGGCATACCTTCTGGAAGATCCACGGTACTGTGGTCATCCTCCAGTTTTATGCGGCCTATATGCTGACTTTCAATACCTGCTTCATTGGCAATGGCACCAACAATATCCTTGGGCATAACACCGTGGTTTTTACCGACTTCCATGCGGTAGGTTACCATCTCAATATCATCGTTTCGTGGGCGTTCTTTCCGAGGACGCTCCTGGCGAGGGCGATCACCTCGCTCATTTCGGTCAGGCCTGTCTTTACGATCAGGTCTATCTTTACGGTCAGGTCTGTCTTTACGGTCAGGTCTGTCTCGACGTTCACTTCTACCTTGATTGCTGGTATCCA
>JBALWM010000029.1:12385-15610 GCA_036960905.1 Porticoccus sp.
TCTTTACGGTCAGGTCTGTCTCGACGTTCACTTCTACCTTGATTGCTGGTATCCAGCGGTACAATCTTGGGGAACAACGGGCGTTCTAGCTGAAGCTGCCAGGTCATTGCTGCGGCAATATCTGTCATTGAAACGTTGTTCTCTTCGGCAAGCTTCTCTAGCAGAGGTCTGAATTGATCTAGTTTGCCTATCTCAATATCTTGCAGAATACGGTCCTGAAATTGCTGAACTCGCTGATCGCTCACTTGCTCACCCGTCGGTAGCTGCATAATGGTAAGTTTCTGGCGTGTAGACTGTTCAATAGAGCGAAGCAGGCGGTGCTCTTTAGGTGCCACAAACAGAATGGCTTGACCCTCACGACCTGCACGGCCAGTACGACCAATACGGTGTACATAGGCTTCGTTGTCGTAGGGAATATCGTAATTCACCACATGGCTGATGCGTTCCACATCAAGACCGCGAGCGGCAACATCGGTAGCAACAACAATATCCACCTGACCTTTTTTCAGGCGGTTGACGGTGCGCTCACGCAGGGTTTGACTCAGGTCGCCATTGAGTGCCGCAGCAGAGAAGCCTCGAGCTTCCAGCTTTTCGGCAACTTCCGCAGTGGCAGACTTGGTACGTACGAAGATGAGCATGCCATCGAATTCTTCGACCTCCAGAATGCGGGTCAGTGCATCCATCTTCTGATGGCCCTTAACCATTAGATAGCGCTGAGTAATACGTTCAACGGTTTTGGTCTTGGCGGCAATGCTGACTTCTTTCGCATCACCCAAGTATTTTTTAACCACTCTGCGAATGGTTGGTGGCATGGTGGCAGAGAACAGTGCCCGCTGACAGGTATCCGGAGTTTCCGCCAAAATAGTTTCTACATCGTCGATAAAACCCATACGCAGCATTTCATCAGCTTCATCGAGTACCAGCGCGTTGAGCTCGTTGAGCTTCAGGCTGCGACGACGGATGTGATCGAGGATGCGTCCGGGGGTACCAACAATAACCTGGGCACCCCGTTCTAAGCCGCGTAATTGTCCTCGCATATCTGTTCCGCCATAGATCGGCAGCACATGGAACCCTTTCATGTTGCGGGCATAGGTTTGGAAGGCTTCTGCCACCTGAATGGCCAGCTCGCGAGTTGGGGTCAGCACCAAAATTTGTGGTGTTTTTTGGCCGCTGTTGATGCGGCTCAATAGTGGTAATGCGAATGCAGCTGTTTTACCGGTACCCGTTTGAGCAACGCCGAGCAGGTTCTCTCCTGCCAAGAGTATGGGAATACTTTGTGCCTGAATGGGTGAGGGCTGTTCATACCCCAGTTGTTGAACGGCTTTAAGCACCGAACTGGCGATGCCTAGTGATTCAAAATCGGGGGATGACATAAAGTAACCTGTGTGGCTTGGAGGGGTGTCGAAAGACGGGGGCGAAGTATACGCGTATCACCCTGAAGGATAAAGATTTATTAGTAATATATACCCTGGGATTACTGAGGTTTTTGGGTAGGATTTTCGGGTGAGATGATAGCGGGGCTGTGTGGTGTTTGGTGTGAGATGTGAGGCGCTATTTTGAGCCAGAACCCCATCGACGTATTGAACCGGTAATCAATTGGGTTTAGCCAGTAGCCTGTCGAGTGAATTAGCAAATTGTTGACGTTCCGTATTGGTCATACTGGGTGGGCCGCCACGAACCTCACCTATCGTTCGAAGCTCCTCCATCAAGTTGCGCATGGCCAGCCGTTGCCGGATATTAGCCTTGGTATAGTGCTCACCTCTGGGGTTGATCACCTCAGCGTCTTTATCGACGGCTTCGGCAGCCAGTGGAATATCGGCGGTAATGACAATGTCGCCAGGATTAATGCGTTGAACAATGTAGTTATCTGCCACATCAAATCCACTTTCCACCTGTACTGCCTTGATCAGCGGAGAGGGCGGCACACGAAGAGCATGATTGGCAACCAGCGTCAGAGGCATGTTGCAGCGTTGGGCGGCCCGAAACAGGATGTCCTTGATGGGGTTGGGGCAGGCATCGGCATCGACCCAGATATGCATGTAATTCTCTCTACGTTTGGTGTTACAGAAGGTAGCTTAAGGTTAATTGAGTCAGCAGGCTAATAAGCAGAATTCCTGTCAGGTTGAGCCAGAAACCAGCCTTGGCCATTTCAGGAATACGGATCAGATTGGCACTAAAGACAATCGCATTGGGTGGTGTGGCCACCGGCAGCATAAAGGCACAGCTAGCCGCGATGGTCGCTGGTAAAATAATAGCCAAGGGGTTAATCCCTAACCCTTCCGCCATCACTGCAAAGATAGGTATCAGTGCCGTAGTTGTGGCGGTGTTGCTGGTGAGCTCGGTGAGAAAAATAATCAGAGTAACCACCATCAAGGTCATCACCAGTGGGGGGAACCCCTGTAGGCTAACCAGCTGACTAGCCAATAATTCACCCACACCACTGGAGCGAATCGCCCCTGCTAATGCCAGTCCGCCGCCAAACAACAAGAGCACGCCCCAAGGAATTTTAATGGCGGTGGCCCAATCCATCAGGAACTCCCGCTGTTTAAAACTGACGGGAATGGTAAACAACAACAGGGCCGCAATAATCGCGATGCCTGTATCAGTTAAATTGGCGAGAGGCGGCCATTTCATCATCAGTGGTCGACAAATCCAGCAAGCGGCGGTGAGAATAAAGATCACCAAGGTGAGTTTTGCCCCCGTTGTCCATGGTTCAAAAGGTTTGTCGAGAAAGGCTCTGTCGATAGCCTCTTCGCCAGGGGGATAGATAAAACGGGTCAACAGCCACCAAGCCAGAGGTACAAACACCAGTACTATGGGCAAACCAATGGTCATCCATTTGGCAAAGCCAATTTCCATCCCCAGCTCATTCTGGATAAATGAGACGGTGAACATATTGGGCACGGTGCCAACTATGGTGCCTATGCCGCCGATAGATGCTGAGTAGGCAACGCCCAATAAAAGACAGAGGCTGAAGTTTTTCCGGTTGGGTGCGTCTTTATCCAACAGACTGATAATACTGAGCAGAATCGGTAGCATCACCAGCGTAGTTGCAGTATTAGTAATCCACATACTGAGAGTGGCAGAAACAAACATAAAGCCACCCACCAACGTTGCTGGTTTGGTGCCCACCAACCGTAATACCATCAGGGCGAAGCGGTGGTGCAGATGCCACTTTTCCAATGCCAGGGCCAGAATAAAACCACCGAGGAACAGAAAGATTAA
>JBALWM010000179.1:0-2117 GCA_036960905.1 Porticoccus sp.
AATCCATTATGGGCACAAAATCATCATCGGCCAAGCTCGAATTTATCATGGTTATGCGGCTCCTTATGACAAAAAGTGTCTGCCGGTTAACCAATTCTACGGCTAAAAGCACGCCATTTATGTTAGGCTCTCGACACTTTTGGGAACTATTTTTAAAATTTAGGGTGTCATGAAAGCAAAAATTACTTGGGGCGGGGACGCCAAATTTATCGCCGAGTCAGAAACGGGTCACAGTATTGTTATGGATGGCCCACCGGACCATGGTGGCAAGAATCAGGGTGCTCGTCCGATGGAAACACTGTTGATTGGAATGGGGGGCTGCTCATCCTTTGACGTCATTCATATTCTCAAGAAAAGCCGCCAGGACGTTATCGATTGCATTGCTGAGATTGAGGCAGAGCGTGCTGATACAGTACCTTCAGTTTTTACTAAAATTCACCTTCACTTTGTGGTTACTGGTAATAACTTGAAAGAGAGCATGGTTCGTAATGCCGTGAAGTTATCAGCAGAAAAATACTGCTCAGCATCCATTATGTTGGCGAAGGGTGGTGTAGACATTACTCATAGCTATGAGATGCGATCACCTGTATAGCCCTTTGTATCGATGCAGAAATACTCTTCCCCAATAGACGTTAATTTCCCTGAAAAGCAGCTTTCTAGAGCCGTTTATATGGTTTTCTGCTGAAAACTGGTTTTATCGTGGACGATGTCTTCTTGGTGTTAACACCTACTCTCCAGAGCAAGCTAGTCAGCCGGGGTTATTTGCGAGACAAAAAAAAGGCAGCTAGTGCTGCCTTAAGGGATATAGAGGGAGTATATGAGGGTATTCAACTTGATCTTAGTGAAGCGTCTAAGCCGTTAACTGCTAATGCACTGCTTCACTGGACTGTGTTCAATATAAGAAATGCACGCCCATGATTCAAATGTATTAAGATGATGCCATTCATAACCAGGAGGCATGATTCGTGGATGCCAAGTTATTATCAAAAATTGATCTGAATTTGTTGGTGGCGCTTCAGATGTTGATTGAGGAGCAAAGTGTGACTAGGGCTGCGGAGCGGTTATTTATTACTCAGCCGGCAATGAGTAAGACTTTGCAGAGACTCAGGGAATTGTTTGATGACCCTCTATTTATTCGTAGTGGCCGAGGGCTGATACCAACCCCAAGAGCTAACGAGCTGGGAAAACAGTTGCCTATGTTGTTGTCTGGCGTGGCTGAGCTGATAGCGCCTAGCCAATTTGACCCACTGACCTATGAAGGTGAAATTTGCATTATGGCGGCAGAGTTTATTGCTGTTCAGGTGATACCTACATTGACCAGTCGGCTTATTAATGAGGCACCCTTTATGTCATTAACACTGACCAGTGAGCCTCATGAGGAAGAGCGCGTGTTGGAGGATGGTGAGTTGGATTTTGCCATTGAAATTGCCAGGCCCTATTCCGATGAATACCATGTGACCCCATTGGGTTATTTCACTCCCGCTGTATGGATGAGGGCGGAACATCCGTTGGCAAAAAAAGACAGGCTCACCCTGAAAGACATGCTTGAATATCCCTTTATCCAGTATTACTTGCTCTTGTCGGGGGTGGTCTCGGCGGCAGTAGAAACCCGGTTTGATCGTGAGCTATCCAAGCTAGGGCTGAAACGGAAAAAAAGCTTGGTAACCACCCAGTTGATGACGGCAATGGATGCTTTATGGCAGACAGATTGTTTAATGATGGCGACCATGCATGATTTGAAAATTGAAGGAGAGACCTACGGTATTGTCCGTAAGTCCTACCCGGAAGAACTGGACTTCGATAGCACTGTTCCGGTCGTACTGGTACAGCACGCCAGAACCATTAAGTCCCAGGCACATCAATGGGTGAAAGAAAAAATTGTTGGTATCGTCAGAGAAATTCAGGAAAGAGCAAAAGAGGCTGCTCGCTTAGACTCGCATTAAAAAATCAGAATTGTCTTTAGTTAAATGCGGTAGCTGGTTTCTGTCATCGCCTTGGATAGCAGCGTCATCAGGCCTTTGACCGGTGCTGGAAATTTCAGACCTCCAGCATTAAGGGCAGAGTGTGCGTGTTTTGCTTCATCTATTAGCATTTGTTCCACAATGGCACGGCTTTTC
>JBALWM010000030.1:0-14099 GCA_036960905.1 Porticoccus sp.
TTGGCTGGATGATGACCATCGGTATTTTGTTGGCACTCGTCCTGTCATTTATCATCATTCCGGCCGGAATGATGATTTGGGGCAAGGGAGAAAACACAGACAAAGCTGACAATTCTGCGGCTTTTACACTCCACTTCTCTCGCTTTACCGAGAAACACGGTGGGCTCGTACTTGGCTTGGCGTTCTTGGCAATGCTTATCAGTGGCTGGGGTATTTCCCAGCTACAAGTAGAAAACCGCTTTATTGATTACTTCCGCCCCCACACCGAAATCTACCAAGGGCTATCTGTAATTGACGCCAAACTGGGCGGCACCACACCACTTGAAATTATTCTTGATGCACCACCCGCTATCAATCACAACGTCATGAACCCTGAAAACTTCCAGGCTGAAACGGAGGGTGGCAATACATCAGCGGTTGATCATTCCAATAACGACCCCTTTGCCGGGGCGTATGGAGGGGGTGATGAGAGTGAAGCTGGTTCTTATGATGATCCCTTCGCAGATGATGACTTTGATGATCCCTTCGCCGATGACGACTTTACAGATGAGAAGTCAGAAGAAGTTGAACGTAGCTACTGGTTAACCGGCGCCGGTGTTGAAGACCTGAGAACGCTACATGTTTACCTTGAATCTCTACCAGAAATTGGCAAGGTAAGCTCACTGATCACCGTTACAGACGTAGCCTCTGACTTGTCAGGCCACAAGTTCAATGACCTGGAGCTGGCATTAATACCGCAGATGCTGTCAGAAGAAAATGCCGAGCTTCTCCTCAACCCCTATATTAATGAGCAGCATAATCAGGCGAGGATCACCCTACGGGTCAATGAAACTCAGGGCGAACTTAACCGTAACGACCTGCTGGCAAAAATTCATCAGTTTGCCATCACGGAGGGAGGTTTTGAGGAAGACCAAGTAAATTTCACTGGACTGCTAGTGCTCTATAACAACATGCTTCAGAGCCTATTCCGCTCCCAGATCATGACCTTGGGCACTGTATTTCTGGGGATTATGGCGATGTTTTTGGTCCTATTCCGGTCAGTATCCATTTCGCTGATTGCCATTCTCCCTAACTTTTTAGCGGCAGGCGTCGTACTTGGAGGCATGGGCATTGCTGGCATTCCACTCGACATGATGACCATCACTATTGCGGCCATCACCGTGGGTATCGGTGTCGACCACGCCATTCACTACATCACCCGCTTCAAACGGGAGTTTGAAGTCGACCGAAATTACGTTGCATCCATGCACCGAGCTCATGCCAGTATAGGACGAGCACTGTTCTATACAGCGATCACCATTATTATGGGATTCTCCATTCTGGCACTGTCCAACTTTATTCCATCGGTTTATTTTGGACTGCTCACATCACTAGCGATGCTTGCAGCACTGCTGGGCTCCATGACATTACTGCCCAAGCTGATCCTGATTCTCAAGCCACTGGGAAAATAATACAAGCTGGCTAGACCGGGGCCTCATTAGGGCCCCGGAAGCACTGAGCAAAACTGGACATTAGCGCCTAAATATTAGGGATAAGGTTTTAGACCTACTCCCTTTAATTGCCCTATCTCTCTACCACTCTTTCTTCTAAACTCTTTAATGACCCTTTAATCCAAAAGGAGCATTGAGCGCTTCATCATGCAATTTCAACCATGGGAACTCGCAGCAGGCCTCGGCATTTTTCTCTTCGGAATGATGACCTTGGAGCAAGCCTTACACAGCCTTGGTACTCACTCCTTCAGACGACTACTCCGGGAGCATACCAACACGCCTATTCGCGGCGTACTGATGGGTATCATCAGTACAGTCTGCCTCCAAAGCAGCTCTATGGTAGGACTAATAGTACTGGCCTTTGTAGGGGCCGGAATCCTGAAAATGACCAATGCCCTTGGCATTATTTTTGGTGCTAACCTAGGAACAACATTTACGGGATGGGTAGTTGCGACTATTGGTTTCAAATTTAATCTGACATCGTATGCCCTTCCGCTGCTGGCTCTCGGAACCCTGGGTACTGTTTTTATTCACACCGAACACCGTCGACACCCACAAGCTAAGCTGCTGCTCGGGCTGGGGCTATTACTGATGGGTTTAGAGCTAATGAAAACCAGTATGGGATTTCTCAGCGAGTTCGTCTCACCAGAAACTTTTCGGAATTACCCGCTGCCACTATTTCTACTGGGCGGCCTAATTTTTACCGCGATAATTCAGTCCAGCTCAGCCACTATGATGATTGTATTGAGTGCCATCCATGCTGGTGTGCTACCTCTTACAACAGCTGCAGCTATTGTCATCGGTGCAAACCTGGGAACTACCAGTACGATTTTACTTGGCGGCCTGAAAGGCTTTGCTGCCAAGCGTAGAGTAGCTCTCTCCCATTTTATATTTAATCTAGTAACCAGTGTCGTGGCATTTGCACTACTGGTGCCGATGCTACATCTGATCACCAACACCCTGTCAATACAGGATCCCATGTACGCGCTGGTGTTGTTCCACTCGATGTTCAATGTAGTGGGTATTGCACTCTTTCTACCCTTTGTATCACCATTTTCCCGGTGGCTACAGAACCGCTTTACCGATAGTGATTCATCCGGCTGCCAGTACATCACCAAGGTTCCCAGCTCAGTTCTTGATGCTGCAGAGGAAGCCCTTTACAAAGAAGTATGCCGATTATTTTATAAGGTGATTATTCTCAATCTTCGCGTGATGAAAATTCGCCCCGAAGAACTCCTCAAGGGTTACAAGGCGCTAGCTATCTACCAACAAACCAGCCTACAGAAACCCAGTTACGATGAACTCTATTCTGAAATCAAACATATCGAACAGGAAATTCTCCATTATGCCAACAAGGTATTGCAGGAGAAGTCAGAGAAAGAGGAAACTGAAAAGATTTCTCAATTATTGCATGCCGCTCGAAATCTGGTTTACAGCGCTAAAAGCCTCAAGGATGTTCGGCAGAATTTTGTGGAATTGAGACTACAATCTGACGATGAAGAATTGATAGAAACTATGCATCACGACACTCGAATGATCTACCGCCACCTGCTTAACCTACTCGAAAAAACTGATGCAGTACTAATGGCGGAGAAACGTGAGCATATTAACTCAGAGATTAGTCTCTCCCATGACCAACTACATCTACTGATCGTCAATTACGTGGGTAATGACGATATCGGCATCCCTTTATCCTCCCTACTAAATATCAATCGGGTCATGCTTGTTTCCAACCAAATACTGGCCAGTGCCCTTAGTGACCTGACACCTTCCGGCTAATAAGGTATTACCATTTCCCTCCTACAGGGCAATTTATTATAACAATCCCTTGGGTTACTATAATAAATTGACTAAGTCGGCTAATTGCACATCCTATGATTTACAATAAAATTAAACTTTATTTCCTGAAGAGAAAAGCTAGATATTTTGGCATTAAAAATAAATAATTTATTGAACATTTCATCCAATGTATCAATCATATTAGAGCCCCCTGCCTCACTAGGAAGTACGTATATTGTCAATCGAAACCACGATGACATTGAAATAACCTTTGGCGCCCATAGTTTTATTAGAAGCGGTACCATTGAAAGCGTATCCACCATCGGAAGATTCTGCTCTTTCGGCCAAAATGTCACCCTTGGCCAGTCCAAAAAGACTCATCCAATTGATTGGGCCTCAACTAGCCACTCACTCTGTGTTGACCACAAGCACACACCATTAAAAACTACTATTGGTAATGATGTCTGGGTTGGAGATGGTGCCGTAATCATGGAAGGTGTTGAAATAGGTCACGGAGAAATTATTGGACAGAATGCTGTTGTGACAAAAGACGTCGAACCTTATCAAATAGTTGCAGGAAACCCTGCAAAATCAATCCGGTATCGATTTGATGAACTCACTAGAAGTAAGCTGCTTGAAAGCAAATGGTGGGCCATGGATCTAAACGAATTAAAAAATTCCGACTATAAAAATGTGGGTAACTTTATTGAAAATATTTCTTCAATTAAAAAGACAGCCGACCACAACAAAGTAAAAATAAAAAAACGAGAAGTCTCAAGCATCAACTAATACCTCATCAACCACTCTCTCAAAACACCTAATCTTTGAAAGCGGATATTTAATGAGCAACAAAAGCCCCCCATATAAACCAAGTAATATTATTGGCGGCGTAACCAAAAAAGTGCTTTATACGCTCAGCACTGTCCGAAAAATTGGCCTTAAAAATTCATCCAAAGCCCTAACATCAAAAAATACCTGTAAAGCCTGCGGGTTGGGCATGGGCGGCCAACAGGGTGGTATGACCAATGAGCTGGGTGAGTTCCCCTCCGTCTGTAATAAAAGTATTCAGGCGCAATCAACCGATATACAGCCTGCTATACCATCAGAGATATTTCAGCACTCACTTTCTGAATTACGGGAATTAAGTAGCTACGAGCTCGAACATCTCGGCAGGCTTGGAAATCCACTTTTCAAGGAAAAAAATTCTGACCACTTTCGTGAGGTCAGTTGGGAATGGGCGCTGAGCTATTCCGCTGAAAAATTTGTGACGACTGACCCGTCCAAATCTTTCTTCTACTCTTCTGGAAGATCCTCCAACGAAGCCGGCTTTGTTTTTCAATTATTGGCCCGACTTTACGGTACCAATAATGTCAATAATTGCTCCTTCTATTGTCACCAGGCTACCAGTGAAGCATTGGGGACAACCATAGGCACTGGAACAGCTACCATTGGGCTGGAAGATTTATCTCACTGCGATATGGTGTTTGTCATCGGCGCCAACCCAGCATCGAACCATCCACGCTTTATTCATCAGCTAAAGGACCTGCGTGACCGCAATGGCAAAGTAGTCATCATCAATCCAGCCAAAGAACCCGGACTGGTTCGCTTTGCTGTCCCTAAAAGTGCCAAATCCATGATCACCGGTGGCACCTGGATTGCCAGTGAATACCTGCAACCTGCTATTGGTAGCGATATCGCCCTGTTTAAGGGTATTGCCAAATCGGTGTTGGAGAAACAGGCCGAAAATAGTGGCTTTATTACCCAATATACCGAGCAATTTGATGCCTTCAGGCAGGATATTGAAAATACCCACTGGCAAACCATTGAGCAGGCCACCGGTATTTCTCGCGAACAGATTCACAAGGTGGCCGATCAATATATAGCTGCACAGCACGTCATCTTCGCTTGGGGGATGGGGATGACACACCACCAACACGGCGTTGAAAATATCGAATATATTTCTAACCTGGCTCTGTTGAGGGGCATGATTGGCAAACCCGGTGCAGGACTCCTTCCCCTACGTGGTCATAGTAACGTTCAAGGCATTGGCACCATTGGCGTCAAACCCGTGTTGACTGAAGACGTCTTTCATCACATTGAATCTGAACTTGGCACTCAACTACCTACCTCTAAAGGTATGGATACACTTGCCTGTATTAGGGCGGCCCATAAGGGTGCGATCGATGCCGCCCTGATAATGGGTGGTAACCTCTTTGGTGCCACCCCGAATTCTACTTGGGCAGAAAAAGCATTGGATAACATCGACTTCAAACTATTTTTAACCACCACACTGAACCCCGGACATATTCATGGCTGTGACACCAGCGAAAGCATGATTCTCCCGGTCACCGCTCGTGATGAGGAGTGGCAGCCCACCACACAGGAATCCATGTTCAATTATGTACGGCTCAGTGACGGGGGTATTGAGCGCCATGAAAATACCCGCCCCGAAGTAGTAGTACTTAGCGATCTCGCACAGCAGTTATTAGTAGATAGCCCGATAGATTTCAGCCAATTCAAACAGCATAGAAATATTCGTGAAGCCATTTCCAAGGTTATTCCCGGTATGGAACAACTGGCCGATATTGATGTGGTAAAACAGGAGTTTCATATCGGAGGTCGACTAAAAAACACCCCCGAATTTAACATGCCCGGTGGCCGAGCACACTTTAAAGTACGGCCGATTCCTCCCCAACTAAAAAACTCAGCATACCCCTTCACCCTAATGACTGTGCGCAGCGAAGGGCAATTCAACACAATTATTTATGAGGAAGCAGACGGCTACCGTAACACCCAGGAGCGATGGTCAGTATTAATGAACCCTACCACTATCCAACGCTTGGGCATTCACAACCGTGTGGTCAACCTAGTTTCTGCTTATGGTCGAATGGATCATGTTCGAGTTTATCCTTTTGAGTTACCTGATAATAATCTGATGGCTTACTTCCCAGAAGCGAATGTACTGATCGGCTGTGAGAGTGATCCCCGCAGCAAAACACCGGCATTTAAATCTGTACCAGTGAATATTGAAATTATTTAGATCTCTTTTAACGCGCTAGCATCGTTATCTGTTTTCAGAACACCTTACCTTGAATACTGTTTATATATACAGTATATTTGCAAGAATGAAAGCCTCCCTCCTACCACTATCAATCTTTACTCAACCTGTACACCTTCCCCTGTTTGGCATGGCTGTCCGTGCAGGATTTCCAAGTCCCGCTGATGATTTTATAGAGACGCCGCTGGATCTTAGAGAACACCTAATCAAGCACCCTTCGGCCACATTTTTTGCCCGAGCTGAGGGCGACTCGATGACTGGCTTCGGTATTTTCAATGGCGACCTACTGATTGTGGATCGCGCTTTACAGCCACAGCACGGGGATGTGGTGATCGCCGCTATTGATGGTGAGCTCACCTGTAAGGTGCTGGACATGCACGACAAACTACTGCGCTCTGGCAACGTCCGCTACCCACCCATTGAATTGCACGATAATGCTGAATTGTTGATAGAGGGTGTCGTTATCCATTCCGTTCGCCATCACCGATGTTCGCGCTAGTGGACTGCAACAGCTTCTATGCCAGCTGTGAACAAATTTTTCGTCCTGATCTACGTAATAAGCCAGTAATCGTTCTGAGCAACAATGATGGCTGTATCATCGCCCGATCCAAGGAGGCTAAGGCCCTTGGTATTCCCAACCTTCATGCCTACTTCAAAGTGCGCCACCTGATCGAACGTCATCGGGTGGCAGTATTTTCCAGCAACTTCCGTCTCTATGGCGACATCTCCCATCGAGTAATGGATACCCTGCGCCATTTCAGCCCCGATATTGAAATTTACAGTATCGATGAAATGTTCCTTGGGTTGTCCGGTATTAATCAGGAGCTCAATCACTACGGTCAGAAAATGAAGCAGGCCATTTGGCAACAGGTACGGATGCCCGTGAGCGTAGGCATCGCTCCCAGTAAAACCCTATCCAAACTGGCCAACCACGCAGCCAAGGTCATCCCCAGTTGTGAGGGTGTCTGCCTACTCGACAGCCCCCATAAATGGCAATGGCTGTTGCGTCGAGTTCCGGTAACAAAAGTATGGGGCATCGGCTCCCGTACTGGGCGACGACTAGCAGATATGTCAATTCACACGGCCTGGGATCTGGCCAGTAGCAACCCAAAAACGATTCGCCGGCAGTTTAATATCTGCGTAGAGCGCACCGTCGAAGAACTCAACGGTAGGCCCTGCCTGATGCTGGAAGATATTCCTCCCGATAAAAAACAGATTTACTGCACCCGCTCTTTCGGTGAAAAACCCACCGAAATCACACCACTGTTACAAGCAGTGGGCCTATACACCAGTCGAGCAGCTGAGAAGCTACGAAAACAGCAGCACTTAGCGTTGACCATTCATGTATTTATCCATACCTCACCCCACCAACCCAACTATTACAGCAACAGCACGGTGGTAAAACTACCCTACCCCACTGATGACAGCCGAGTTATCTCCGCCTACGCCAAACAAGCTCTTCGCTCGATTTACCGACCCGGCCACGCTTACCTCAAAGCCGGTGTTGGACTGATAGAACTGACAGCAAGAAAGCACCACCAACAGGATATTTTTCAGTCACATCAAAGCCAAAGGACAGATGAGCTGATGAAAACACTGGATAACATCAACCGGCGCTATGGCCGGGGCACCGCATTTATCGCCGGGGAGGGGGTAAAAAAACGCTGGTCTATGCGCCAAAAGCACTGCTCGCCCCACTACACCACCAACTGGAACCAGCTACCAATAGTGAGCACATAAAAGCATCCACCATGGGGATACAAAAAATAACAACTTGGCAAACACCACCCCTTCAACAACTTTGCAACTGCTATAGTGTCAAAGAAGCTAATCATCATAGTCAAAGTGGAGGGACGGTGTGCGGCTAACCATTATATTATTGACCCTGTTAGCAACCACTGCGCACGGGCAAACAGTTTATAAGTCGGTCAATGCCGACGGCACTATTACCTACAGCGATGAACCTGTGGAGAATAGTGTACTAGTAGAAATACTGGACCTCAAAAACAGCAGTGATACCGAACAAGCCTCTGCTGAATCAGCAGCAAGAATTGAACAGATGTCACAGGTAAGCGACCGCCTTAAGCAGGATCGTCTGGAAAGGGACAAGATCCGCCAAGCTCAAGAAGAGCTGGCGCTGGCCAGACAACAGCTCTCGCCACCACTGATTTATAGAGAGGAATACTACCGCTCACACTATCCTTACCGTGGACGACATCACTACCGCCCACGACCACCAAACCATCATAAGCCACGACCCACGCCTTATCGTGGCGACCACCTGAACAACAAATCAGTACTCGTACCAAAATCCAAGCTTTTAACGCCTATGAACTCTCGGTGAGCACTGAAGACCAACAGCCATACCGCAAGTGGAAAAACAGTCTCATTCACGGTTGTTTGTAACCCTGATCAACGGTCATTCAGGACTTATGCATCACTCGGCGATATAATGCCCTGTTTTAGAATTTGAATACGTTGGACATCATGGATATCAAGTCATATATGCAAACATTGGGTCAGCAGGCCCGTGCTGCGTCACGAGTTATTGCTGCTGCCGGCAGTGAAACCAAAAATACTGCCCTGCTAGCTATTGCTGACGTACTGAATGCTAACCGTGAAAAGGTACTAGCTGCCAATGCCATCGATTTAAAAAATGGCCAAGCCAAGGGACTTGATGCAGCGCTACTGGATCGACTTGAGCTAAATAACACTCGTATCGATGCCATGATAGAGGGTTTGCATCAGGTGGCCGAACTGCCTGACCCCATTGGTGAAATCACTGATTTAGTCAAACGGCCAAGCGGGATTGAACTAGGCAAAATGCGGGTTCCCCTCGGTGTGGTCGGCATTATTTATGAGTCGCGCCCCAATGTGACCATTGATGCAGCAAGCCTGTGCCTGAAATCGGGTAATGCCACCATCCTGCGTGGTGGTAGCGAAGCCATTCTTTCAAATCAGGCCATCGCCGACTGCATCAAACAGGGCCTGGCGACCACCGGATTACCCGAAGCATCGGTGCAGGTTGTTGAAACCACCGATCGTGCTGCCGTGGGCGAGTTAATCACCCTGTCAGAATACGTGGATGTGATTGTGCCCCGTGGTGGCAAGAGCCTAATTGAACGCATCAGTAATGATGCTCGCATCCCCGTCATTAAGCATTTGGATGGCATTTGTCATGTCTACATTGATGACAAGGCAAATCTGGATATGGCGTTCAATATTGCCTTCAATGCCAAAACCCACCGTTACGGTGTCTGCAATGCCATGGAAACCCTGTTGGTGGCCGAAGGGGTTGCTGCAGAAATCCTGCCCCGTCTGGCCAAGGCCTATGAAACAGAAGGTGTTGAATTAAGAGGTTGTGAAAAAACCCGCAAGATCATCAACTGCGCTGCTGCCACTGAAGAAGACTGGGGCACTGAATATCTTGCACCTATTCTCTCTATCAAAGTCGTGGCAGATATGGATGATGCGATGGCACATATTGCCCAATACAGCTCACAACATACCGAAGCTATTGTCACCAATGATGAAGCAAGAGGCCGTCGTTTTATCACAGAAGTGGACTCAAGCTCAGTGATGCACAATGCCTCTACCCGGTTTGCTGATGGTTTTGAATACGGACTGGGTGCAGAGATCGGCATCTCTACCGACAAAATCCACGCCCGTGGCCCCGTGGGGCTGGAAGGGCTCACCTCTCAAAAATGGATCGTATTTGGTCATGGCGAAATTCGGAAGTGACTCGTCAGTACAGGCTGGTAAAACATGTCGCTGAAGACTGATCATTCAAAAGGGGTTGGTATCTTTGGTGGCACCTTTGATCCAGTACATATTGGCCATCTCAGAACATCGGTGGAGCTGAGAAAGATACTCGGACTCAGAGAAATGCGACTGATTCCCAATGCCCATCCACCGCACAGGGTACAACCCGAGGCTAGTGCTAAGCATCGTATGGCGATGCTACAGCTCGCACTGAAAAATGAACCAGAATTGGTGGCCGACGATAGAGAGTTACGACGCCAAGGTCCCTCTTATACACTGGACACACTGGCAGATATTCGTGATGAGATCGGTATCGAAACACCACTGTGTCTCTGCATTGGCATGGACTCACTGGTCAATCTCACCCAGTGGCACCGCTGGTGTGAATTAACAGATTTCGCCCATATTGTGGCTGTAGCAAGGCCGGGGTGGCATTTACCCCAAAGCGGTGAGGTACTGGAGTTCATCCACGAACACCGCGCAACCAGTGAAGAACAATTACAGGCACAACCTGCAGGCAAGGTATTAATCAGAGAAATAACACTGTTGCCCGTGTCGGCCACAGGCATTCGTCAGGCACTACAGCGAGGGGAATCCATTCGCTATCTGGTACCCGACAAGGTTATTGATTACATTAGGCAGCATCAGCTGTACTCAGATAAAAAAGAAGTATCAAAACAGGAAACTCAATGAGTAAAAATCTAAAAGACATCGTGGTTAACGCCCTTGAAGATGTTAAGGGCAAAGATATCGTCACACTCGATGTCAGTGATCTTACCGATGTTATGGACACCATCATCGTCGCCACGGGCACTTCAAACCGGCAGGTCAAAGGGCTCGCCAACAACGCCATCGACGATGGGAAAAAAGCTGGCTTCCGCCCAATAGGTATCGAGGGTATGGAGTCTGGTGAGTGGGTCTTGGTGGACTTTGGCGATATCGTACTCCACGTCATGCTGCCCACCACTCGTGAATTTTATGAACTGGAAAAACTTTGGTCCGTTCGCCCCAGTGACCGCAATACTGACAGTGAAGACCTTCAGGAAGGGTAAGCCTCCGTGCGACTAAGAATTATTGCCGTCGGCACTAAAATGCCCGACTGGGTTAGTGCTGGCTGCAATGAATACCTGAAACGCCTTCCCTCAGAACTCAACCTGGAGATTGTTGAACTGCCGCTGGGCCAGCGGGGGAAAGGTGCGGATATTAACCGCGCTATTACCCGCGAAGGCGAAGCTATGCTCAAGGCCATTGGCGAACATGATCATGTGATCGCACTGGACGTGCTGGGCAAGCCCTGGAGCACCGAACGGTTGGCTGAAAAACTGCAACAGTGGCAACTCTCCGGCGACAATTTCAGCTTATTGGTGGGCGGCCCCGATGGCTTGGCTCCTGAATGCCTAAAACGTGCCAACAGCAAATGGTCCTTATCTGCTCTGACCCTGCCCCACCCGCTGGTACGTATTTTATTAGTGGAGCAAATTTATCGTGCTGGGACTATTAATGCCGGGCATCCGTATCACCGGTAAGTCAACACCTTTAATGCGACATCAATAAAACCACATACACTCATATCTCAACCTCTCCTAAAAATACGCTAATACTATTCAATTAAATCGAAGGTCGATCAGCAATATGTAAAGGCGCCACGTCACTGGAAAATCCCGCAGGAAGCGTAGGTGGTCTAGACTATTATTAAACCGTAGGTTTCTACCATGAAAAAAATTGTAGCCCTAACTATTCTTGTTATTACCGTAGGTGCGATTGCTTTTTTTATTCTCCAGCCCAAGCAAATAGATAGCTTATTAACTAATGATGGAAGGCGCTTACGCACCCTTGAAGGCCACTGGGCTTTAGGCAATGTGGTATCACTAATCCGTCACACAGAGCGTTGTGATTTGTCTGAAGACCAATGTGTTGATGGTGATAATGGCATCACTATATCTGGGGCTAAAGAGGCCAGGAAGATAGGGGTAGCGTATAAAAACCTTCCAGCACACACCACTGTAATTTATAACAGTCCAATTAAGCGTGCCGCTCAAACCGCAGACTTCATGTTTGGCCGTAAGACTACCAGTCAACCATGGTTAGGAGAAAACTGTAGAGAATCTCTTCAAGAGAATATTTTTAAATACAAAGAAGATGGTAAAAATTTAATATTAATTACTCACAGCGGCTGTATAAACTCGCTAAAAAATAAGCAAGGGGCCACATTAATTGAGTCCAAGCTTAACAAAGATGAAACCTATGGCTATTCAATCTTTTTGACTGTGGATAAACACAAAAGGGAAATAAATATTTTGGGCTGTTTACTCGCAAGAGATTGGACTGCTGCCTATAAATAATCGACAACAATACCTTGTGGTAATCATCAATACCTAGCACCCTTACCATCGGCAACCCTATTCATCAAAGCTAAAAGGGCTGTGATACGTAGAATAGATATTATTTTTCACCGCCCTCTTTTCTATCACCCTCACCCTGTTTTAGTAACTCATCAGGCAATTCAAACCCTAGTGCTTCGGCGCGCTTGACCCATTGCTGCCTTGCCAACGCTTGCATATCGGCCACGTTATCGGTTTCATCCACGATATCCATCCCCAATAATGTTTCGATGACATCCTCAAGTGTGACCAGCCCTTTAACACCACCATATTCATCAACAATAACAGCAATCTGTTGTCGATTATCGAGAAAAAATTCCAACATTTTTGGCAATAACATGGAGTCGGGAACTGCATGAATTTTTCGTTTGTACGATTCAAGTGTGAGCTCTTCCCCTCCCGAGGGCTGATACAGCATAACTTTATCTTTCAATGCAAAACCGGTGATATCGTCAATATTCTCTCCATATAGGGGCAAACGGGAAAATGGACAGTGGCGTAACGCCTGCTGGGCTTCAGAGGCCAACATATCTTGAGAGAGAGCCGTGATAACGATACGCGGCGTCATAATATCGGTAACTTTTAATGATCGAAACCGAAATAAATTTTGGATAATTTTAGATTCATGTTCATCAATTTCACCGGATTTTTGACCAAACCCGACCATCGCCAAAAACTCATCACGACTAAACCCATGCACACTTTTTCCACGGGTAATGAGCTTGGTAATGCCCTCTGAAGCTCTCACCAAAGGGTACAGAATCACTATTAGAATTCGTATATACCACATGGTCACCTCAACCAGCTTTCGCCAATAGACGGCACCCAAGGTCTTGGGAATAATTTCTGAAAGAAAAAGGATCATTAAGGTCATAATTCCTGAAAAAACTCCAACCCAGGCACTACCAAATATAACCGCTGATTGTGCACCCGCCTCAATGGCTCCCACGGTATGGGCGACGGTATTCATGGTTAATATGGCGGCGAGAGAGCGGTCTATTTTTTCCTGACGCAGTAACTTTAGCTGTTGAGCTTGCTCAGGATTTTTTTCTCCCAAACCCTCGATATAGGACGGGGTAATACTCAACAGTACAGTTTCAGCGACGGAACACAGGAAGGAGATAACCAGTGCCATACTGACAAAGATAATCAGAAGAAAAACTGCATTTGATTGTTCTTTCTGAAGAAGTGGCGAGCTATCTATATCGACAGCAAAGGCTGCGCCAACAAACGCCAGGGATAACAGCACAAGTAGAAAACATAAGCTTTTGACCTGAGATGCCATACAACCTCCACGACCTACCGCTGAATCTAAATAGAAGCGCTATTACAGTAGTGTAGTTAGTTCTACGAATCCAGTTTAGTGGCGGGCTATTTGTTTTGGTATCACGTGATGTTAGCACCACGGTTACTTATTTTGATGCGCAGCTCACCCAACCCTGAAGAAACTCAGGATTCCCACTACAGGAATAATAAAGGAAGGGGTGCGACTACAGAGAAACCAAGTAAAGTCTTACTAGTAGGAATTAGCCAGTTTTGCCAGACTAAGGGCAACATCTTCATCAATGAGCAAGCCATCGTATTCGCCGCGAACAATATTGCTCTTACCAATTTCTGAATCGTGGGAAG
>JBALWM010000030.1:14199-15428 GCA_036960905.1 Porticoccus sp.
CCATCGTATTCGCCGCGAACAATATTGCTCTTACCAATTTCTGAATCGTGGGAAGATACAAGCACTTCTGCAAAATGGCCGCAGGGTGATTTAAGAATCAGCTCTACATTTGGAAATCTTTTACTTTCTCTTTCTGACATCACCTTGCATTCTGAATATTTAAACTCGATATCTTTAATGATAAGGACAAGCTCGTCGAAAGAAGTACATTCAAATTCTGTGGTCATATGACTTACCTTTTCAAGGGGTTTTACTCAAGTGCACCCCTCAATAACACGAGGCGTGGCAGCTGGAAGGCCGGGATATTATCTGGATTCAGGGGCATATTCCACCCCTAATGACTTACTCTTGGAACAACGAGAACAGCTACTCTTGCTCGTCCGGAATAAACAGCAACGCCTCAGAGTTAATGCAATAACGCAGCCCAGTAGGACGGGGGCCATCCTCAAACACATGCCCTAGATGCTCACCACAATCGGAGACAACTTCTGTGCGCCTTCCCATCCATGACCAGTCATCCTCTAAAGCAATATTCTCTGGTTTATACATTTCCCAAAAACTGGGCCAACCCGTACCGGATTTGTATTTTTGGCTGGAGTGAAAAACCGGTAATCGACACCCGGCAGTAACGTAAGTACCTTTTTGCTTGTTATTGAGAAGACTACCGGTGAATGATCGTTCGGTGCCTTTCTCCCAGAGGATATTAAACTGTTTAGGAGTGAGAATTTTCCTCCAAACCTCTTTGGGAATGGAACCCAAATCACGACTTTCGGCAATCAATTGCTGCGCCTGCTCAATAGTCATCCCGGGCTGGGAGCTTTCCGCTGCCGCCAAAGGGCCAGACAACATCACAAGCAGCACTATAAGTACCGAGGAAATTCGATGATTCATAATTTGACCTAAAGGCTGGCCTGAAAAGTTAGTGTGAGGGTTTGACCACACTAAACCGACGATGTTCATGCACAGGCATTTTTTGACGTAGTTTTTTTAGGTAATCCAGATCAATGTCAGCAATCGCGACACCCGGCCCATCCTCCAATTCGGAGAGAACATTACCCCAAGGGTCTACGATAGCTGAGCCACCCCAAGTGGGCTGTTTTGGATGAAAACGGTCGCCCATATTCGCGCCAACCACATAGCTAAGATTTTCTACCGCCCTGGCCCGCAACAATAACTGCCAGTGAGCCTCACCTGTTTTTGCAGTAAAAGCAGAGGGCACCACCATTAAC
>JBALWM010000031.1:0-10079 GCA_036960905.1 Porticoccus sp.
GCTCATGATCGTAACCGTCCACTGCTACAAGTCGACAACCCTCGTGCCATCATTGAGGAGCTGCTTGCAGACCGTGACCCTCTGTACCGGGAAGTGGCAGACTTGGTCATCATGACTGAGAGAAGAAAGCCTCAGTTAGTAGCTGAAGATATTGTCACAGAAGTTCGTCACCTTATGAGTTGATGTGGTACATTTCAGACCAAATTCAACGGCAGAAAAATTCATCGTGGAAAAGACAAGAAAGCTTACTGTTGATTTGGATGAGCGAAGCTATCCCATTCTCATAGGCGAGGGGTTGCTGCAGACCCCAAATCTGTTTACACCCTATATTCATGGCAGTCAGGTACTGGTTGTCACTAACGAAACCATTGCCCCGCTGTATCTTCAGTTGGTTCTTGATAATCTTTCTGCTTATCAAGTAGACACAGTCATATTGCCTGACGGCGAGCGATATAAAAACCTCGAGATACTCAATCATATCTTTGACGAATTACTGATCAAACAACATAACCGTCGAACGACACTGATTGCACTTGGAGGTGGTGTTGTGGGTGATATGACGGGATTTGCTGCTGCGTGCTATCAACGCGGAGTTCATTTTATTCAGGTACCAACAACATTACTATCGCAAGTAGATTCTTCCGTAGGCGGTAAAACGGCAGTTAATCACCCGAAAGGTAAGAATATGATAGGTGCCTTTTATCAGCCGCAATGTGTGATTGCTGATACGACGACATTGAATACTCTTGATGATCGGCAATTACGGGCAGGCTTGGCAGAAGTGATTAAATACGGTTTGATTACTGATTCTGAGTTCTTTTGTTGGCTTGAACAAAACATTGATCTATTACTGAAGAAGGATCCCAAGGCGCTGGCTTTTGCAATAGAAAGATCCTGTGAAAACAAAGCAAAGATTGTGAGTCAGGATGAGCGAGAAGGCGGGGTTAGAGCTATTCTGAATTTGGGGCATACCTTTGGGCATGCCATTGAAACTGCTCAGAATTACAGTGATTGGCTGCATGGTGAGGCTATTGCCGCTGGCATGGTAATGGCGGCTGAACTGTCTTTCTCACTAGGGTGGCTTTCAGAAGAAGATGTTCGTAGATCCCAAGTACTGTTTGAGCGCTGTGCCCTTCCAGTGAGCCCTCCAGCATCGATGACATCTAATCAATTTCTTGAACTTATGGCTGTTGATAAAAAAGTGATGGATGGCTCCATTCGTCTCGTACTCCTAAAAGCTATTGGTCAAGCAGTCGTAACATCAGATTTTGAGCACAAACTTCTAGTTGAATTACTCCAAAGAAACTAATACCTAAGATAAACGTGGCCACCTCGTGGGGCTATTGCGCTGATAAATATTTTTTTTCATCTTCAGAAATTTGTGGCGCTGGCTGCGGATGTGTAAAATGTCCCTCCTTTTGCGCCTATGAGTCGCCATTTTGGTGAGTTTTATCGCCGCAACCAACTGTTTTTGTTGAAACTTTACCTAGAGTCTTATTATGTCTACTGGCCTTTATCGGTTAGATGAGTTCAAAGATAACTGTGGCTTTGGCTTAATTGCCCATATTAAGGGGCAGGCAAGCCATCGCCTTTTAGAAACTGCAATTGAAGCGTTAACCTGTATGACCCACCGTGGCGGGATCGCCGCTGATGGTAAGACGGGTGATGGCTGTGGTTTATTGCTACAAAAGCCTGACAGTTTTATGCGTCAGATCGCCAGAGAGCAGTTTTCTGTTGACCTGCCTGATTTATACGCAATTGGTGCAGTAATGCTAAGCCAAGATTCGGTTCAACGCGAGAATTCAAAAGCAGCCATGTCTGCGGCGTTATCTGTCCAGGGTTTGACCGTTGTTGGTTGGCGAGAAGTTCCTACTGATGATGCCTGCCTTGGTGAAATTGCATTAGCAACACTACCCATTATCGAGCAAGTGTTTGTGACCGCAGACAACCTTGATGAGCAACACTTTAACGCCCGTCTCTTTATTGCGAAGCGAAAGGCTGAAAAGGCCCTCGTGGAAGATACTGCTTTCTATATTGCCAGCCTAGCGACAAATGTAATCAGCTATAAAGGGTTGATGATGCCTGTGGACTTGCCAAAATTTTATTTAGATTTGGCAGACCCTGCGTTGGAAACAGCGATTTGTGTCTTTCACCAGCGGTTTTCTACCAACACAATGCCGCAGTGGCCTCTGGCCCAGCCATTCAGAATGTTGGCACACAATGGTGAGATCAACACCATCCCAGGCAACCGAAACTGGTCTGTGGCGCGTACACCTAAATTAAAAACGCCTCTCTTGCCAGATTTGCAGGAGGTTGCACCTCTCGTTAATCGCACCGGGTCAGACTCATCAAGCCTCGATAATATGCTAGAGGTTCTAGTGGCCGGTGGTATGGAGCTACATAAAGCCGTGCGCCTGCTGGTGCCGCCTGCGTGGAACAATATTCAAGACTTTGGCCCAGATGAAAGGGCATATTTTGAGTATGTTTCCATGCATATGGAGCCTTGGGATGGCCCTGCAGGACTGGTAATTACAGATGGTCGATATGCAGTCTGTACATTGGACCGAAACGGCTTGCGACCCTCTCGCTGGGTATTGACCGATGACGATGTGATCACCGTGGCATCAGAGGTGGGTGTGTACAACTATCAACCTGAGAGCGTGGTAGCTAAGGGTCGTCTGGGGCCTGGTGATATTCTCTCAATAGACACCAAAACAGGAGCCATTCTCAATGGTGAGGATGTAGATAAGCAACTGGCTTCTCGCAATCCATATCGGCAATGGTTACGTGACGGCACCGTAAAAATTATGTCGACCATGGATGACGAGAGCATTGAGGCAGAGGGTGCGCTAACTCGGGATCAAATTCGTAGATATATGAAAATGTTCCTGGCATCTCAGGAAGAGCGAGATCAGGTGCTACGTCCTTTAGCTGAGGGTGGTCAGGAGGCCACAGGCTCCATGGGTGACGATACCCCAATGGCGGTGCTTTCGAGCAAGCATCGCTCCCTCTACGACTACTTTAGGCAACAATTTGCACAGGTAACTAATCCCCCCATAGATCCGCTTCGTGAGACATTGGTTATGTCCCTACAGGCGCAGTTGGGTCGGGAATACAGCCTCTTTAGTGAAGCGGTGGAGCATGGTACACGTGTCAACCTCTCCAGTCCGGTGTTATCGCCGCGTAAATATTATGCGTTGAAAAATAGCAATCTCGACGATTATCGAATACAGAAAATCAGTATCAACTATGATCCGGTGAAAGCGAGTCTTGAGGAGGCGATTAAAGCGCTCTGCCAGGAAGTAGAAGCTTTTGTCAGAGAGGGTGGAGTCTGCTGTATTCTGTCTGATTCAGATATTGGGCTAGGTAAGCTGCCAATACAGATGTTGATGGCGGTAGGTGCTGTTCATCATCACTTGATTGCTGTAGGACTACGATGTGATGCCAACCTTATTGCTAGTACTGCGTCTGCACGAGATTCACACCAAATTGCCACATTGATTGGTTGTGGTGCTTCAGCAGTTTATCCCTACCTTAGTTATCACATCCTGACTGATTTGATTCAGTCTGGTGAATTACTATGCGATTTAGATACTGCCTTTAAAAACTATCGTAAGGGTATTAACAAAGGACTGTTAAAAATTCTTTCGAAAATGGGTATCTCTACAATTGCTTCCTACCGTGGTGCCCAGCTTTATGAGATTGTTGGCCTGGCTTCAGACGTTGTCGATGCCTGTTTTACTGACACGCCTAGCCGTATTCAGGGTGCAGGGTTTGATGACTTACAAAAAAGTCAGCAACTACTTGCTAATGAAACCTGGAGTGAGCGCAAGCCAGTGAGTCCCGGTGGGCTTTTGAAGTATGTTCATGGTCAGGAATATCATGCATTCAATCCAGACGTTATTCAGGCGCTTCACCGCTCGGTACAGAATGATGATTACGCTGCTTGGCACGATTATGCCACTCTAGTGAATGAGCGGCCGGTAGCTACTCTTAGAGACTTGCTCAAAATTCGTGATGATATTGAGCCAATTCCTCTGGCAGAGGTTGAGCCAATTCAGCAAATTATTCAGCGTTTTGATTCAGCTGGAATGTCTCTTGGTGCGTTGTCGCCTGAGGCTCATGAGGCGTTGGCCGAGGCGATGAATAGTTTGGGTGGCCGTTCTAACTCTGGTGAAGGCGGTGAAGACCCGATCCGTTACGGTACAGTAAAAGTATCCAAAATAAAGCAGGTTGCCTCTGGCCGTTTTGGTGTAACACCTCACTACTTGTCTAGTGCAGAAGTGATTCAGATTAAAGTAGCGCAGGGCGCAAAACCTGGGGAGGGTGGTCAGCTGCCCGGCGGCAAGGTTAATGATCTGATTGCCCGGTTGCGATATTCCGTACCCGGTGTCACGCTCATCTCTCCGCCACCTCATCACGATATCTACTCCATTGAAGATTTAGCTCAGCTGATTTTTGATTTGAAGCAGGTTAACCCTGACGCACTGGTTTCTGTGAAGTTGGTTTCACGACCTGGCGTGGGTACCATTGCTGCCGGTGTTGCCAAGGCCTATGCAGATTTGATTACCATTTCGGGCTACGATGGTGGTACAGCTGCGAGTCCACTTTCTTCTATTCGTTATGCCGGTTCTCCTTGGGAACTCGGCTTATCCGAGACCCATCAAATGCTCCGCGCCAATGATTTGCGCGGAAAGGTAAGAGTTCAAACGGATGGTGGGTTGAAAACGGGCCTTGATGTAGTAAAAGCCGCTATTCTCGGCGCTGAAAGTTTTGGTTTTGGCACAGGGCCGATGGTGGCGCTTGGGTGTAAGTACCTGCGTATTTGCCACCTTAACAACTGTGCAACAGGTGTTGCCACCCAAGACCAGCTCCTTCGTGATGAGCATTACAAAGGCACCGTGGAAACAGCCAAGAATTTTTTCCGTTTTATGGCGAAAGAAACACGGGAATGGATGGCGCGTTTGGGGGTCCACTCCTTGGGAGAGCTGGTGGGTCGAGTTGACCTATTGGAAGTTTTGCCTGGGAATACTGAACAGCAGAAAAAGCTGGATCTCTCACCGATCATCTATACCGATGAGCTGCTACAGAGCAAACCGCAGACTTGTCAGGTCGAGAAGAATAACCCCTTTGACCAAGCGCAGTTGGCTGAGCAAATGGTGGTGGACATACTGCCATCAATTGAAGAGAAGCTGGGTGGAGAATATAGTTATAACGTGAGCAACTGTGATCGCTCTATCGGTGCGCGATTGTCTGGTGAAATTGCGAAGCGGCATGGAAATCAGGGAATGGCAGATGCGCCCATCAAGCTTAACTTAAGCGGGGTAGCTGGCCAGTCTCTTGGCGTTTGGAATGCAGGTGGTTTGGACATTTACCTCCGTGGTGACGCCAATGACTACGTTGGGAAAGGGATGGCAGGCGGAAAGATCGTGATTTCCCCTTCAGAAGGTAGCCAATTTGCTTCCAAAGATGCGCCTATCATCGGTAATACCTGTTTGTATGGCGCGACGGGAGGTAAGTTGTTTGCTTCAGGGCGAGCCGGTGAGCGTTTTGCTGTACGGAATTCCGGAGCCAAGGCCGTGGTTGAGGGCGCGGGTCACCACTGTTGCGAATATATGACCGGTGGTGTGGTTGTTGTGCTAGGTTCGACTGGCTCCAACTTCGGTGCTGGTATGACCGGTGGTTTTGCCTATGTCCTGGATGAAGATCGTAGCTTTGTTGATAGTTACAATATGGAGCTTGTGGAAATTCAACGAATCACCAGTGAAGCAACAGAGGCTTATCGTCATAACCTAGAAAGTATGATTACCGGTTTCGTGGCAGAGACTGGAAGCGTCTGGGGTCAGGAGATTTTGGAGAATTTCGAATATTTTGTCAGTAAGTTTTGGTTGGTGAAACCCAAAGCCGCTAACTTGCAAAGTTTGTTGGAGCATACTCGTGCTGCCCCACAATAACTGGCATGCCCCGTTACTAAAGAGCTTAAGTTTATGACAAAAAGGCTAAACAACGATTTTCAGTTTTTGCAGGTAGATCGCGAGGAACCCAAGAAAACCGCGATATACAGTCGTACTCGGAAATTTGTTGAAATTTACGAACCTTCTGATAAGCAGCAAGTGGGTGAGCAAGCTCACCGCTGTCTTGAATGTGGAAACCCTTATTGTGAATGGAAATGCCCTGTCCATAACTACATTCCAAATTGGCTGAAGCTGCTGTCTGAAGGAAATATATTGGAGGCGGCTGAGTTGTGCCACCAGACCAATACCTTACCTGAGGTTTGTGGGCGAGTTTGTCCCCAGGATCGCCTTTGTGAAGGTGCTTGCACGCTGAATGATGATTTTGGTGCCGTTACCATTGGCAATGCTGAAAAATATATTACCGACACGGCTTTTGCTATGGGTTGGCGACCAGATATGTCTCAGGTGGTATGGACAGATAAGCGTGTAGCCATCATTGGTGCAGGCCCGGCAGGCTTGGGTTGTGCCGATGTGCTAGTTCGTAACGGAGTTAAGCCGGTCGTATTTGATAGATACCCTGAAATTGGCGGTTTGGTGACCTTCGGAATTCCGGAGTTCAAGTTAGAAAAATCAGTCATGCAGCAGCGCCGTAAGATATTTGAGGAAATGGGTATTGAGTTCAGGCTCAATACGGAGGTAGGTGTTGATGTGGATGTGGCACAGCTTACGGAAGAATTTGATGCAGTATTCCTTGGCATGGGCACCTATAAATACATGAAAGGTGGATTTCCAGGTGAGGATTTGCCTGGAGTACACGATGCACTCCCCTTTCTTATTGCCAGTATCAATCGCAACATGGGCTGGGGGAAGGGCTCCAGTGAGCTTATTAGCGTTGCTGGTAAGCGAGTTATTGTACTAGGTGGTGGTGATACCGCCATGGATTGTAATCGAACCGCTATCCGGCTCGGTGCTCAAGAGGTGACCTGTGCATACCGCCGCGATGAAGTGAATATGCCCGGCTCTCGCCGGGAAGTGCAAAACGCCAAAGAAGAAGGTGTTAGGTTCCTGTTCAATCGTCAACCGGTTGAACTTGTTGGCAATGGTAAGGTGGAGGGCGTCAAGGTTGTTAAGACAGCTCTGGGTGACCCTGATGAGAATGGTCGCCGTCGCCCCATGCCAATTGTCGATAGTGAAGAGATTTTACCCGCAGACATCGTGTTAATCGCATTTGGTTTCCAGCCTAGCCCAGCACCATGGTTCACGGATCTGGGAATTGAGCTGAATGACTGGGAAGGCGTTATTGCTCCTGAGGAGCAAGAATTCAAGTTTCAAACCAGTAACCCCAAGATTTTTGCCGGAGGTGACATGGTTCGAGGCTCTGACTTGGTGGTGACGGCTATCTGGGAAGGGCGCCAGGCCGGTGAAGGTATCCTAGACTACCTCAAGCTTTAAAGGTTTCCTTGATGACCGAACTAAAGAATGACCGTTTTCTGCGTGCTCTGATGCGTCAGCCAGTGGATATGACGCCGGTATGGATGATGCGCCAGGCGGGTCGTTACTTACCAGAATATAGGGCAAGCAGGAGTAGAGCTGGCGACTTTATGGCGCTTTGTACTAATCCTGAGCTTGCCTGTGAAGTGACCTTGCAGCCATTGGAGCGCTATCCTCTGGATGCGGCCATCTTGTTCTCTGATATTTTAACCATTCCCGATGCCATGGGGTTGGGGCTTTATTTTGAAACTGGTGAAGGCCCGCGTTTTCGTAAGCCGGTTCGCACTGCAGCAGATATTGATGGGTTGTCCATCATAAATCCCGAGCAGGATCTTCCCTACGTGGTCAATGCGGTAAGTACTATTCGCCGTGAGCTTAATGGTCGTGTACCTCTGATAGGTTTTTCCGGTAGCCCGTGGACTCTGGCCACCTACATGGTGGAGGGGGGCTCTAGTCGAGACTTCGCCCGTTGTAAAACCATGGCCTACAACCAGCCCGAATTAATGCATCAATTACTGGATACTTTGGCCAAATCAGTAATTGTGTATCTCAATGCTCAAATTAGAGCCGGTGCTCAGGCGGTGCAAATATTTGATACTTGGGGCGGTGCACTCTCTCATGCAGCCTATCGTGAGTTTTCTCTGCAGTATATGAATCAAATTGTTGATGGTTTGATTAGGGAGAACGAAGGGCGTCAGGTTCCTGTGATTTTGTTTACCAAAGGCGGTGGCCAATGGTTGGGCGATATTGCTAATTCGGGTTGTCAGGCACTTGGTATTGACTGGACCACTCATATTGGTAATGCTCGCCAGCAGGTGGGTGACCGGGTAGCGCTACAGGGTAATATGGATCCGGCTATTCTTCGCGCATCCCCCCAGCGCATTCGTCAGGAAGTGGCCACAATTTTGGAGCAATTTGGTGCTGGTGAGGGCCATGTTTTTAACTTGGGCCATGGAATAACCCCTGATATTAACCCAGACCACGCGGGAGTATTCATTGACGCAGTTCACGAAATGTCTGTGAAATATCACCAAAAAGCGAATTAACCTAACCAGTTGTCGTCTTATCTGACCAATCACGCCACATCAGTTGCTATTGCCTGCAATCAGCTTATTCTTATCATTGTCCAGCAGTGACTCCGGTAAACATAGTGTTGAAATACATGGTTCAAAGGTAGGCAGGAAACTGTAATGAGCATCAAACAGGTAAAAATCAATGCCGATGACATAACATTAGGGATGTATGTGTCATGTCTTGATCGCCCTTGGAGCCAAACACCTTTCCCAATCCAGGGTTTACTCGTTCAGGGCCCAAAAGAAATTAGTGCGCTACGAGCTTACTGTGATTATGTCTATATTGATATTACCAAGGGACGTAGTCCGATAGCGGGGACTGCATCTCAAGTCCCTCAGCAGGTCTCCGGTGGAAAATCATCTCCCCAATTTACAGGCAATCAATCTGCTCTTACTGAGCATCATGAAGTGACCCCTATTGTCGTTCGACGGGAGGTCTACCAGCAGGTAGTTCCTCTCACCAAAGAGGTTGAACATGCAGAAAAGGCTTTATTGCAGCTTCGCGGTCAGTTTACTTTAGCGGCTAAGCAGATTGCCAAGGGCAAAGATTTTGACTATCAGGGTTTAAAAGACTCTGTAGCTGATATGGTCAATAGTGTTGTCCGCTGTCCAGACGCCTTCACTTGGTTGTTACGGTTGCGCCTTAAAGACCAGCAGACACATGATCATAGTATGCGATCTGCTCTATGGGCCGTGCAGTTTGCTCGGTATATAGGGATGCCTAAAGATGAAATGTCCATTCTGTGTTTGGGCACACTGTTAAAAGATATTGGTAAGGTTAAGTTATCCAATAGTCTTTTACGCAAGAAGATTCGCAATGAAGAGGATATGACGGAGTACCAACAATTCGTTCCCTATGGTGTGGATATGTTGCGTGCTTCAAATAATGTAGAGCCACGTGTAGTGTCCGTAGTTCGTTATCACTGTGAGCGTCATGATGGCAGTGGATTTCCTGAGGGCTTGTCTGGAGGAAAAATTCCATTATTAGCTCGTATTGCGGGTATCGCATCGACCTACGATGCTATTTCTAACCCACGTGAGTCTGCTGACCCTGTCGCTGCATCCAGAGCGGTGAGTCTTCTTTACAATATGCGAGATAAAAAATTCCAGGAAGATCTCGTTGTACAGTTTATTCAGTCAGTGGGTCTCTATCCAACGGGTACACTTGTAGAGTTAACAACGGGCGATGTTGGTCTCGTGGTTGAGCAGCACCATGATTCACGTCTAACGCCGATAGTCGCCGTCCTGGATCAAGAAAAAGCCTTAATTTCAGGTGAATACACTCTTTTGGATATGAAAGACGAAGAGGCATCTCGAAAAGCACTGATCAGTAGTGGTCGAACCAAAGCTAAGTCCGTTGCAAAATTAGCGATTGCTCGAGATTTGGAACCCACTGGTTATGATGTGGATTTGTCGTCTGTTTCCAGCGTTTTTATGAAAAATAATAGCAAAGTGTTGCAAGATGCTCTCACCAATGAGATTGAGAAAGAGGCCTCTCATCAAAAGGAAGGTAGTAGTTTCTTTGGTAGTTTAAAAGCACACTTTCGTCGCTAGACTTTCC
>JBALWM010000031.1:10179-15422 GCA_036960905.1 Porticoccus sp.
CGGGTGGTGACGCCAGCTTGGTAGCGCTTATCCCATGTTGTAGCGCCTTGCTCAAACATCAAAATTACTGTGGACCCAAATTTAAAACGACCCATTTCTTCACCTTTTTTAAGTGAAACCTGATTTGGTTTAAATTGATCGGTCTTCACTATCCCGGGTTGATAATGTCCTTGCCACACAGATTCGATGCCCGCTACCATCATTGCGCCTACAAGAATAACTGCACAGCGACCCACCGGGGTGTCAAATATGCAGACCAACCGTTCGTTTTTAGCAAAGAGTCCATTGATATGCTGAGCGGTGGTGTCATTTACCGAAAATAGTTTTCCAGGAATATAACGGCTGTAGGCTAAGTTTCCCGCTATAGGCATATGCACTCGGTGGTAATCACTGGGTGAAAGGTAAATAGTGATGAAGTCACCGTTGATAAAACGCTGGCTGTCAGTGTTATTTTTTTCAGGAAAATCGTCCCCTAGCAGACTGGCCACTGAGAAGGATTTACCCTTAGCCTGAAAGATATTGCCTTCCTGAATTGGCCCAAGTTGACTGACAGTGCCATCGGCAGGGCAGACGATACTATCCTTGTTACTATCAATTGGACGGAGGTCTTCCTTCAGAGCACGTGTAAAGAAGTCATTAAAACTTGGATAGTCATCCAGAGAGCTGGATGCTGCTTCCTCCAGATTAACATTGTAAGTACGGATAAACTGCCTGATGAGTGCATTTTTTAGCCACGGGGTTTTCGCCTCAGTTAACATTGATCCGAGACGGGATAGTCCGTGTTGAGGAACCAAACGTTGTAGGGCAATGAACCATTCTGCCTGTATGTCATTCATCGGTTACTGCTCGACCGGAGTGTCTTTTCTATTACCCCACTCTGCCCAGGAACCGTGATAAGCGCGCATGCTGTTAAAGCCTAGTAGCCTTCCCAGTAAATAGGTAAATCCAGAGCGGTGGTGAGATTGACAGTGGGTAATTGTCGGTATGTCAGGAGTTATTCCCAGTGATGCCAAGAATTCCAGGGCATCCTTGCGGATTCTCATGTTATCTCGTATATCCATCATGCTGGTCCAGTCACAGTGTGTGGCACCAGGAATGTGGCCGCCTTTTTCCGCCAGTACTTTTTCACCGGTGTATTCCGCCAAGCTTCGGGCATCCCAAATTTGCAGTTCATCGCGTGTTTGGGGTGCGGTCTCGAGATAGGCTATGATTTCCTCTGCTTCAATAATGGGGTCACGATTGATGGTGACCTCCCGCTCAATCGCATCGGGTGTGGGAACCTCATTGGTCGTTGGATGCCCTTCATTGTGCCAGGCCACAAGACCACCATTCAGGTATGACCAGTTGGTGTGCTCGATCACGTCTAAGGTCCAGATGAAGCGTCCAGCCCAGCCACCACCTTCATCGTCATAGACAATGACATGTTTGTCATCGGTTAATCCTATGCGGCTAGCCAAAGCTGCTAACTGTTCCTGCGTTGGAAGTTTGTTTGTCCATGGAACTGAGCCACACATTAATTCTTTAGGAGAGACATGTATGGCACCGGGAATATGCATGCGGCTGTAGAGTGAGTCATTACAAAGATCCACGATCAGGATATCGGGATCACTTAGCAGGTTAATAAGTGCTTCGGGTTCCAGTAGCTTGGGGATCTCTGACATGGTTATTCGGTTTCCATAGTTGCCGTTTTTAGGTGGACCGGAATTGTATCACTCCTGAGTTACCTTGAAATGCTTATTGGTCCTGTTCAAGGCTGTGTAGGATATGCCAGTAACTATCAAATCGTTCTTGTCCTATGGTCCCATCATCGACGGCCTGACGAAGTATGCACCCCGGTTCCTGCTTATGTTTGCAGTCGCGAAATTTACAGCTTCCAAGAAAAGGACGGAATTCTACAAACCCCTGAGCAATAGACTCTGGCTCCAGATGCCATAGGCCGAATTCCCTAATACCCGGTGAGTCAATGACATCGCCACCGTTGGGCAGATGAAATAACCGTGATGTGGTGGTGGTATGGGTGCCTTTTGCTTTGGCGGCAGAAAGCGCGCCAACGGCTAAATGTATTTCTGGCGACAGCGTATTGAGTAGAGAAGATTTTCCTACGCCGGACTGCCCCACAAAGATACTGGTTAAGGTTTTGAGATAGTCGGCTAGGCTGTCCATGCCCTCACTCGTGTGGGCCGAGACTTTCAGACAGTCATAACCGAGTTTGGTATAGCCATCGAGTAACTGGTCTAAAAAGAGGCGGTTGCTATCATCAATCAGATCCGCTTTGTTCAGGATCAACATGGGCTGAATAGCCTGATACTCTGCCGCTACCAGATAGCGGTCGATCAGATTGGCATGAGGCTCAGGGTAGGGTGCTATGACGATAGCGATTCGGTCAATGTTTGCCGCCACGGGGCGAAGCTTGCCGCGGTTGTCTGGTCTGCATAACTCAGAGGACCTTGAGTGTCGTGCGATGACGACACCCCGTGTTTCCCCTTGTCGCCAAGTGACTTGATCACCGGTAACGATGGAGGGTAGGTTTGCTCGCAGGTGGCAGCGGTGGATGTCATGACAAATCTGATAATCAGCTTGATTGGTAGTTGGCTGTTCAGGTTCTATATCGACCTGATGACTATAACGAGCAATGACACGGCCATTTTTCTCAGGGCCGAGTGTAGTGGAAGATATCTGCTCATCTGCTTCCTGTCGGGCATCAGTCTGTGAGCCGGTTTTCGCCTGATTTTGCTCTATCCGCCGACGTTGTTGCTTGGTCAGGTGGCGTTTAGTCAATACATCTCCATTCGCATACGTTGAGTGGTGCTAAAGCGAGGCTTCCTACGGTGCTCTTTTTTAAAAGGTCTTCTTTTTAAAAATTGATGGCCCTGCCATTACTGGCTTACTTGGGCGCAAGGATATAGCATATGGGGAACGAGGGACAGGAACCGGATATGCTTCACTTGGAAGGGATTTACCAGACACTGGCCGAATTTGTACCGTTGCTGGCAACCATTGCGGTTGTTGTGCTGGCCTTGCGGTTTGCCGACTGGCTGTTGGTGAGCCGTGCCAGCTTGACCACTAAGTCTCGCTTGCCAGGTCAAGTGGCCATGATGTTGCTCACAGCGGTTGCTCTGATTAGTATCGTTTTGGCATTGCCAGTGAATGAGTCTACCCGAAGTGACTTGCTGGGTTTGCTGGGTTTGGTGCTCACCGGAGTTATTGCCTTATCCTCAACCACATTTGTATCCAACGCCATGGCGGGATTGATGTTACGCTCGGTACAAAGTTTTCGTCACGGTGATTTTATTCGGGCAGGTGACCACTTTGGCCGAGTGACTGAGCGGGGTTTGTTTCACACAGAGATTCAGTCAGAAGATAGGGACTTAATTACCCTGCCCAATCTTTATCTGGCTTCCAGTCCGGTAACAGTAGTGAGGTCCTCCGGCACAATTATTTCTTGTGAGCTGACTCTTGGCTACGATGTGCCTCATCATCAGGTGGAACTCCTGTTAAAAGAGGCCGCTGTTACTGCTGGATTGCAAGAACCTTTTATCCAAATTATGTCACTGGGTGATTTTTCTATAGCCTATAAAATCTCCGGTTACTACGCGGAAGTCAAACACCTGTTAACTGCGCGAAGCCGGCTTCGTAGAGAAGTGTTAGATAAACTCCATGGTGCCGATATTGAAATAGTGTCTCCGGCATTTATGAATCAGCGGCAGTTTACCAATGGTGAAAAATTCATGGCCGCCCCCAAAGAGCGTGATCCGCTTGAGGTCAACCATAAGGCCCCGGAATCATTAATCTTTGATAAAGCTGACAGGGCAGAAAAAGTTCGGGTTCTTAAGGATGAGAGTCAGAGTCTTGTTGAAGAAATTAAGCAATTAAAAGAACAGCTTGAGGGGCTGGATGAGCCTCAAGTGACTGAAATAAAGGCTGAGATATTCAAGCGAAAAGAACGCATTGAAAAACTCGATAATATTATTCGAATTGCAAAAGATAGCCCTAATGAATGAAATAGACGTTATAAACGATCCCCTTAACCTTATTTGGATTGACCTAGAAATGACAGGTCTCGACACGGAATCTGATGTGATTATCGAGATAGCCACACTCGTGACTGATAAGGATCTAAATACCCTTGGAGAGGGGCCAATATTGGCGATTCACCAACCAGATGAGCTACTTGATGGTATGGATGAGTGGAATACACGCCAACATGGAAAGTCTGGTTTGACTGAGCGCGTGAGAAATAGCAAGACCACCATGGCGGAGGCGGAGCGAGCGACCATAGAATTTCTAAAACAATTTGTGGATGCACGGAAGTCACCCATGTGTGGGAACTCAATCTGTCAGGATCGCCGTTTTATGGCAAGACAGATGCCTGAGTTGGAAGCCTTTTTTCACTATCGAAATTTGGATGTCAGTAGCGTGAAAGAAATTGCTCGCCGCTGGCGACCGGAGCTGATGAAAGGGTTTAATAAGCAGGGTTCACACTTGGCGATGGACGACATTAAAGACTCTATCGAAGAACTGAGTTATTACCGTGGCGTATTTTTTAATCTGACAGGTGACAAATCATAATGTGGCAAATCTATCTTGCCGGCGAGATTCATTCAGACTGGCGGGAACAAATTATTCGTGGGGCAGAGAAGCTCAATTTGCCGGTGCAGTTTAGTTCCGCTGTCACTGATCATGATGCCAGTGATGCCGCCGGTGATGTGCTGGGAAAAGAGTCAGAACAGTTTTGGCGAGACCATAAGTCAGCCAAGGTGAACGCTATTAGGATAAAGACTCAGATAGAGCAATGTGATCTGGCAATTATTCGTTTTGGTGACCAATACAAGCAGTGGAATGCGGCCTTTGATGCAGGTTATTGTGCTGCGCTGGGTACACCCTATATCACCCTTCATGATGAGAATATTATTCACCCATTAAAAGAGGTGGATGGTAGCGCCATGGCTTGGGCGAAAACGACCGATCAAGTGGTGGAGATTCTTCATTATCTGACCAAGGAAAAATAATTTATTTCAACGATAAACCTCAGGATTAATGATTTTTCGCTTGCGTTTTTTCTTTCCAGTTGCCGTTATTGAGTGTTGTCCTAACGCCCAAAGAATATGTTCTTGAACGATGTCAGAGGGATAATCCTGACGTGCTTTTAATGTGTCGATAATCTTGTCGGAAGAGGGCGCATTACCCAGGCCAATGGCCAGGTTTCTTAACCATCGCTCATAACCAATGCGACGAATGGGGGA
>JBALWM010000180.1:0-2101 GCA_036960905.1 Porticoccus sp.
CTCGACCAGGGACTGAGATCCATATCAACGTTAAAGTTGAGGCCATGATAACTGCAACCACGGCGCACTCTTAGCCCCAGAGAGGCTATTTTACTCCCCTTGGCTATCTCGGGGCTGTCCACATAGACACCCGGAGCATCAGGGCGAGGAGTGGCCTTAATACCCCAGTGAGCCAGAGTTTCTACCAAAGACACTTCAATCAAGGTGACGAGATCTCGCACACCCAAACCCAAGCGCTTTAAGTCTATTAACAGGTAACCAGTGATTTGGCCTGGGCCATGGTAGGTAACATGACCACCACGATCACTCTTCACCACGGGAATATCACCGGGCATCAGAATATATTCTTCTTTCCCTGCCTGCCCCTGAGTAAAAACGGGCTCATGTTCCAGCAACCAGATTTCGTCAGGGGTGTCTTCAGTTCGCTCGGCGGTGAAGGCTTTCATGGCCTCAAAGGTATCGAGGTATTGACGACAACCTAAATAGCGGACAATTAATGGTAGATCCGGGGCTTGTCCCATACTGACAACTTACAGAACCATCTGGACCAGAGGGCTAACCTTCAGGTCATCAAACAGTGCCTGTAACTGACTCTTGCCAGTGGCCGTAATGGTGATGGTAATAGCCTGAAAAGTACCGTTGCGACTATCCCTCACGGTAATGCTGGCTTGGTCAAAACCGGGGGCATGGCACTCCATGACCTCTATCACCAAAGCATGTAATTCAGGCCCCGCTTTGCCCAACACCTTGACGGGATAGTCACAGGGAAATTCAATTTTCGGGGCTTCTGGGTCAGTCATTAGTTAAATAAACCATAGAAAAACTTTGATATAGCATCCCACAGACGAGCAAAAAAACCAGCCTCTTCTACGGGGTGATCAGCAACCAATGGCAAATCAAGCAGCTGTTCTCCCTCGTAACTCACAGACAACCGGCCCAATTCCTGATTCTCGGTCAGGGGTGCTTCGATCGTCTCATCCACCAGAATTTTGGCATCCAGTTCATCCTTTGCACCACGAGGAATTGTCACATACACATCCTCGGGTACAATCAGGTTAATACTGTCCTCAACACCGTACCAAACCCGAACATTTTCCTGAATAGTATCCCCAGCAGAATAGATTTTGCCGGTTTCAAAATAACGAAACCCGAAGGCCAATAATTTTTGTGCTTCTCTCGCTCTGGCCTCATCACTGCTGGTACCCATGACCACAGAGATAAGCCGCATTCCTTTGCGTACTGCTGAAGCGACCAAACAGTACCCGGCTGCTTCTGTGTGGCCTGTTTTAAGGCCATCCACAGAACTATCCCGCCACAATAAACGGTTGCGGTTGGGTTGGTTGATACTGTTATATTCAAAATATTTTTCAGAATAGATACCATAATGCTTGGGGTAATCCTGAATCAAAGCACGCGCTAATAACGACAGGTCTCGCGCTGTTGTCAGGTGGCCCTCTGCAGGCCAACCGGTGGCATTGTGGTAATTAGTGCCCGCCATACCCAATAATGCTGCTTGCTGGTTCATCACATCAGCAAATGCACCTTCACTACCCGCCAAGTATTCAGCCAACGCCACAGAAGCATCATTACCCGACTGGATAACAACACCCCGTAATAAATCAATCAAAGGTACCTTGGTGCCTTCACGAACAAACATTTTGGATCCACCCATCTTCCAGGCAGTCACGCTAATAGGCACTTGATCCTGTTCACTCACTTTGCCGCTATGAAGTTCACTGGCAACAATATAGCTGGTCATCATCTTGGTGAGACTTGCCGGCGGCAACTGCTCGTCAGCATTATGCTCAACCAGAACTTTTCCGGTGTTGGCATCCATCAGAATCCAGGCACTGGCAGACAGTTGGGGTGGTGCTGGAATGAGAACCTTGGCGTGAGCCACTGTAGCTCCAATGAACAGGATCAACAGTGCGCCAGCAGAAAGAATTTTTTTCAGCATAATAAACCGATTTTTCTCATGAGTTGATGACGATGAATTAATGACTAATAGTAACTAAAACGGGAACAAATTCTAACATGCCCCTACCGCCCTTTCAGGTAAAGTTACTCATAGACCACAAACGGGCTTAGATTCTCCGATTGC
>JBALWM010000181.1:0-2055 GCA_036960905.1 Porticoccus sp.
TAAGTCTGATTTTTCAGCAACAAAAGGTTTGTGATTTTACTGAGATAACACTGGCAGCATTACGCGCACTAGGGCCTGAAGATGAGCCAACAGATTTGGCCCTGAAACTGGACTATCAAGTCAAACACATCCTGACCGATGAGTTTCAGGACACCTCCTCGGTACAATTTACAATTTTACGGCGACTCACCGCAGGCTGGCAGTCCAATGATGGACGAAGCCTCTTTATCGTCGGCGATGCCATGCAATCCCTCTATGGCTTCCGTAATGCCAATGTCGGTCTATTCCTGGAAGCACGTAGCCAGCCCATTGGTAACCTTCAATTGGAGCCACTGGATTTACAGGTCAACTTCCGTTCACAGGCAGGGCTTATTGACTGGGTTAATCAGGCATTTATTGAGGTATTCCCAACACGCGATAATATCAGCCGTGGTGCCGTGAGCTACAACACGGCACTGGCTCATCACCCCTCTCTGCCCACTGAAGCCGTCACAGTCGATGCTTTTATTAACGACCCGCAAGCTCATACCAACGATAAGATCCGCCAAGCCGAGGCAACACAAGTCGTCAAACGAGTCAAAGAGTCCAAACAACAAGACCCTGAGGGCTCTATTGCTATTCTGGTACGTAATCGCACCCATTTGCCTGACATCTTGAAAGCACTCCAACAGGCAGGACATCGTTGGCAAGCCACCGATATTGATCCATTGGGGAAACGGATGCCCGTAATTGACCTGATGTCCCTCACCCGTGCACTACTGTCTCCCGCTGATCGAATTGCCTGGCTGTCCCTCTTACGCTCGCCTTGGTGCGGACTAGATTTACATGATTTATTCCAGGTTGCGAACACGACACTACCTGAACAGAACCCTATGGCGGATGGAGAATGGTACCCACTATTATTTCTGAATATTCTCAATCACCGCCATATTCACAATCTTTCATCAGAAGGGAATCAGATACTAAGCCGTGTCAGTAGTGTCCTAAAAAAAGGTTGGGATCAACGATACAGAAAACCACTACGTATCTGGATTGAAGGCATTTGGGAAGCACTAGGAGGAAAAGTAGCACTGCGCTCAACCACAGAGTTAGAGCAATGCCAGCAATACCTCGATTTACTTGAGCAACAAGAAACAGGTGGAACGATCACTGAATGGGCAGCCTTTGAGAAAGCCGTGCAGTCTCTATATGCAAAACCTGATCAGGAAGCAGATACGAAGCTTCATGTGATGACGATTCATAAAGCCAAGGGACTTGAGTTTGATACGGTGATCATTCCAGGGCTTAACAGAAAACCCCGCAGTGATGATAAACAATTGATGCTGTGGCAAGAGCGGGTAAGCAAACAGGGACAGAACCAGCTTATTATTGGGCCTCTTGAACAAACAGGTCTGGATGCAGACCCACTGTTCAAATACCTGCAACGTGAACATCAGTTAAAAAATCAGTTAGAACAAGCCCGTGTTCTTTATGTTGGCACCACCCGTGCCATCAAAAAATTGCACTTGCTTTACACCACGGATAACGAGCTAAAGCCTACCGCAAACAGTCTTTTGGAAAGCCTCTGGCCAGTACTAAAATCCGCCATTGAAGCCAAAATGCCGGGTATTTATTGTCACCATCAGCAACTGGATGAGGACATCAGTAATAAGCCGATTCCAACACTCCATCACCTACAGCGACTTCCTACAGACTGGCAACACCCAAAAATTATCTCTGTGAAGAATGATGTGCCAGTCGCTACCGAGTGGATACCCCAAGACCATGAGCAAGTACCCTTAGCCGAACCAAACCCTACAGCACGTCATACCGGAACTGTGCTTCACCGTATTCTTCGGCAAATAGTTGTGGAGGGTGTCAATGCCTGGAACCTGGATACCATCGATAGCCGGAAACCCTTCTGGGATATCCAGTTGAGACAATTGGGGATTACTCAAACCGATGAAGCGTTAGGGCTTATCTCACGTACTGTCAGTAGCTGCCTTGAGAGCGAGACGGCCCAGTGGCTACTTAACAGCCAGCACACCGACAGTCAGTGTGAATATGCCATTGGCT
>JBALWM010000182.1:0-2048 GCA_036960905.1 Porticoccus sp.
GTGAAAAACGCTTTGAAACACCATCATCACTCAACATCCCCCACTCGAAAAGAGGCCCTTGGCCAGCTGCGCATTATCGGTGGACAATGGCGCGGACACAAACTCCATTTTGCTGATATAGAAGGCCTGCGCCCCACGGGTGATCGAATTAGAGAAACCCTGTTTAACTGGCTAGCGCCCGCCATCTCAAGTGCTTACTGTTTAGACTTATTCGCAGGTTCAGGGGCGCTGGGTTTTGAGGCATTGTCCCGGGGTGCCGACCACGCGATTTTGGTTGAGAAAGATACTGCGGCCACAGCCCTATTGAAACAAAACTGCGCTTTATTAAAAACTGAACGAGCTCAAGTCATCCAGGCAGATGCCTCCCAATGGCTGAGTACCTTTATCCCTGAAAGGCCATTTGATGTAGTTTTTCTTGACCCACCCTTTGCTGCCGATTTACTGCAGCCCTGTTGTGATCTGTTACAGCGCCCCGGCCTACTGTCCCAAAATAGTCTTGTCTACATTGAAACTGATAGGCATCAACCACCACCCATCACACCGTCTACCTGGGATCTATTTCGAGAAAAAACTGCAGGACAAGTGTGCTATCGGCTTTATCGATGCGATTGAGCCTCAATGACAAAACGTATACCATTCCACGCTCGCCTAACGACTCACCCAAGCTCCAGCTCACAGAGTGAAGAACATACGTGAAAACAATTGTTTATCCCGGTACTTTTGACCCCATCACCAACGGCCACGTCGATTTGGTTGAACGAGCCAGCCGCTTGTTCCATCGTGTGATTATTGCCATTGCTAGCAGTAAAAAGAAGCAGCCCCTGTTCAACCTCGAAGAACGTATTGATTTAGCGAAACAGTCTCTGTCCCACCTGGATAATATTGAAGTACTTGGTTTTGATTACCTGCTGGTCAACTTTGTGAAGGATCAGGGCGCCGACGCAATACTTCGGGGACTGCGTGCTGTCTCTGATTTTGAATATGAATTTCAGTTAGCCAACATGAACCGGGCACTATCGCCCGAAGTAGAAAGCATCTTTCTAACGCCATCAGAAAAGCTCTCCTATATTTCCTCTTCTTTGGTAAAAGAAATTGGCTCACTGGGTGGGAATATCAATAAATTTGTCCCATCCTGTGTTACTGAGGCAATGGCGAAGAAACTTAACGACTGCTGATTTGTGCCGTACTCGTTATTTTTGGCAGCTCTACTTATCATTTCTGGCAAACGGGGCAGTAAACCGTAGAACGCTGCCCTAGCCTGATCTCCTTTAACAGCATTTTGCACCTAAGGCAGGGCATGCCGCCACGACCATAGACATACAATTCCTGTTTGAAATAACCCGGTTTCCCCTCATTGCCAACAAAATCCTTCAGGGTTGTGCCACCCTGTTCTATCGCCCGCTTTAAGACGGTTTTGGTATTCTCAGATAAGATTTCGTACGTTTTTCGGGAAACATGACCAGCGGCCTTCTTTGGCCTAATGCCGCTAAGAAACAGCGACTCATTCGCATAGATGTTGCCCACACCCACAACGATCTTGTTATCCATCAAAAACTGCTTTACCGACACCTTTTTTCCACGCGACAAGTGATAGAGATGATTGCCATCGAATACCGGCTCAAAGGGTTCTGGCCCCAGATAACTTAATAATTTGTGTTGTTCTGGTTCACCACTCAGCCACAGCACAGAACCAAACCGTCGAGGATCCGTAAACCTTAGCTGCACTCCACCTTCGAAGCTAATGTCCACATGATCATGCTTAGCTGGCGGAGTACCTGCTTGAACAATACGAAGATTCCCGGACATGCCCAGATGAATCATCAAGTGACCGTGATCAAATCGAAACAACAAATATTTTGCCCGCTGCCGACCATCAATCAGCACCTTTCCACATAGCTGCTCAGGCAAGTCTCCAGGCACAGGCCAACGCAACCGTGGTTCACGCACTACCACCTTGGAAACCCGCTTTCCAGTAATGTGGGATATTAACCCATTCAGAGTAACGACAACTTCTGGTAATTCCGGCATGATCAGATTCCGAGTGTACT
>JBALWM010000183.1:0-2037 GCA_036960905.1 Porticoccus sp.
CTTGAATATATTGATGGAAGATGGCGCAGCCAGTATAGTCATCTGAAGGGAAGAGGCTTATGGGATTATAGGTAATGAGTACTCTTTATATGGGCATGCTCCAGAACTCTTATGAAATAGGGGTTAAAGTGCTAAGGGGTGATATATGACCGATCCTTTGCTACAACAGGGCCTGGATTTGATGATCTATGGCATGAGTACCGTTTTCCTCTTTCTGACATTGTTGGTCTTAGTGACCATGACAGCGTCAGCCATTATTGGTCGTTTATTTCCTGAAATGCCAGAAACTGACCTTTTGTCTCCCCATTCGGTCTCCACGCCTAACACGTCTTCTAATACTTCATCTGAGGGGTCGGAAGATAAAAAATTATTAGCCATACTTCAGAACGCCATTGATCAGCACCGCAGTCGAAAATAGGGAGAGGGTTTTTGTCTTTCTGTACCCTCAGAATATTGATTCAACAAGAGCGATATTATGATTGATTCGAACAAGCCTCTTGGGATCACGGATGTTGTCTTGCGGGACGCTCACCAGTCGCTTTTTGCTACGCGTATGCGAATAGACGATATGTTGCCCATTGCTGAAAAACTGGATCAAGTCGGTTTCTGGTCTCTGGAGACCTGGGGTGGCGCAACGTTTGATGCCTGTATTCGTTTCTTGGGTGAAGACCCCTGGGACCGTATCCGCGAGTTAAAAAAGGCAATGCCCAATACACCTCAACAAATGTTATTTCGTGCTCAAAATATTCTTGGCTATCGTCACTACGCAGATGATGTGGTTGAAAAGTTTGTTGAGCGTGCAGCGATAAATGGTGTTGATGTATTCCGTGTATTTGATGCAATGAATGATTTACGCAACCTTGAGACATCTCTTAAAGCGGTTAAAACCCAAGGGAAACATGCTCAGGGCACCATGTCCTATACCGTCAGCCCGGTACACACCATTGACCGTTGGGTGGATATGGGACGGGCCATAGAAGATTTGGGAGCGGACTCAATCTGTATCAAGGATATGGCGGGGCTACTTAGGCCCTACGTCGGCTATCATCTGGTATCAAAACTCAAAGAGGTGTGCGATATACCCATACAGCTGCATTGCCATGCCACCACCGGTATATCCACAGCTACGATTCTGAAATGTGTAGAAGCAGGTGTTGATGCTGTCGATACTGCTATTTCATCAATGTCGATGACCTCCGGCCACTCAGCTACCGAGTCTATCGTGGCCATTCTTGAGGACACTCGTCGTAATACCGGCCTAGATATTAGCTTACTGGAAGAAATTGCTGCTTATTTTCGTGAGATGCGTAAGAAATATGCTGTTTTCGAGGGTTCTCTTCGAGGTGTAGATTCTCGTATTTTAATGGCCCAGGTACCGGGCGGTATGTTGACTAACATGGAAAACCAACTGCGTGAACAGAGTGCAGAAGACAAATTCGATGAGGTGCTTAGGGAAATTCCTCGTGTGCGTGAAGACTTAGGATTTATTCCTCTGGTTACACCAACCTCACAGATTGTGGGTAGCCAGTCAGTGTTGAATGTGCTGACAGGAGAGCGTTACAAGAGTGTTACCAAGGAAACAAAGGGCTTGCTGAAAGGGGAATACGGTGTAACACCAGCCCCGGTTAATAGAGAACTACAAGCCCAGATATTGGAGGGCGATGAACCCATTACTTGTCGGCCAGCTGACTTGTTGGCACCAGAGTTGGATAATCTGATTGCCGAGTTGGAATCATTAGCTAGTGAGCAGGGTATTGAGCTAATGGATGGCGAAGAAAAAATTGATGATGTGTTGACCTATGCCTTGTTTCCGCAAACAGGTTTGAGATTTCTGAAAAATAGAGGTAACTCTGAAGCATTTGAACCTGTTCCTACCGAGGCAGGAACAGGGGCAGTTGTGACAGAAGGTGGTGATGATGTTTATACCGTGACGGTGGATGGTGTTAGCCACACGGTGACCGTCTCTAATGGTGGAGATATTACGGGCATTGTCCCCGTTGATGATGTACCGAGTACCAATGAAGGTGGTTCCTCTGC